>CAYOKC010000028.1:8191-15176 GCA_964404415.1 uncultured Leptolinea sp. | reverse complement strand
TATTTATTGCGCATAACCATAATATATACCTTTCCCTTCCGCTACAAGATCCTTCTGAGTTCAATAACTCGCCGGTATTAATTCCCTCAAAAAGTGAGAAAATGGATTCGATCAAGGGAAAAATCCATCTGGCGAGAGGATCTTTGAAGAGAGGCGATCAGTTGATCCTGGCCTCTGATGCCATGGCATCATGGATCATGCGAAAACCGGTAACCGATCAATCAGAATATCAGAAGATGATCCGGGTTATTAAAAAAACAGACAGAGATTCCCAATTTTCCGACTGGGTAAATTCTCTCCGGAAAAAGGGAGAGATTCGGAATGACGATACGTCGGTTATTTATATTGAATTAGGGGAGGGGTCTTCGTGAATCCTCCTGTATTTCCTACTTTTGCGGATTACCAGTCAGCGTTACAGCATCCGGAAATATCCTTTTCGTCGAACTTTCTTCGTCAGGGATTGGTCGAGAGTGATCTTTGGGGATTTCCACGGGTTCGCTCTGGGGGCTTTGCTCTCACATACAAAATAGAATTGAAGGATAACATCTGGGCTGCCCGATGCTTTCATCGCGCCGTTCGAGATCGTGCCATTCGGTATTCCCAGATATGCCAGACTCTGGAAAAACTTTCATTACCCTTTTTTGTTCCAACCCGATATTTCCAACATGGAATTGCCGTACATGGGAAGCATTTTCCCATTTCCATTGTTGAATGGATCGAGGGGGAATCACTGGAGACCTATGTTTTTCACCATCTGCGTCAACCGGATGATCTACTGGCATTGAGTGAGAAATTTCGTGGAGTTTGCCGAGTGTTGGAGGCAAATGGTTTGGCCCATGGAGACCTGTCACACCGCAATATTATGGTCAAATCCGGCGAGGTTTACCTGATTGATTATGACGGCATGTACGTTCCCGCTTTGACCGGGCGGAAAAGCAGTGAACTCGGGAACATCCATTTCCAGCATCCTTCGCGCTCAAATATATGTTTTAATGAGCGTCTGGACCGGTTTTCCGCGCTGGTTATTTATCTGGCCCTACTTGCCCTTGCCGCGGAGCCTGGATTATGGGATCAATACCAATCGGGCGGGGAAGGGCTTTTATTCCAACGGTCTGATTTTCTCGATCCACAAAATTCACGTTTATTACGTAGGTTAGCCGGAATTCCTTCCGTTTCCCCCTATATCGCGAATTTCATGCAGGCTTGTCTTTCTGAAATTGAAAATGTTCCATCTTTGGAAGAACTTATAACCGGAAAAGCAAACAATCTGACAGTTCTTTCATCTGTTCCGCAGACTAAAGCAAACTATAAAAAAGGGAATTTGCCGATATATCAGTCCGATTGGATGCCGTCTATTTTGAAATCCATCGGGCAAATAGTAACGATCACAGGTTCAGTTAAGGAAGTATTTCACGGCCACACCGAAGAAGGTGATGACCATATTTTTATTAACTTCGGTAACTGGCAGGAAAATTGTTTTACCGCGGTCATCTGGGGTGGGGTACTCGAAGATTTTCAAAGGATCAACATCAATCCGGATGGTCTAACAGGAAAACATATTTCTGTAACCGGTTTGATGTCGATCCGCAACAAACGGCCGCAAATGGTACTGGAAGCGGTCACCGACCTGGTGATCAAACCGGCGCTGCAAAAACAGGATACGTTATTCACCCAAAAGGCCAATGTGACAGAAATTTCCCGTCCTCCGGGAAGATTGGGTGAGACTATTACTGGCCGAAATAATGATAACAATGATCAGGCATTGCTTCCAACCCCCAACATATCATTGGATGATATGTTTAAAAATGAAGCCAAGGCAGGGTTGGAGGATGTATTAAATAAACTTTATGCATCAGAGCGCTTTAAAAAGCCGAAAAATCGTAAAAAACTATCCTGAAAATATTATTTTTTTGCGTATAGCTTCATAATTCTTCG
This sequence comes from uncultured Leptolinea sp., assembly GCA_964404415.1. GTDB lineage: Bacteria > Chloroflexota > Anaerolineae > Anaerolineales > Anaerolineaceae > Leptolinea. The sequence continues at coordinate 13,241 of CAYOKC010000028.1, read as the reverse complement.
TTTTTCCGCTTTGATACGTCAAAAATATCATAATAACCGCGGTCAAGTTCATCATCGTTTAGATGGGCATAACGCTGCGTGACAGCGATGCTCTTGTGACGGGCTAACTCCTGTGCCAGTTTTAGGTTTCCTGAACTGTGAAGGACCCGGGTGACAAAATAGTGCCGGAAACTGTGCGGGGTAATAGTACCTACGGCCTCAGGACCCAGAATAGTCTTTACCCAATCTGCCACAATTTCGCGGCCTGTCGTTGTGGTGATCGGTTTTACCTTTGAACCGGCTCCCTTATCGTGCCTTGCGTAAATCGGTAAAGATGCCAAAGGTTTTCCGCTGGAACCATCGAGGGTGGAGCGGACGCCCAGATAGTCACGGATCGCCTGCATGGACCGGTTGCTGAAGCGAACCACTGCCTGACGGTTGCCTTTACCGATTACCAGGGCTTTTCCTTCGTTCCAGTCTATATCGCCTCTGCGCAGACCGCAGGCTTCATGAACACGAAGCCCGGTATCCGCCAGGGTTATCAGGAAGGCACGGTCTCGTAAATATCGCAGCTTTTCCTCGGGAGATTCGATACACGTATAGTCTATTTTGATCATGTGTTCTACAATGGTGTCTATGTTGTCACGGGGAAACATTGGCAGCCTTTGTCCGGGCCTGCGGGCTCTCTGGTGGATCAACATGTGAACGCGGGGTAGATTGATGGAACTCAAATTTTCCGCCGCAAGATATTCATAGAACCGGGTGACGGCTGTCAAATACAGACGCTCTGTGGAGGGCGCGTGATCTTTGAGGCTTGATATCATCCAGGCCACAGCGTCCTCTGTAAGGCTCGTAGAGGGCGTTTCAGAAGGTTTCTGATGGTTATCCTCAAGAACATACAGGAAATGCGCCATGGCGTTTCCGTACGTTAGTGTGGTATTTTCACTGCGCGCCTGAGAGACGGTCAACAGGAAGCGATCCACAGCGTCTTTTATCATTAAAGAGGGGTTCAATCGGGGTACCTCCTAAATCGTACTATGCTTGCGATAATGTAACTTATCGAAACCATAAATCAATTTTACACTATTCCCGTGATTTTACGCTCCCCCGCCCGCAGGCATGCAGGCAGGAATAATTTCTGGTGGAAGGTACCAGGGAAAATATGAATTTTCTTGTTGATCACCCTTGGGTCACCTTCTCAGGAATTCTGGAATATGGTTATCAGATATTTACTAATGATGCAAAAAACAAGCCATTATCAGACTATCTGAGTGAGGACTCTTGGAAATTCTATAAGAGTGGATTTTTTACCATTCTTGAGCTTCTGATAATTAGGGATAGAATAGATATACAGCTTACATTGGAGGAAATCTATGCAAATTACCCCTAACGTCCATCGTATTGGCAGATTTGTCAACCAATATCTGCTGATTGATGGAAAAGACCTGACACTGATCGATACAGGTATGCGCGCAAACGCGAAGACTATTCTAAAAACCATACAGCAATTGGGTTTCGAGCTTTCAGATCTGAAACGCATCCTGATCACCCACTCTGACGCGGATCATTATGGCGCCGCGTTTGATTTAAAAAATGCCACAGGTTGTGAAATCTGGAGTTCGCAAATTGAAGCTGAAGCGATAAAAAATGGAGTTTTTAGCAGAAAAATTGAGGCGAAAGGTGTGGCAAAACTGATCATGGCGGTTCTTGAACCGGTGATCATGGTATCCCCCGCCGTACCTGTCGACAGAATTGTTACAGACGGTGAAATATTGCCCATCATGGGAGGGCTTCAAGTAACTGCCTCTCCAGGGCACACTCCCGGACATATATCTTTTTATCTGCCAGCGGAACGTATTCTGATCGCTGGAGACGCTTTCACAAGTGAAAAAGGTAAACCGGTCGCCACTACCAACGCGACAACCGGCGACCCCATTCAGGCAATCGCTTCCGCGAAGAAGCTGCTGAATTTAAATCCACTTGTAATTGGCGGCGGTCATGCGTATTTTGATTACAGGAATTGAAATTAATGACTGAGATAAAGCTGCCATACGGTACTAGCCAGATCAGTTTAGACCTTCCTCAAAAATATGAAACATCCATTCTGATGCCACCGGCTTCATCCCCCACCCGCGGGGGTGATGAAATGATTGAGGATTGTCTGGATAATCCCGTTGGAGAATTTAACTGGGAAAATATTGATCCCAACAGCACGGTAGCCATCGGCATCAATGACAAGACCCGGCCGGTTCCAAATTCAACGATGATCCCTCCCCTCCTGGCCAGGCTTGAAAAACTGGGCGTCCGGAAGGATTACATCGAATTCTTCATAGCTACCGGCACACATACACCTATGCGCAGTAATGAGTTCGGAATGCTGCTGCCAGAAGAAATCGTGCGCGATTATAAGATCGTCTCCCACGATTGTGATGAATCAAAGAATTTGAAATACCTGGGTGAAACCTCAAGGCGAACCCCGGTGTATGTAAATGCTTCATTTTTCCAGTCAGATTTGAAATTACTGGTGGGAAATATTGAACCGCATCATTTTATGGGGTATTCCGGTGGTGCCAAAACAGCGGGAATCGGACTTACTGGCCGACAGACGATCAATAAGAATCATGCCATGCTGGTTGAGCCGGAATCAACATTCGGCGTGTATGACACCAACCCTACCCGCCAGGACCTGGAAGAAATTGGTGACCTTATTCATTGCGATGCTGCTTTGAATGTGATCATGAATCCGGCTAAACAGATCATGCATGCCATTTTCGGATCACCCAGAGACGTTATGAAGGCCGGAATACCGCTTTCCCGAAAGATATGCCAGACAGGGATACCCCGCGGTGATTTCGACCTGGTCATTGCCTCACCTGGAGGCTACCCGAAAGATATCAACCTGTATCAATCTCAAAAAGGCCTCTCACATGCCGCCAGCATCACCCGCGATGGCGGATGTGTGATCCTTGCGGCGGAATGTGTGGAAGGTATTGGGAGCAACAGCTATGAAGCTTTCATGGAAGGAGTTACTTCTATTGACGCGGTGTTCTCAAAGCTTCGTATGGAAGGTTTCAAGGTTGGTCCGCATAAAGCCCTGCAATTCGCCCGCGAGCAGCGGCGTATAAAGATCATAGTTGTATCTGAAATTGAGGAAGCCCGTATTCGTAGGTTGCTCCTGGAACCCGCCGATTCCCTTGAAAGCGCTTTCACGAAAGCGGGCTTGTTCCTGCCTGACAACGCCCGTATTGCGGTAATGCCCAAAGCCACCAATACCATTCCATTTATAGAGACTGGTGCGTGAACGAGAACCTGTTCAACCCGGAATATCCCTCAGAAACATTCCTTTTGGAAGGATCATCCACAGGGATCCTGCTATTTCATGGTTTTACAGCCACCACCCTGGAAGTACGCGGTCTGGCAGAGGAAATCCATTCCCGATTGGGGTGGACGGTTTTCGCGCCGTTACTACCCGGGCATGGAACGTCGCCGAGCGACCTGGCAAAGACCCGCTATTCCAAATGGATTGAAAGCGCTGAACAGGCCTTCAATCACCTGAAAAGTAGAACTACCCGTTGGTTTGTTGGCGGAGAATCGATGGGCGGTTTGCTTGCCCTGTACCTCGCGGCAAGCCACACTGAAATTGAAAAGCTGGTTGTCTACGCCCCTGCAGTGAAAATAGCCGGCATTATTAAAGCAAAACTGTTTTCCCTATTCGTTTTTGGCTCGCCTAAACGTCAACTGGCACCCACGAAGGAAGGATATCTCCCATGGCAGGGATATAAAATAAACCCATTGAAAGCTGTAGTTGAATTGGGTTTGCTCCAGAATAAAATCCAGGGAATCCTTCCAGAAATCCACCAACCCATACTTATTTATCAGGGCAAACAGGATGAGACAATTGACCATCAAAGCGCTTTCATGGTTTATAATGCCGTCTCTTCCAGAGAAAAACATCTTGTTGAATTGGATGATTGTGGTCACTGTGTGCTATTGGATAAGCAACACCGCGAGGTTAACACAAAATCCATAGAATTTTTGGTACATAACCAGAAAACACAGGAAAATTGAAAACCCTCTGCTCTTTCGGGGTTATAATTTATATAACATTCGTGTAAGGAGATTACATGACAAAGGGAAATCGCCCCCCCGGAAAAACTACTATAGCGCCGGAAGTACTGGTATCTATCGCGCGGTTGACCGCTCTTGGCGTGCCGGGAGTACGACGGTTGGCGCTGGCAACAAATGATATTAACCGTATCTTCCATCGTGGTATTAACGAAGGTGTGGAAATAAAAGTTGAAAATGACACTGTGTACGCCGATATCCATGTGGTATTAAATCGGGATGTGAATGTCCGTGATGTAAGCCGGACGATCCAAACACAGGTTGCCCGTGCCATTTCCAACATGGTTGGTATGGAAATTGGTAAGATAAACATCCATATCGAAGATATTGATTTTAGCCCGGTGAGCGAGTCCTGATATATGAAATCACGCACCAAGGCCCGTTGTATCGCCTTGCAAGTTCTTTACGAACAGGATATGACAACCCACCAGCCTGGGATGGTATTTGAAGAAAGGCTGGCTGACGAACCATTGGATACAACCTTGATGGATTTCTCTCGTCAGATCGTATTTGGCGTCCTACCCATCCGCAAGGAGCTGGACGACTATATAGCCCAGCACGCCCCCGAGTGGCCTTTGGATCAGGTGGCGGTGATTGATCGCAATATCATCCGTATTGCCATGTGGGAATTTGCCGTACAACAATGCACACCGGTTAAAGTAGCCATCAACGAAGCCATTGAACTGGCAAAGTTCTACGGATCAGAATCCACTCCCCGGTTTGTAAATGGTGTTCTGGGGGCACTGGCGAACAGGTCCAACGAGATCCATCAGGCTTTTTCAACTATTGTGAAATCTAAAACCGCGTAAATCCTGCACCCCATGCGTCTTCGCGCTTTGCAGTTTCCGGTGAGCAGAAAATTTACCCCCGCCCTACTGATCGGCGGAATTCTGCTGACGGCCTGTGGAACAAACAGTATTAATAAAGATAACAACCGATCTGCCAG
>CAYOKC010000028.1:0-8181 GCA_964404415.1 uncultured Leptolinea sp. | reverse complement strand
CTGATGTGCTGGCATCTTTTTTGGTTGAACTTCCCGAGCCATTGCCTGAGAGTTCACAATTATCCATAGAATGGGTTGACCGCCTAAATTCACATCAACTCAGCCCGAATTATCAGTCAATGGAAAAAGTAGACGACCGGCATTACCAACTGGATGTTCCTTCAAAAAAGGGGGCTTTGATTCAATACCGGTATGCGCGAACAGGCGGAAGTACTAATGTAGAAATTGGCCCTGATGGGAAAATCCTTCCATCACGCTTTTTCTATATTTCGGAGCACACCCGAATACAAGATTCAATACTCGGATTTGCACTGGGTGAAAAGAACTTCCCCTCAGGCCGCCTGGAGGGAACTCTGCAATTAAGTGACACTGGACAGGCAGCAGTCGATGCCATCGTTACAACGGCCGGGCTTTCAACATCTTCGGGCATAGATGGAAAATTCATTCTGGAAGGCGTCCCTGCCGGTGTCCGGAATGTGACAATTTTCAGTCCATCCGGTGCGTTTGAACCGTTTGAACAACAGGCGGTCATTGAGGAAAGCAATATTACACCCATGGATGTAGTTCTTACACCGCGTGGGTTGATAAATGTTACTTTCATTGTAAAAGTTCCTGAAAATACTCCGCCACAGGCACAAGTACATCTGTTCGGCGATATTTCATCGTTGGGCAATAGTTTTGCCGGCCTGTTTGGCGGTTCCAACCTTAATCAGAATCGCGGAGTTACTCTTACCAGGCAATCAGCTCGTCAATATCTGGCCGTTGTGCAACTTCCGGTGGATACCGAATTGCATTATATGTATTCCACCGGGGATACCTTTTGGAATGGTGAGATTGATCCCGCTGGGAAATCTGTAAGGCACTCCATTTTTGTCGATAGGCAGGATATGACCATTGAAGATACGATCGCTTCATGGACAACACCCAACTATGGGCCGGTTACCTTTAAGTTCTTCCCGCCTTCCGGAACACCTGAATCAGATGACATTCAAATACAATTTAATACCTTTGGATGGATGGATCCAATGGAAATGCAGCCGGCCGGTGATGGAAGTTATGAAATGCGGCTTACAAATCCATTGAATTTTTCCGCACCTGTAGATTACCGGTTCTGCCGCTCAGAAATGTGCGGGACCATTGATCTTACTACTGGCATGGAACAACAATTTACTTTTGAAGCTACAGGGAAAGACCAGGTTTTACAAACAGAAGCCTTGCAATGGTCAAGTTGGACACCGCTTAAAGACCCGACAATTGTGACCACGGAATCCACCTCTCCAAAAGGTTCGGACTACCGCGCGGCTGTCGAATTGACCGACGCGTATCGACCCTCATGGTTGTCCGGTCTGGAGCACAGTCTGGATAATATCGTGGGGATAAACGCGAATTCGGTGATCATTCCTGTCACATGGACGTTTCGTTCTGCGTCTCCTGTCTGGTTGTCACCGGATCTCAGTACGGATATGCCGGTCTCTGAAATTCAAAAGGTCGCTGAATTGGCACGCCAAAGAGGTTTGCGGGTTTACCTGATGGCGCAAACACGTTTCCCTGTATCCGCGGATGATTTCTGGAACTCATTTTCCAGAAATCAGGACGGTTGGGAACAATGGTTTGATGCCATTTCCCATTTTTACCGGTCAACGGCTCTGCTTGCTTCAAATGTGAAAGCGGATGGTTTGATCCTTGGTGATGAGTGCGTCTCAGAGGTTATGGCAGGCAATGTTACCGTCTCTGATGTGCTAAATTCCTACCCCGAAGACGGACTTCAGCGCTGGGAAAAAATAGTCGTGGAAGTGAACATTGCTTATTCCGGTGAAGCCTGGGTGGCGTTAAATTTTGACGATCTACGATCTGAAAACCTTATTCCAATGGATCAAATAAGAGGTATTTATCTTCTTAATCTGGGAAGATTTGCCGACTCGCAGGGTGACGTACAAACATATACAGACAGAATTGCTGAAAAACTGGATAAAGGCCTTTATCCGTTCATTGAAAATTCCGGGAAAAAAGCATGGATTGGGCTGGATATACCATCGGTTGACTCGGCGTTTCTCGGGTGCGTCAACCTTTCGGGCAATTGTGTCTCACCGCATCTCCTGAATTTCCCATTCCCCTCGCAACCCGGTTTGGCAGTATCTTTGCAGGAACAGGCCAATTTATATAACGCGGCCATCCCTGAGATCAACCGGCGGGATTGGATTAAAGGCATTTCAACAAGAAGATTCCAATCAATTGGCAGCATGCATGACCAATCCTCTTCCATCAGAGGGAAACCTGCCAGTGACATTGTCTGGTACTGGTACGGTTCGATTACAGGTAAACCTATACAATAGATCTATACGCGACTGGAGGCCGGAATGACATTGAACAGTTTTTCAGGCACTCCCCGGATATTTGGGCTGGATTATCTGGGTTTTAACAATCTTCAGGCTGTCTATTGGAATCTTTCCGCTGCGGAGCTCGTCGAACAGATCATTCTCCGGAAAGAAGGAATGATCTCTCGTACCGGCGCCATAGTTGTTGACACATCTCCACATACCGGGCGCTCACCCAATGACAAGTTCTTCGTTAGGACTAAACAAACGGCTGAAGTGATTGACTGGGGTGATGTAAACAAAGCCATAGAGCCAGGTCAATTTGACAGGCTGCTGCTCAAACTTCAGGCGTATTTTCAGGGTCGTGATGTATTCCTGCAGGATATGGCGGTGGGGTCTGATCCCGAAAATGAGACGTACGTCAGAATAATGACAGAACGCGCATGGCATAGTCTCGTGGCCCAAAACCTGTTCCTTCGCCTTACAGGTGATAGACTGGCAAATTTTTCACCATCTTTTACTGTCATCTGCGCCCCGGGTTTCCAGGCAGATCCTTTAGGCGATGGAATCCATTCTTCCACATTTATTGTGACTGACCTCGAACGTAAACTGGTCCTTATTGGTGGAACTGCCTACGCGGGTGAAATTAAGAAATCTGTTTTTACTTATATGAATTATATTTTGCCTGCAAAGGGAATTTTGCCCATGCATTGCGCGGCGAATGTGGGAAAAGATGGGGATACAGCGCTCTTCTTTGGACTCTCCGGTACAGGTAAAACAACATTGTCTTCAGATGTTGACAGGAAGCTGGTTGGCGACGATGAGCACGGCTGGAGTGATCATGGAATATTTAATTACGAAGGCGGTTGCTACGCAAAAACAATTCGCCTGAGGAAGGAACTCGAACCGGTTATCTGGAAAGCCGCGCATAATTTTGGCAGTGTGCTTGAAAATGTGGTAATGGACCCGGTCACCCGGCTGATCGATTTTGATAACAGCCGCATCACTGAAAATACCCGGGCCGCCTACCCGATCCATTATGTTGATAATTATGTCGAATCGGGTTGCGCAGCTCAACCTCGTAATATTTTCTTTCTCTCAGCAGACGCGTTTGGAGTGCTTCCCCCTATTTCAAAACTGTCATATGACCAGGCTGTCTATTATTTTCTTTCGGGGTATACCGCGAAAATCGCGGGTACCGAAACAGGTATCAGCAAGGAACCGACCGCCACATTTTCCACCTGCTTTGCGGCACCATTCCTCCCCATGAATCCAAATGTCTACGCGGCTTTGTTGCTTGATTTCCTGACTAATTCGAAGGCGGACGTATGGTTGATCAACACAGGTTGGACAGGCGGAAAATATGGGTATGGAACCCGAATTCCGCTGGCAAATACACGAGCCATGATTCACGCGGCACTGAATGGCAAATTACAGGAAACATCTATGCGCAGCGAGGCATGGTTCAACCTGGCTGTTCCGGCAACCTGCCCCGGAGTTCCGGACAGGCTGTTATCACCTGTTGAAACCTGGAAAGATAAGCAGGCATACCAGGAAACAGTCAGACTGCTGATCAATAAATTCTCTGCGAATTTTGAGAAATACCGGGAGCATGTACCCGAAGCAGTATCAGCTTCAGGACCTCATTGTCCGTAATTATTTGACCGGATTGATCAAATAATAGTACAGAATAAAAATACCGCCTGCAATTATGAATGGGCCGTATGGTATGGCGCGGAAGGCTTCGTAGGACTTCCTGATCAACGAAATTATCAGTATTATGGCAGATACTATTCCGCCAAACACTATAGCCGCAAGAAGAGCCGGAAGTACAAAGGGAAATCCTGTGAGAAAGCCGATAGCTCCGGCCATGTACACATCACCAAACCCCAGGGCTTCTTCATCCACTGGTTCCCCTCGTCTGCGAGACATGAACCGGGTAAACAACCTTCCCAGGTAGTAAAGTCCGAGGAATAAGAGAAATCCGCTAATTCCTCCCAGAAGTGTTTTCAACCAGCCATGTAACATCCACCCTGCCGCGATGGTGACGATAAACGCAGTGATACTCATCTGGTTGAGGATCACATGGTATTCAATATCTGTGATGATGATCGTAAGGAAAACAATCAACAAAATCAGGCTTCCCCAGTATGGAAGCGAGCCGGCAGGATAGAGCCATACCAGTAGCGAGAGGATGCCTGATGCGGTTATAACCAGCCAGTAACGGAAGAAATTGGTTTTACCGCAGGCTTGGCATTTTTTTCCTGACAGGAAACTTGAAAGTGTCCGGGTTTCCCCACAATCCAGGCATACCGGAGAGGTCAAGTGACGGTTTCGCGGAAGTACGTCCGCCAGATAATTAGCAGAAATTCCGGCAATTATTCCAAAAAGAATTGGAAGGATTAAGAGGGCGGACATGGATAGATTCCTGTAGAATGATAGTAGAATATATTTCCGATAAACCGTATGAATAGTGAAAGTATATCAAATCTTGATTCGGTGTTGAAATACTGGTTTTCTGCCAGGGACTACACAGAAAACATTCAGTACCATTCTCAAACACCGTCCTCGCAAGGGGAGTTTCTTTCCATTCCTGATGATATTTCTACGGAATTAGCCGGCCAATTGCGTAAACAGGGTATTGAACGGCTATATTCCCATCAATTTGCGAGTTATCAGGCGGTAAAAAAGGGGAAGAACGTGGTGATCACCACCGGAACCGCCAGTGGAAAGACATTGTGCTACAACCTCCCCATTCTTGACCGCCTGATCAAGTCACCTTCATCCCGGGCACTATTTTTATTTCCCACCAAGGCATTGACGCATGATCAGCAGGAAAAGCTGTTGGACTTGACTGCATTTGATCGATCCTCAGATACCGGGGGAATACAGGTTTGTGTCTATGATGGTGACACACCCGCGCAGAAACGCCCGGTCATCAGGCAGGTGGCCCGATGTTTATTAACGAATCCTGATATGCTGCATACCGCTATACTGCCACACCACACACTGTGGGAAAGCTTCTTTCGTGGGTTGGACTATATAGTAATTGACGAAATCCACGCGTACAGGGGCGTTTTTGGATCGCATGTGGCAAATGTGATCCGGCGGTTGAAGAGGATTGCGGCATTCTATGGAAGTAATCCCAGATTTATCTTAACGTCTGCCACCATCGCTAACCCGGCGGAACATGGTAAAGCCATGACGGGAGAAGACCTGGTGGTGATTGACCAGGATGGTGCTCCGCATGGCAGGAAAACAACCATTTTATATAATCCTCCCATTGTTCATGAGGAAACCGGAATACGCAAGAGCGCGACATCTGAAGTTATCCGTTTAGCCGGGAATCTCCTTGACAGGAGTATTCAAGTTCTAATTTTTGGCCGGTCGCGCAGAGGTGTAGAAATGCTCCTCAGGCAGCTCCGGCAGCAGCAGAATGACGATCCGGCGAATTACCATGCCTACCGTTCCGGGTATCTGGCGGCAGACAGGCGGCGCATCGAAAGTGAAATGCGTTCCGGCAAGTTACGCGCTGTAGCGGCTACCAACGCGCTTGAACTGGGCATTGATATAGGCGGTGTTGACGCGGTTCTAATGACCGGATACCCGGGCAGCGTCTCCGGGTTGCGTCAACAGGCTGGCCGTGCCGGACGGAAAATGGCTGATTCTGTCGCCGTTCTGGTGGCATCAGGCAGCCCGATAGACCAGTATTTAATGAGTCATCCAGAATACCTTACAGGGCGATCACCGGAATCGGCTTTGATCGACCCTGATCACCCTGTGATCCTGCTCGGGCACCTGGAATGCGCGGCATTTGAGCTGCCATTCAAAGAAAACGAACCCTTTGGAACCGTCAATTCGGATCTCTTGACCGAATACATGCAGTTCATGACGCAATCCGGCAAGGTCAATCTGGCATCTGGACGGTATTTCTGGACAGATACGGCATACCCGGCCAGTACACTCTCTCTTCGGAGTTCAGATTCCCGATCAATAACCCTTATGTCGGATGTAAACGGCACTAATCAGACAATTGGCGAGGTAGACTATTTAAGCTCTCTATGGATGGTCCATCCAAACGCGATCTACCTGCATGAAGGCAATACGTATTTTGTCAAATCGCTTGATCTTGAAAAATCAGAGGCCTTTCTACTGCCGGTGGATGAAGATTACTACACTGAGACTGTGCAAAAACTGACGCTTGTTAAAATAAACGAGCAGGAAGCGGAATACTACCCGGGTTCAAAAACCACCTATGGCGAAATACAGGTAACCACTGAAATAACCGGATTTAAAAAAATTCTGTGGAGTTCCCGTGAGATCATCTCAGTTGAACCGCTAACACTTCCGCCAAGTACAATGCGGACAACAGCCTACTGGCTGTCGTTGAGCGATGAAATGGTCAATGTTTTACGCGAGCAGTTACTCTGGAACAATGATCCGAACGATTACGGACCGAATTGGGACCGTATCAGGAATGCTGTCCGTCAACGTGATCAGTTCCGTTGTCAGGTTTGTGGTTTGCTTGAAAGCGGTAAAGCCCATCACGTTCATCACAAAACACCGTTGCGCAGTTTCCGCAGCCTCGATGAAGCCAACAGGATGGAGAATTTGATCACTCTTTGCCCTAATTGCCATAAACTGGCTGAAAGCAATGTCAAAATACGCAGCGGATTGGCTGGATTGGGATATGCGATGGGTCAGCTCGCGCCGCTATTCCTGATGTGTGACTCTTCAGATCTGGGTACATTGACAGATCCCGCTTCGAATATCGCGGATGGGCGCCCTGCTGTGATCATATATGACCAGATAAATGCCGGCATTGGGTTAAGCCGCAAGTGCTTTGATATGCACGAGCAGATCATCGCGAGCGCCCATGAGCTGGTAAGCAGATGTGTCTGCCTGGATGGCTGCCCTTCCTGTGTAGGTCCCGGTGGTGAAAACGGGACCGGTGGGAAGGTCGAAGCCCTTGCTATTCTTGAAAAGTTACGCGGCAAGTAGATAATGGCTGATATACCTGAATCTCTGGCTGACCGGCTCCGGTCACTTGGTGTGCAAACTGGCGCGAAGGTAACGCCTCCACCTCTAAAAACCCGAAACGGTATCGAAAATGTTGTCGACGGCACGTACGTTCAGACGACCTACGGAGAGGTTTTTAAGGCGGATGTTATCAACGTAGAAAACTATACGCATGGTAACGTGAAATTTGGATATGCAGATATTTCTCCGCGATTAGTAAAATGGGCAGGCGGCAAAGAGAATCCAGAATCTTTAGACCTGTTTTCCACATTATTTCTGGATACAGAAACCACAGGTTTGGCCGGTGGTACGGGAACCCTCCCCTTCATGGTTGGCGTAGGAAGGTTTACTCCTTCTGGATTCATAACCTCCCAGATCTTTACGCGTAATCCGTCGGAAGAGTGCGCCCAGCTAGAATTGCTGGACCGTATGATGTCAGGGGTAACATCCATCGTTACATATAATGGCAAATCGTTTGACATACCCATTCTTAAAACACAGTATGTGATGAACAACCTCCCTTCCCCGTTTGCAGACATCCTGCATTTTGATCTGCTTCCATTATCCAGACGTCTATGGCGCCGGCGGCTTGAAAGCAGAAGCCTTAAGGATATTGAAACAGAGGTACTCGGTTTTGCCCGAAGCCAGATGGAGGTACCCGGGTGGGAAGTACCGGTGATCTATTTCAACTACCTGCGCACCGGGGATCCGTCGCAATTGGCTGGAGTCTTCTACCATAATGCCATTGATATCCAATCGCTGGCCGCCCTGTTTCTGTATATCAATAGAATGGCAGAAAATCCGGCGGCATCTGAAGAATTACCCGCGTTGGATATATTAAGTGTGG
>CAYOKC010000027.1:34564-34823 GCA_964404415.1 uncultured Leptolinea sp. | reverse complement strand
TTCAAAAACGCCGGCGCCGTAATGCAGGGTGGTGTTGAAGAACGGGACGGTGGCCTTTTCGGTCTCCACGATCTTGCCGTTCATCCAAACGAATTTTGGATATGCAGCCATGATGATACCTCCAGTAAAAGTTTCCTACAGGTTGGCCAGAATGCTATCCGTCACTTCGGTGGTGTTGGCTTTGCCGCCCAGGTCGGCGGTCAAGGTGCCGGATGCGATGGTCTTTTCCACAGCCGCTTCAACCGCGGCCGCTTCTTTT
>CAYOKC010000027.1:0-34554 GCA_964404415.1 uncultured Leptolinea sp. | reverse complement strand
AAGTTTCAGTGAATAGCGCAGCATGAATGCCGAGCTCAAAATGGTGCCGACAGGGTTGGCGATGCCTTTGCCCGCGATATCCGGGGCAGAACCGTGGATCGGTTCGTACAGGCCGGGTCCGCCACTGCCGAGTGACGCGGATGGCAGCAATCCCATGGAGCCGGAGAGCACGGCGGCTTCATCGGTGAGGATGTCGCCGAACATGTTCTCGGTGACCACCACGTCAAATTCAGACGGGTTTGAGACCAGGCGCATGGCGGCGGTATCCACCAGCATGTTTTCCATCTTGATATCCGGGTAGTTCTTGGCTACTTCGGCCGTCACCTGGCGCCAGAGGCGGGAAGACTCGAGCACGTTGGCTTTGTCCACCGAGGTGACTTTCTTCCTGCGGCCGCCGGCCAGTTGAAACGCCATGTCCACAATGCGGCGGATCTCCGGGTCGGTATAGGCCATGGTATCCACGGCACGGGTGACGCCATTGACCGTCTCGCGGCCTTTGGGTTCACCGAAGTACACGCCGCCGGTCAACTCGCGCACAACCATCATATCCACCCCGGCCAGTTTTTCAGGCCGCAGGGGGGAGGCATCGGTCAGGTTCGGATAAACCTTCACCGGACGCAGGTTGGCAAAGACACCCAGCCCCTTGCGCAGGGCAAGCAGGCCCTTCTCGGGGCGCTCTTTGGCTGTGGGGTCGTCCCATTTGGGGCCGCCCACGGCGCCCAACAGCACGGCATCCGCCGCCTGGCAGGCTTTGAGGGCAGAGTCGGTCAACGCGACTCCGTGTTTATCTATTGAACAGCCGCCGATCATCTCTTCGGTGAAATTGAAAGTGTGGCCGAATTTGGTTTCAATGGCTTTGAGAACGCGAACAGCCGCCGCGACGACTTCGGGGCCGATGCCGTCACCGGGCAGTAGAACTATATTTGCCTGCATGGATTTACTTCCCTCCTGTAGATGGGTGGACCACAGTCAACCCGTAATCAAACGAGTCAACCAGCGCCAGCCAGCTTGCTTCAATGATATTGGTGCCCGCCCCCACAGTGTTCCAGGTGGCGATGCCGTTCTTGGTTTCAATGAGTACACGGGTGGTAGCGCTGGTGGCGTTGTTGCCATCCAGGATACGCACCTTGTAGTCAGACAGATGGAAGCTGTCAATGGCCGGGTAGTGGGCTTTCAGCGCCTTGCGAAGCGCCAGGTCAAGCGCGTTGACCGGGCCGTTGCCTTCAGCGGCTGTGTGCACCACTTCGTCACCAACCTTCACTTTGACCACAGCCTCAGAGAAGATGCCTCGCCCCTGGCGGTGTTCCACCTCGGCAGAGAAGTCGATCAATTCAAAGGGTGATTTGTAGCCTTTTTCCAACCGCTTGAACAGCATAACAACAGATGCTTCGGCGGCTTCAAAGGAAAATCCCTTGGCTTCCAGATTCTTAACCACCTGGAGGACTTCAACAGCTTTGCTGTCATCTTCCAGTTTGATGCCGTACTCTTCCGCCTTGCTGACCAGGTTGCCCTTGCCGGAAAGCTCGGAGACAACCACTTCCATCCTGTTGCCCACCAGTTCAGGGTCAATATGCTGGTATGACTGGCTGGTGCGCCGCATAGCCGCCACGTGGATGCCGCCCTTATGGGCGAACGCCGCCCGGCCAACATACGCCAGGTGTTCGTCTGGCGCGAGGTTGGCCACTTCGGCCACGTAGTGCGAAAGCTCGAACAGGGTCGGCAGCTTGCCATCCGGCAGCGCTTTGAGACCCATCTTCAGTTCAAGATCGGGGATGATGGAACACAGGTTGGCATTACCGCAGCGTTCGCCGTATCCGTTGATCGTCCCCTGCACCTGCACGCAGCCCTCACGCACAGCCGCGATGGAGTTTGCCACCGCGCATTCGCCGTCATTATGGGCGTGGATGCCCAGCGGGTGGTTCACTTTTTCGCGTACTTGCTTCACGATCTCGGTGACTTCCCACGGCATCGAACCGCCGTTGGTCTCACACAGCACCAGGGTCTCCGCGCCGCCGCGGATGGCGGCCTTAAGTGTTTCCACCGAATAGTCGGCATCCAGCTTGTAACCGTCAAAGAAGTGCTCGGCGTCATAGATCACGGCTCGTCCCTGCGATACCAGGTAGGCGATGCTTTCTTCGATGATTCGCAGGTTGTTTTCTTTGGTCGTGCGCAGCACATCGGTCACATGCAGCACGGAGGTCTTGCCTACCACGGTGCAGTAGGGAGTTTCGGCTTCCAGCAGCGCGCGGATGTTCGCGTCTTCTGCCGGTTGTTTATTGACCGCGCAGGTGCTGCCGAAGGCAGCGATCTTCGCATTTTTCCAGGTCGTCTTGGCCGCCCGTTGGAAGAATTCAACGTCTTTCGGGTTGGAACCCGGCCAGCCACCTTCAACGAAGGCAACACCCAGGTCGTCCAACCGGTGGGCAATATTCATCTTGTCGCTGACGGAAAGGGAAATATCTTTCCTCTGCGTTCCGTCGCGCAGGGTGGTGTCATAGATCTGGATCATGTTTGACATCCTTATCCGCCTGAGTGATTCTTCTCGTAGGCGGCGATTTCCGGCTCGAGGTTCAACAGGTAGCCCAGTTCATCGGTGCCCTGAAGCAGGCAGTTCCGCGAGAAGGCATCCACGGGGAAGTTGACCTGTTCCCCGTCCGGCAGGACCATCGTCTGTTTTTCCAGATCAATGGTCAATTCGGCATTGGGGACTTCTATGAACATATCCACCAGTTTATGGTGCGTCTCCGGTTTGACGATCACCGGAAGCAGGCCATTCTTGAGGGAATTGTTCTTGAAGATATCGGCGAAGGAGGTGGAAATCACCACCCGGAAGCCGAAATCGGTCAACGCCCAGGGGGCATGCTCGCGCGATGAACCGCAGCCGAAGTTATCACCGGCCAGCAGCACCTGCGCGCCCTGGCTTTTGGCCTGGTTGAGGATAAAATCCGGCTTCGGGCTGCCATCTGACTCGTACCGCCAGTCAGCGAACAGGTTCTTTCCGAGACCTTTTTTGTCCGTCACCTTCAAAAAGCGCGCGGGGATGATCTGGTCGGTATCAATATCATTAACGGGCATAACCACAACCCGTGAACGGATCGTTTTGAAAGGTTCCATAAAAACTCTCTTGTCTGCTACAACATCGTGCGGGGATCGGTAACCACACCGGTGACGGCTGAAGCTGCCGCTGTCAGCGGGCTGGCCAGGAAGGTGCGTCCGCCCTTGCCCTGCCGCCCCTCAAAGTTGCGGTTGCTGGTTGAGATCGCGTACTGGCCGGGTTCAAGCTGGTCGCCATTCATGGCGATGCACATGCTGCAGCCCGGTTCGCGCCACTCGGCGCCGGCTTCTTTGAAGACAACGTCCAGTTTCTGAACTTCCGCCTGGCGTTTAACATCCTGCGAGCCGGGGACTACGAGCACGCGTACGCCGTCCGCTACCTTGCGCCCGCGCAAAATGGATGCCGCGGCGCGGAGGTCGGAAATGCGGCCGTTGGTGCACGAGCCAATGAAGACCACGTCCACTTTGTGGCCGGCGATCTTTTCACCGGGGGTGAGACCCATATAGGCCATGGCTTTTTCGAAACCGGCTTTCTGGCTTTCTTCGGTGTAATCCTTCGCCGTGGGTAGCTTTTGGTTAATGGAAACGCCCATGCCGGGGTTCGTGCCGTAGGTGACCATCGGTTCCAATTCGCTGCCATTGATAACCACCTGCGCGTCATACTCAGCGCCGGGGTCGGTGGCCAGTTCGCGCCATTCGGCAACCAATTTCTCCCAATCATCACCGCGCGGGGTGAACTTGCGGGCGCACAGGTAATCAAAGGTTGTCTCATCCGGAGCGACCATGCCGGTGCGGGCGCCGGCTTCGATGGTCATGTTGCAGACCGTCATACGTTCTTCCATGGTCATCGAGCGGATGGCTTCGCCGGTGTACTCGATGGCGTAACCTACGCCGCCGCCGGTGCCGATCTTGCTGATCAGCGCCAGAATGACGTCTTTGGCGGTAACGCCCTTGCCGAGTTTTCCGTCAACGCGCACTTCCATGGTTTTCGGTTTGCGCTGCAGCAGGCACTGGGTGGCCAGAACATGCTCAACCTCGCTGGTGCCGATGCCGAAGGCCAGCGCGCCGAAGGCGCCGTGGGTGGCCGTGTGGCTGTCACCGCAAACGATGGTCATGCCGGGTTGTGTCAAACCGAGTTCCGGGCCGATGATGTGCACCACGCCCTGGTTCTCGCTATCCAATCCATAGAGAGGAATACCAAACTGCTTGCAGTTGTCTTCCAGTTGGTGGATCTGTTTTATACACAGTTCATCCGCGAAGGCGAGGCGCCCATTGGCAGAACCGTCAGTACGGGTGGGAATACCATGATCGATAGTGGCAGCCGTCCTATCCGGGCGGCGTACGGTTATTCCGCGCTTTCGTAATCCCTCGAAAGCCTGCGGTGAGGTGACTTCATGGACCAGATGAAGATCAATATACAGAACCACCGGTGAGCCGGCCGGTTCCGCCACAACATGTTTTTCCCAGACTTTATTAAAGAGTGTTTGAGGCTGATCCATTCTTTCCTTCTGCGGTGAAACTGGATTGGAAAGATGCATCGCCGTTGGTGGTCATTCTATCCGGCGAGGAGATGGCAGACACATCCCATCCCCCGGGGATCGTGCGTGGATTGCTGTAGGGGTCCAACATTTTGGCCGGATTAGGCTCAACTGCCGGGTTTTTCTTGACAGACATTTTCTTTTTCACAGCCATGGCTGAGACATCCCATCCGCCCGGGATGGTGCGGGGATTGCTGTAGGGATCCAGCAATTTGACCACACTGGGTTCAACTAAAACTTTGCTTCCTGTGTTCATGATGTACTCCTTTGGACTAATTAACAATTGCTTCAGTTGATGCTTTTTCCGGCGGCCCATATTTGCCGCTGGCGACCAGCATCTTATTCAACGCCGAGAGGTACGCCTTGGCGCTGGCTACGACAATATCGGTATCCGCTCCGTACCCGCCGAACGTGCGCGGCTGGTCTTGATCGGGCTGCAGCCCAACGGAGGCGGTTTCGCCTTCACCCTGCAGGCGGACGGTCACCTCACCGAGGGCGTCAATACCTTCGGTAACGGCGTGCACCACAAATTCCTGCAATGAGTTCTGGAAACACACGATGGAGCTGATGGCTTTGAAAGCCGCGTCTACCGGACCGGTACCCACACACGCGTTGACGTGGAATCCGCCTTCCGGGTCACGCAGTTTGACGGTGGCCGTGGGCATACCCATGGTTCCGCAGGCAACCTGCAGGCCGTCAAGGGTGTAAAGCTCACGCGGCTGGTAGAGTTCATCTGATACCAGGGCTTCGAGGTCTGAATCGGTGATCATCTTCTTCTTATCCGCCAGCATCTTGAAGCGGTCGAACATTTTGAGCAGTTCCTGGTCATCCAGGTCATAGCCCAGGCTCGCGAGGCGGGTGCGCAGGGCGTGCTTGCCGGAGTGTTTGCCCAACACCAGTTTGGTGACTGTGGCGCCAACTGATTCGGGGCGCATGATCTCGTAAGTCAACTGGTTCTTGAGCATACCATCCTGGTGGATGCCGGCTTCATGCGCGAAAGCGTTCGCCCCGACAACAGCCTTGTTGGGCTGCACGGTGATGCCGGTGTAGTTGCTGATCAACTTGCTCATCTTGACGATTTGCGTAGTATCGATACCGTGGGTCAGTTTGAAAACCGGTTCGCGGGTTTGCAGAACCATCACCACTTCTTCGAGGGCGGTGTTGCCGGCGCGTTCGCCGATGCCGTTGATGGTCACTTCAGCCTGGCGGGCGCCGTTCTTCAGGCCGGCCATCGTGTTCGCGGTGGCCAATCCCAGGTCATTGTGGCAGTGTACAGAGATGACGGCTTTCTCGATGCCCGGGGTGTTTTTCTTGATGCCGGCGATCAACGCGCCAAACTCATCCGGCATGGTGTAGCCCACCGTGTCGGGGATGTTCAACGTGGTAGCGCCGCACTCAATAGCCACGCCCAGCACCTTGTACAGGAATTCGGGGTCACTGCGTCCGGCATCTTCCGGGCTGAACTCGATATCCTGGCAAAGGCTGTGGGCGTAGCTCACCATCTCCCGCACGCGGTCAACCACCTGCTCGCGGGTCATCTTGAGTTTGTATTCCATGTGAATATCCGACGTGGCCAGGAAGGTGTGAATACGCGGGCGTGCCGCGGGTTTCACAGCCTCCCAGGCTTTGTCGATATCATTCTTTGAACAGCGCGCCAGCCCGCAGATGATGGGGGCCGCGTTGCCTTCCGCGGAATTCCCGACCTCATCGGCGATCTTGCGGACCGCTTCCAGGTCATCCGGGGATGCGGCGGGAAATCCAGCTTCGATAACATCCACACCCATGCGGGCAAGACCGCGGGCCACTTCCAGTTTTTCAGCGCTGGTCATGGTCGCCCCGGGACTCTGTTCGCCGTCCCGCAGGGTGGTATCAAAAATAGTTACACGGTTGCCCGATGGTGACATGATGATTAGCCTTTTTTCTGATTCTCAGGACGGAGGGAGCGCACCATGGCGCCGGCCGTCCACATTTCGGATTCGCGCATTTCTTTCAGTTCTTTGTCCAATCCCACCTGGTAATCGGGTTTGGAGTTGGCTTCAATGACAACGCGGGTTTCTTCGCCGGATTCAACACTCTTGTAGAGTTTTTCGAAGACCGGTGCGGTGGCTTCGCGGAATGCGTGGCGCCAGTCAAGTGCACCGCGCTGGGCGGTGGTGCTGCAATTGGCGTACATCCAGTCCATGCCGTTCTTGCCAACGAGGCGGATGAGGCTCTGGGTGAGTTCTTCAACAGTTTCATTAAAGGATTCGCTGGGGCTGTGGCCGTGCGCGCGGAGTGTGGCGTACTGGGCTTCCATAATGCCGGCCAGTGCGCCCATCAGAACACCGCGTTCGCCGGTGAGGTCGCTATACACTTCCTGCTTGAAGGTAGTACGGAAGAGGTAACCGGAACCAACGGCGATACCGAGGGCCAGGGTTCGCTCGAGGGCCTTGCCGGTGGCGTCCTGCTCAACAGCGAAGCTGGAATTGATGCCGGAGCCATCCAGGAAGTTGGCGCGAACAGAAGTGCCGGAGCCTTTGGGGGCAACCAGAATGACGTCAATATCAGATGGGGGAATGACGCCGGTCTGATCTTTGTAAACAATGGAAAAACCGTGGGAGAAATAAAGCGCCTTGCCTTTGGTGAGGAAAGGTTTGATAACCGGCCAGAGGATCTTCTGGGCAGCATCAGACATGAGGTATTGGATGATGGTACCTTTTTCGCAGGCTTCTTCAACGGAGAAGAGAGTCTTTCCGGGTACCCAACCGTCTTTTTCGGCCTTGGCCCAATCGGGGTATTTGTTCTTGTCACCCACACCAACGATGACGTTGATGCCGTTGTCGCGCATGTTCAATGCCTGCGCGGGACCCTGAACGCCGTAACCGATGACCGCAACCGTTTCGTTCTTGAGAACGTCACGGGCTTTTTCAAGGGGGAACTCTTCCCGGGTTACAACTTCTTCTTCTACGCCGCTGAAATTCATTTTTGCCATGTTACTGTCTCCTGGATGATTATTTTGTATCGTCTGGCCGGCAGCGGTGCCGGCTGTCCGGTATCAACTAGATATTCTCGCTGGCATACAGCGGATTGGCTCCGCGGGCCAGCACAACACGCCCGGTGCGTACCATCTCGATAATGCCGATGGGGCGCAGGACTTCAATGAAGCCTTCGATCTTTTCCTCATCGCCGGTGATCTCAACAATGAAGGAACTGTTGGAAATATCCACGATGCGGGCACGGAACACGTCAACGATCTGGGTGATCTGAGCGCGGTTCTCACCATCCGCTTTGACCTTGATGAGCGCCAGGTCGCGGGTGACGCACGGTTTATTGGTGAGGTCTTCCACCTGGATCACATTAACCAGTTTGTACAGGTATGAGATCAGGCGCAGGATGCTGGTATCGTCACTATCAACCACAATGGTCATGCGAGATACGCCCGGATTTTCGGTGTGGCCCACAGCCAGCGATTCAATATTAAAGGAGCGGCGGCGGAACAGGGAAGCCACCCGGTTCAATACACCCGGAACATCATCTACGAGGGCTACGATCGTATGGTTCATGGTTGAACTAGGCCTCAACCTTTACAGCCTGGTCAACCGCGACCGCTGCCGGCATGGGGCGGCGGATCATCTCTTTCAATTCAGCGCCAGCGGGGACCATCGGGTAGACGCTGTCTTCTTTTTCCACACGGAAGTCAATAACCACGGTACCTTCGGTTTCACGCGCTGTCTGGATGGCCGCTTCCACGTCAGCACGGGTGGTGACGCGCATGCCGGTGAGGCCGTGGGCGTCGGCGATCTTCATGAAATCGGGGGATTTCATGGGGGTGGCGGAATAGCGTTTATCGTAGAAGAACTCCTGCCATTGGCGTACCATGCCCAGGTATCCGTTATTCAGGATGGCCACGTTGACTTTGATGCCTTCCTGCGCGGCGGTGGATAGTTCCGCCTGTGTCATCTGGAAGCCGCCGTCACCGCAGATCACCCATACTTCCTTCTCAGGTTGGCCGAATTTGGCTCCGATACCGGCCGGGAGGCCGAAGCCCATGGTACCCAGTCCGCCGGAGGTGATGAACTGTGACGGATTGTCCTGTTTGTAATACTGGGCAGACCACATCTGGTTCTGGCCCACATCAGTGACGATCACCGCGTTACCTTTGGTGATATTCCACAGGTCGTTGATCACATGGGCGGCATACAGATGGCCGTTATCCGGCAGGTTCTGAATATCGCGGACAGAGCTGGTGCCCTTCATGTCGTCGATCGCCGAAAGCCATTCGTCGTGACGTGTGGGTTTAGCCTGCTTGAGGATGAGTTCCAGTGTCTGGCTCAAGTCACCTACCAGACCCAGGTCAACTTTGATGTTTTTGTTAATTTCAGCCGGGTCAATGTCGATATGGATCTTGCGGGCGTGGGTGGCATAGCGTCGGACATCGCCGGTGACGCGATCGTCAAAGCGCATACCGAATGCCAGCAGCAGGTCAGCATCCTGGATGGCATGATTAACCCAGGACTCACCGTGCATACCCATCATGCCCAGGTTGAGCGGATGGCTGGCTGGGAACCCGCTGATACCCAGCAGGGTCATGGCGACGGGTGTTTGTGTGCGTTCGGCAAATTCCAAAACCTCTTTCATCGCGCCGCTTTGCAGCACACCATGGCCGGCCAGGATCACAGGCCGTTTGGCAGAGTGGATCATGTTGACGGCTTTCTGAATTTCAGATTCAGAAGGAGTGCCAACCGGGCGGTAACCGCGCAGATGGATCGGTTCACTGTCCGGATCATATTCGGTGGAATTCTGCTGCGCGTCTTTGGTGATATCCACCAGAACGGGGCCGGGGCGGCCGGATCGCGCGATGAAGAAGGCTTCGCGCAGGGTATGGGCGATGTCTTTCACATCGGTCACCAGGTAATTGTGTTTGGTGATCGGCAGGGTGATACCGGTGACGTCCGTCTCCTGGAAGGCATCGTAACCGATCAGCTTGCTGTTTACCTGCGCGGTGATGAAAACCACCGGAATGGAATCCATCATGGCGGTGGCAATGCCGGTCACCAGGTTGGTGGCGCCGGGGCCGGAGGTAGCCAGGGCCACACCGACCTTACCGCTGGCGCGCGCGTAGCCGTCAGCCATATGCGCGGCGCCCTGTTCATGGCGGACGAGAACATGGTGAATGTTGTAATCTGTCAGAGCGTCATAGATCGGAAGGCTTGCGCCGCCGGGATACCCGAATATAACTTCCACACCCTCACGTTGCAGACTTTCCCAGAAAATTTGAGCACCGGTTAGTTTCATCTGTCTCTCTCCTTAATCCTGAATAAAACTAGAATTCCAGCACAGCGCCTTGATCTGCGCTCTTTACAAAACGGGCGTACCGGCGCAGCCATTTGCTCTGAGTGCGCGGTTCAAAAGGCGGCAGGGTGACCAACCGCTGCCGTATCTCGTCATCAGTGAGCCTGACATTCAGAGTACGGGCATCAATATCAATTTCCACAATATCACCCTGTTTCAACGCGGCAATCGGGCCGCGGGCTGCGGCTTCGGGTGAAATATGGCCGATACACGCGCCGCGTGTTCCACCGGAAAAGCGGCCGTCGGTGATCAGGGCAACCGATTCGCCGAGTCCCATGCCCATGATGGCGCTGGTGGGGCTGAGCATTTCCTGCATACCGGGTCCGCCACTGGGACCTTCATAACGAATGACGACAACTTCGCCGCTCTGAACTTCTTTAGCCATGATTCCGGCCAGAGCCTCATCCTGGGATTCATAGATACGGGCCGGGCCACTGAATTTGCGCATGGATGGCGCAACGCCGCCCGCTTTGATCACGGAACCATTGGGGGCCAGGTTACCGAACAGGATGGCAAGACCACCGCTGGCGGAATGCGCGTTATCGGCGCGGCGGATGACATCGTCATCTTTGATCGAAGCCGCTTCCACCATTTCACGAATGTTTCCGCCGGTCACGGTGACGCGGTCCAGGTGCAGCAACCCGGTGGCTTTTTGTACTTCATTTAAAATGGCGGGGATACCGCCGGCGCGGTGTACGTCTTCCATGTGCCATTTACCAGCGGGGCTGACCTTGCACAGGTAGGGGACTTTCGCGGATATTTCATTGAGGCGGCTTAGGGGATAGTCAAAACCAGCTTCGTGGGCAATAGCCAGTCCGTGCAGAACGGTATTGGTTGAGCCACCCATAGCCATATCGAGGGCGAAAGCGTCATCGAAGGCGTCCATCGTGGCGATCTGGCGCGGGGTGATCTGTTTTTCAACCAGTTCCAGGATCAATTTGCCGGCTCGTTTGGCCAAATCATCGCGTTCCGGGGTTTTGGCCAGCGCGGAACCGTTGTATGGCAGGGCCATTCCCAGGGCTTCCATCAGGCAGTTCATACTATTGGCAGTGAACATTCCGGAGCATGACCCGCAGGCGGGGCAGGCATTTTCTTCCAGCATCTTCAAACGGGCCGCGTCAATCTTGCCAGTCTGATAGGCGCCAACGCCCTCAAAAACCGAGATCAAGTCGATCGCTTCACCCTCGGGGGTGCGCCCGGCTGCCATGGGACCTCCGGAAATAAAAATGGCAGGGATGTCCAAACGCATCGCTGCCATTAACATTCCCGGGACGATCTTGTCACAATTCGGGATGCATACCATGCCATCAAAACGATGGGCTTCCATCATAGTCTCCACGCTGTCTGCGATCAACTCGCGTGACGGCAGGGAGAACTTCATTCCACCATGACCCATCGCGATACCATCATCCACAGCGATGGTATTGAATTCAAAGGGGACGCCGCCCGCCGCGCGGATGGCTTCTTTAATCTGTTTGCCAAATTCCTGCAGATGAACGTGCCCCGGGACAACATCGACATAGGAGTTGACTACAGCGATGAAGGGTTTGGACATATCCGCGGTTTTTACGCCGGTTGCCCGCAAAAGTGCCCGATGGGGAGCGTGTTCAATTCCTACTTTAATACTGTCTGAGCGCACAATTTCCTCCGTTGGATAAAAAAACCGCCCGGTTGTTTTCCGGGCGATTTGGTTTACTTTCTATTTTCTTCGATCAGGATTTCTTCTAATCCCTCGCTTCGCTCGCCCGAAATTGAAATTGGCTCTCAATAATAATGAGAGCCGAAATAAGAACAAGAACGAGGACGAACAAAGCGGAAATTTGGGACATGTTTACTTGGTTGTGTTTCAGGGGGGGATTTGTTCTGATTAGTTTACATCATTACCAATGATGAGTCAATAAGCAATTTACATTTCTTCTTACATTTTACAGGCCAATTTCCAGCCCCGGGGTTACCCGGCCGGGAGTTCTCGTGCAGGAGTTGCCGGAGCTGGCAATTCATTCAACCCGCCAGCTCCGGCAGAAGAGAAGGATGTCGCTTCCAGATGTGACAATTCATCGTGTACTTCAGACAATTCACTGGTTATTGCGCTACCGCTATCCAAAAAACTGGATTGGATTTCATTAAAATCATTACGCATACCGGATTCTTCCATCAACTGGTTGGGGATTTCCCGCAATTCATGGGATGCAGCCAGAATATCACGCCATACCGAGCTTGAAACCGCGCTGCGTATATAGCGGCCAGCCTTGTGCGATGACGCGACTATGCGTTCCGGACCCAGCACGATGACCGCGATCAAAGTGATAAAGAGGATCTCACCCAAACCCAGGTTGAAGATCTGCATGGATCAGTCTTCAGTTTTTTTCGGGTCGCCATCTTTAAGCCCGTTGCGGAAGGAGTTGATGCTTTTTCCGATCTCACCCGAGATCTTACTGATGCGCCCCACACCAAACAGCAACAGAACAATGACCAGTATCAGGATCAATTCAGGAACACCCAGACCAAACATGGTAAATCTCCTTATGGAACAGAATGGGAATAAGCGTCTACGTTTGTGAATCGCGATGGCCGGAACCGCGCCAGGCGATCCAGGCAAACAGAAGGCTCAATATATAGAGCATAAAAAGGGGGACCATCAACAGCCCCATGTTGACCGGGTCCGGTGTGGGCGTTATGACCGCGGCCAGTATGGCGATGATCACTATGGCAGCCCGCCACCCTTTTAATAACACTCCAGCCGAGACCAGGTGAAGTTTTGCCAGCACAAAAATTACGAGCGGCAACTCAAAACTGACACCAATCCAGAAAAGCAAGTTCAAAATAAAGGAGAAATAATTCTCCGGGCGCACCATGGTGGTGATGCCCATGAATCCCGTGAGGAAGGGGATGGCATTCGGCAGCATAACCAGGTAGGCGAAGGCCAGTCCTGCGGCAAAGAATAGGCTGGACATGGGTATCGACAGGCGCACCCAGATCTTTTCTTTTGGCAGCAGGCCGGGCATGACAAATCCGATAATTTGCCAGAGAACCACCGGCAGGGAGACCGCGAAACCCGAAAGCAACGAGATTTTCATAAAGACCGATATATTTTCGGTCACCTCTATTGATTGCAGATGGGAAATACCTCCCACCGGCATAGCCAACAGGTTGGCAATTTGCGGGGCGAATTGAAAACTGACCAGGGTGGTTGCGGCCATCACTACAAGCGCTACAAACAGACGACGCCGTAGTTCATCCACATGGCCCCAGATGGTCAACTCTTTATCCGCCGCCGGCGCGGTCATTCGTCCGCCCTCGGTATCCACACCCGCATGCTGGCAATGCCCCGGTTTCCCCAGGCATAATAGGGGATGGCAGTCAGTTTAATACTCTCGCATTCCGGTTCAGCGTGCCGGTTGGCTGTGCGGTACAGCCGCCCGTTCCAAGTATCCATGTTCACTACACAACCGGAGGCTTCCATGGTCATAATTCCTCCCAATAGATCATCGCGCCAGCGGGAGACAAGGGTTTTTTTCGTGTTCACCCGGATATCTTCCAGCCCGCCGTTGACCGGCTGATCCTGGCTTTCCAGGCAAAATACCATCGGGCCGGATTGGATGGCCACGCAGCCACGCACGGCATCCACCCGCGGATTCGCTTCCACGAATACCGGCGTCAGGGTCATTTCCATGTCAATGGTATCGCCGGTTTTCCACTCACGGTCGAGCAGGAAATACCCATTCTCTGAAACCAGCAGCCGTGATTTCTCTCCGTTGATTGTGATGGTGGTTGAAGGACACCAGGCTGGCTGCCGCAGACTGATGACAACACGATACCCTTCGGCATCATGGACTGTTAAGCGGACGAGTCCTTCATACGGGTATTTTGTTTCTATTGACAGGGATAGTCTTCCGCCATTCGCCCACTGTATGTTCAAATCCATAGGTGCGTACTGGTGGATCTGCAACCCTTCATGTGATCGGGTAGCCATTATTTGATCTAATGAAGCATACGTACGCATCACGTTGGGAGGGCAGCAGGCCACCCCATGCCATTCCGGCCTGCCTGTCACCTCGCTGCCATCCGGTTCGTTGGCTGAAAGGCGTGAAAAACGCCCGCCGCGCACCATAAGAGGATTCGCGTAGAAGAAATGGCGGCCATCCTGTGACGGGCAGCCCAGCACAATGTTATACAGGCAGCGTTCGATCATATCGGCAAACCGGCCGTCGCCGGAAGCCAGCAGCATACGCCAGTTCCACTGAATAAAGGCAATCGACGCGCAGGTTTCGCAATAGCACTGGTCGGGCGGCAGCTCATAAGGGTCGCCGAAGGCTTCACCGTCAAAGCGCGCGCCCACACCACCGGTAATATACAGCTTGGATGAAGCAATATCCTTCCAAATTCGTTGAAGGCTGTCCCATAGAGCCTGTTCACCGGTTTCCAGGTAGAGATCGGCCACACCGGATGCCAGGTACAACTGCCGCACGGCGTGCCCGTCAGCTGAGACAGCTTCACGCACCGGCACATGGTCTTGATGATATTCCGGACCGTAGGAGGCAAACCCGATCATTTTCCGTTTTCCACGCCGGTCGATCAGGCTTTTCGCGGTATCCAAATACCCGATGGTTCCGGTCACCCGGTACAGTTCGATCAGGGCCATTTCAACTTCCGGGTGACCGCAAGTCTTTTCCGCTTTTCCCGGGCCCAGGTCTTCGCAGATGCGGTCCGCGAATCGGGTGGAAACCTTCAGCAAGCGGTCATCGCCAACCGCGCGGTGGAAAGCCACGGCGGACTGGAAAAGGTGCCCGGCACAATACAATTCATGGCCGTGATCCATGTCTTCCCAGCGGTCCAAGGAAGGCGTGGTCTGCACATAACAATTCAGGTACCCGTCTTCACACTGGGCGGCTTCAACCAGGCTGATCGCCTCATCCGCCATATTGCGCAGATCCTCATCCGGCTGGCGGCCCAATTCCCAACCAACAGCTTCCAACCATTTGTACACGTCTGAATCAATAAAAATGCGGCCCTTATATTTTCCCCTGGCGTGCCCGGCAGCCAGCTTGAAATTGTGGAAATTTCCGGCTTTTTCCAGCATCCTGTACGCATGTTTCAGGCTGTTTGAATGGATGACGGATTGGACATTTGTCCAAAAACCCGGCCGTAGGGTGACGGAATTCGCGGCGACTGAGGTAAGCCGGGTAAACGGGCTATGGGTGGTATCAACGGGTCCGCTAATAATATGTGAATTCATTCCAAAATTCCTTCCTGAGTACCTTTGTAAACGATTACAAACGGATATTCTTTACTATTTATTATTGGGTACTGGTCTTGCACGATTTTTGTTATTTAATCGCGCCGCCCGTAAGCCCCCGTACAATGGATTTCTGGGAGAAAATGACCAGCAGGATCATCGGCACCACCATGGCTACACCTGTCGCCATGATCAATTCCCAGGGTTTGCCGTACGGTGAAAAACCGGAATAGATCTCGGTGATCGCCACGCTCAATGTTTTCGCCTCGGGTGTGGTGGTGAAAGACAATGGGTAAAGCAGGTTGTTCCACGCGTTGATGAAGTTGATCAAGCCCATGGTGACCAGGCCCGGCGCAGTGACCGGTGCGAGGATTGTCCAGAAAATTCGCGGGAGGGAGGCGCCATCGATGATCGCGGCTTCTTCGATCTCAACCGGCACCTGCTTGATGAAAGAAACCAGCACCCACACGGTGAACGGCGTCAGCGTGCTGCTCAAAACAAGCGTGATCCCCGCGATGGTATTGATGAGGTTGAGGTCTTTCAATATGCGGTATAGCGGAATGATCGTCCCCACATCCGGCAGGGCCATGGAAATGAGAAGTGCCCACAGGATGGCATTGCTGCCGGGAAAATCGATTCGCGCGAACGCGTATGCCGCCATAAAACTGACCACCAACGTGATCACCGTGGTGCCGATGGCAAACATCAGCGAGTTGCCCACATATTGAAGGAACGGTACCTGGGTCAACAGGGTCTTAAAATTATCCAGGGTTGGAGGGGGAAAGTAGAGCAAGGGGGTTTTGATCAGGTCAGGGCCGCTGGAAAACGCCGAACGAACCAACCAGTAAACCGGGATCAGGATCACCAGGGTAAAGATCAAAAATACAGAATACAACCCCAGTGAGTCCAGTTTTTGTTTAAGTCTGAAATGTTTCATAACAATCCTCAATGCCGTTGGATCAGTAATTCACTTCAACTTTGCGATACAGCCACAGGCCGACGACGCCGATGATGGCCACTAGTATGAGCAATACCACACTGACAGCAGACGCGAACCCGAACTTGAAGAACATAATGCCTTCACGGAAGATCTGCAGAGCCAGCACCAGCGTTGCCACACCCGGTCCGCCGAGCGTCAGGCCATAGACCAGGTCAAAGCTGGCCAGAGTCCATATCAACCAGAAGATGAACATGGTGATGGTCAGCGGGAGGATAAGGGGCAGGGTGATACCCCAGAACCGCTGCCAGGCATTTGCCCCGTCCACTTTGGCGGCATCATAGATATCCTGTGGAACACCCTGCAGTCCGGCCAGGAAAACAATAGCCACAAAGGGCGCGTTCTTCCAGGCGTGTACCAGAAATACGGCGATCTTTGACCAGAACGGCGAGATAAAGATTACCGGCCGGATGCCAAAGAGGTGGAAGATCCAATCCGGGATCAGGCCGAACTGGTCATCCAGCAGCCAGCGGAAGGCATAACCTGCCACGATCGTGGGGATCACCCAGGGTATCAGGTTGATCACGCGCGCGAATCCTCGTCCGCGGAAATTGGAATTGAGGAACAGGGCGATCAGCATGCCCAGTACCAGGTCAATAATGGTTGTGGCGATAACAAATTCGATCGTAAACGTCAGCGCGCCTTTAACCCCGTAATTATTCATCATGGAGGTGAAATTCTTAAACCCCACGAAATCATTCGTTCCCTTGAGTAAATCTGTGTTCGTAAATCCAAGGTAGATCGTTTGCAAAATGGGATAGGCAGCTGTTAATATGCGCAGTATAAAAGCCGGTGCCACCAACACAAGAAATAACAGGTAGCGGCGTTGAACCGACTTACTGATGGGAGGGTTTTTTAATGCGGCCAATGAATGCACCTCTGAATGGAATTTCCGACTTATAATATTTTTGGGTGGCCTGGGCAGGGTTTTTAACCCTGCCCGGGCCTGCAACAGACAGGATAAGGCAGGTTTAGGCGAGTTCCGCCAGCCTGTCTTTTGTTTGTTTTAAGCACTCGTCGAGTTTCATCTGATCGGTGAAGAAGGAGGCAGCGCCGTCTTCCAATACCGTCAGGGCTTCGACGAATTTGGGATGATGCGGGCGAACACCAATGACACCGGCATCGGTGTACATTTTGATCATCTTGACCAGGTAGTGGTCCTGATCAGCCGCCGCGATAACGGACTTGCGGGCATTCAGGTACCAGAAACCGGCTTTCATGGCTTTCACGGCTGTTTCAGGGGTAATCAGCCATTTCATCAATTCCTTGGCTTCAGCCATGTTTGGCGATGTCTTGACAATACCAAAGCCCCAGGCGGCCGGGTAGGTGGAGCCGGCTTTTCCGCCAGGTCCGACCGGCGGCAGCGCCACGGTCATCTTTTCATCCTTGAACCAGGCTTTGTGCTCATCCGAACGGGCGCCGTCAAAAACGAACGGCCATTGGCGCATGAATGCCACTTTGTCACCGTAGTAATCAGCATTTTGTTGGTTGTAATCTTTCTGCATGGAGGCCGGGTTTAAGGTCTTGTTTTTATGCATCAGATCGTAGATGTATTCCAACGCCACTTTGTACGGGTCACCCACATCGAACGGGTTGCCGCCTGCCTGGAGGGTGATCCAGGCCAGATAGACGTTCATCAACGCGCCTTTTTGCAGGCCGTCTTCGGTAGCCCAGACGCCTGTTTTGGCATCGGTAAATACAGCGCCCATCTTGGAGACGTCTTCCCATGTTTTGGGGACTTCAACCTTCTTTTCGTCAAACCAATCTTTGCGGTAAAACCAGTAGGGCATTTCCCAGTTATGGATGATACGGAAGGTCTCGCCCTTATTGGCGCTCCATACTTTGCTGTATGCCACCATTTCGGGGGAGAAGTCATCCCAGAAACCGGAGGGCAGCAGGTCATCAAGGCCGATCATATAGCCGGCCTGTGAGAAGGATGTCGTCAGCTCATCTTCAAAATCGAGGATATCGTAAGGGCTGGTGCCGGATTGGACAGCGCTGGCCAGACGGGTGAATTCCGTCTCTTTGGTATCGGTGCGGAGGACAAATTCAACATCAATACCTGTATTCTTGGTAAATTCACCATCTTCGAACAGTTTCTTGGTAGAAGCTTCTGCCCAACTGCCAATGGCCAACCTAACCTTGCGGGCTTTGCGCAGGGCAGGCGCGCCATTGATCACTGATTTTGCCGCGGCGGAAACCGGAGTCGGGGTATACGCAGCCAGTCCTACCCCGGCGGCAGCGATGCCCGATAACTTCAGGAACTCGCGACGAGAAATTTTCTTCGAATCGCTCATTACATTCTCCTTCTTATTGACTTGTCTGGTTGTTGTGGATCATTCCCTCACTGCAACAGTCAAAAACGCGAAGAACCAGGTTGTTCCCTTATTTCCACCTCCTTTTCGAGCGGCTAACTTTCAGGATGTTTATTCAGCAGCATCCAACGTGGAGACGTCTGATAATCTGATTTCTCTTTTGTCTTCCGTGAATCATCCGCGCCACAGGTATCCCTAATGATCAGCTCTCCCTTTACCTTGATTTCATCATCCTCCCGCTTACCTTCCGCGATCTGACTTAGCATGATCCCGGCGGCGATACGTCCCATTTCATATACCGGCATTACCACTGTAGTAATACCCGGCCGGACGATGCGGGTGAATTCCCGGTTGTCATAACCCACCACGGCGATATCCCGCGGCACAGACAGGCCCGCGTCTTGAATGGCATAGATCGCCCCCAATGCCATGAGGTCATTACCGGCAAAAATAGCCGTTGGCCGGTCTTTTAATTGAAGCAATTTTTTTGCGGATTGGTATCCCCCATCCACTTCCCAGTCACCAGGCATAACCCACTGGCTGTTGAATTCAATACCGGAACGCTCCAGTTCGTCACGATAGCCGGAGAGACGTTCTTTCGAGTTATGCCAGCTTTCAGGCCCGTTGATGTATGCGATCTTTCGGTGTCCGAGTGAGACCAGATGCCTGACAGCCAGTTCCGCTCCGTAACAATCATCCGGAACAACCGAATTATGAATATTGGTACCAAACAACCGGTGGACGAACACGCCGGGTTTATTGGCTTTATCCAGCGCCTCGTTGGACGTAAGATGCGAATATTCCACAAAGATGATCCCGTCCACGGGCCGGCTGATGAGGGCATCAATTGCCCCGCGTTCCTGTTCCGGGTCCCAGTCAGAATTAACGATCAGACTCATAAAGTCTTTGTCTTTGAGGTAATCCTGAATGCCGCGCACAACAGGCGGGGTGAAAGGGCTCATCAGGTCATCGACCAGTATCCCAATGGTATTGGTGCGGTCGGTGCGCAGGCTGCGGGCTGATAGGTTCGGCCTGTACCCCATCTCCTGGGCCGCCTGTAATATCTGCTCCCGTACAGCCGGTTTGACCGGGTACTGGCTGTTGGAGAGTACCCGCGAAATGGTAGCAATGGAGAACCCGGTTCGATTGGCAATATCTTCCAGTTTAGGTGACATATATGATCTTCTTTTTTCCATGGGAATTACAACAGAAAACGTTTACTGATAAGATAATAGCAGTAAACGTTTTCCGAGTCAACAGGCAGTTTTTAACATTACATCGGGTCAATAACCCAGTTGCTGCAGTGTGCTATCCGCCCACTGGCGGATTAGGTCGCGGTACCCGGTAGCCCCATCGTACTGTTCCGCCACATCGGCGATCGTCATCTTCCATGTTACACGCGGCAGCGGCGCGTCTTCCAGAGATCGTAAGATCCTGATGCCGGCATTCTTAATGCGCGCCTCATCATCCCTGATATTTTGTATTGACCGTTCTCCATTCAATGAAGAGCGCATATTCCGGCAGATCCACTCAAGCGCATCCTGCGTGTATTTATAATGTTGGATCATAAATGTAGCTACGGTAAATAGATGAACTTCACCATACGCCGGGTCAGCAAACTCCAAAGCCAGGAATGATTCAAACAACTCCCGGCAGGTTCCATTTCCGGTATCCGCCGCGCCGCAATCCGGGCAAATGTATGTCATTTTTTCCGGCCGAACTTGTAGGCGATGGCTTTCTTCGCGCAGCCATCCACACAGTTGCCGCACAGGATGCATTCCGTATTATCCATAGCGGATGCCTTGACCATCTCATTCACCGGCAGGCTCATGGGGCAATGGGTAGTACAGGTCAGGCAGTTGGTGCATTTATCCGCATCCGCCCGCAGGCGCAGCCGGGGAATGCGCAGCGCGTCTCCCAGTTTTTCGCCCAGGATCATGAAGGGCGCCATCCAGCAAATGGAATGACACGCGGCCCGGCGCCCGGCCAACCCGGCCAGGAGCAGGAAGATGAGGGCAACAGCATAAAAATTTATAAATTTCAACGGCTCGTCCACAGAAACGCCTGTATCCGTAAGATGCAGCGGATACACCTTTAACGACTCGCCTGCCTTCACCAGGAAGAACAGGATCGTTCCCAACCAGGGCGCCCAGATAGCCCATTTGATCCAATCTGTTTTACGGCCGTTCACCGGCTGGTTGTTGAAATCCGCGCAAAGATCCTGCATTTTCCCGGCCGGGCACACCCAGCCGCAAAAAGCGCGCCCAAGGAACAGGGCGGTCAATAACTGTAAGGCAAACACAATGGGACTGGCCGCCAGGATGCCCTGAATGGCGCCGTCAATCACCACATACGGTGACAGGTAATTCATGGTCACCGGGAACAACAACAGTGATACTACCAGTATTATCTGGCGCACACGTTGACGCAATGGAATTTGTTTTTTCATTGTTACTCAGACTTCCTTATAAAGTTAATTTCCGTTGAATAATCCTGCCGTTCTATACGGTTGACCACACTCTCCATCCAATCAATGGTCGTTTGCAGATTTCGCTTGCCGAATTCCAGCGTCAGGAACCAGTAAAATAATTCGCGTTCCGAACCGGCCATGGAGGCAAATTCACGTACCTGTTCGGGAACACTGTCAAACACAGCCATCTGTTGCTTCAAGCCGGCTATCGTTTCCGTCAGCTTTGCAACCATCCGGTCATCCGGGATCTGCCCGCCAAAGAAGATCTGTACTAATGGTTGGCTGCGGGAATCCTCATTCGGGAATGGCTGTTTCAACCATTCCACCAGCCTCTCACGTCCGGCCGGGGTGATGGAATACACCTTGCGGTCCGGCCGGTCTGTCTGCTCAACAATTTCCATCCGCACCGCTCCTTCCCCGGTGAGCCGGTTAAGTGTGCGGTAAATTTGACTTTGATCCGCGTGCCAGAAATGCTGGATCGACCGGTCAAATGCTTTTTTCAGATCATATCCGGTCAGCGGTTGGTAATTCAGGAACCCCAGAATCGCATAATCCAATGTCATTATATGCTTTCTCCTATATAGGACATATCCTATATAGGAGAGTATAACACAAACCTGATAAGATAGACATTATTTCTTCATCAGGAAACCTGAGGCACCATGAAAACCACCCTCACGCCGCTTCGATTGATCCGGGTCACCACCCGGCTGATGTGCCTTATCCTTTTTCTGATCTGGGGGTTTGTTTTTGTTTCCCACCTGTACTGGTTCTTGCCACCCGAACCGGTTCCCCCGGTTGAGGTCTGGTTTGGCCAGGCAATTCAGCTAAGTCTTGTTGTCAGTTATATTCTTTTATTTTGGAAAGCGAAACAGGCGTCCATCTTGATGGTTGTCACCGCGTTTATTTTTTTCTTTTTCATAGTTGGATCCGGCGGCGCGATCGCGTATTTTGTTATGTCAATTCTGCCGGCCGTTTTCTGCTTTCTGGAAAACCGGATTTTAGGTAAAAACAAATAAGGATAGTTTTATATATATGACATAGATTGACATACTCCTTTCATAAAATAAATGTATCAGATCGGATCTGATATCCATTTTTTTTGCAAGGAGAATTCCATGTCACAATCCTACGAAATTTTTGATGTACCCGAAACCCATACCCTGGCCATCCGCACGACCACCCAGGTCGAGAATCTGTCACAATTGATCGGTTCTTCTTACGGCGCGATCATGCAATATATGGCCGAAATAAAAGAACCGGTTACCCGCGAACCGTTCGTGATCTATTACAACCTGGATATGCAAAACCTTGATGTGGAAATGGGCTTCCCGGTTTCGCGTGAATTGCCCTCCCGCGGCGAGGTCAAAGCCTCGTCCCTGCCAGCCGGCCCGGCAGCACAGACAACCTTCACCGGACCGTACGAAAAAATGGCTCCGGTATATGAAGAAATGGGAAAGTTTGTCACGGATAACGGGCATGAAGCCAGCGGCTTGTCCATTGAGTATTACCTCACCGGACCTGAAACTCCGCCGGACGAGCAGATAACCCGGATCGTGTTCCCACTAAAAAAGTAGACGGTCTGTTACCCGGGTGATACGAAACCGAACGAACCTGTCAGGATGATCAGGAGCTATGCTCTAAAATGATACCGGTAACGCGGGTATAAGCCGCCGCGCCGGTATCTTTTTCATTTAACACCGGCTCCATACCTGAAACCGGACGTGTATTTTCCTCCGGAAGACAGTAAAGATTGAAATCCGGGGTATAGTCGGGATCGGAATACGGAGAAAAAGACCACCACATGGAATACCGCATCTCTTTTAATAAAGTGATGATCTTTTCAGAATGTTCTTCGTAATTGTTTTCAATTAAAAGGATCGGTCTGTGCGCCTGAATTGTCTGGCGCGCCCCCAGCAAAACCGAATACTCCATACCTTCCACATCCGCTTTGATCAGGTTGCAGCGCCCCAAACCCAACGAATCCACGGTGACAATATTCACGGGATCCCCCGAAGAATACCCCTGGATCGAAAAAGCCGCCGCGTTGACCTTTTTAGTCGGATCGACTACGGGAACATAGATTTTTCCCGGTTGGTCTGACACGCCGGCATGCATGGGGAATACGTTTGTCAGGTTGTTGGCCACAATATTGGCACACAATAACTCGAACGAAATACGCTGCGGTTCAAAGGAAAAAACAAACCCGCCCGGTTCCACCAGCTTTGAGAATGATAAAGTGTGTGTTCCGATATTCGCCCCGATATCCAGAACAACCTGCCCCGGTTGGATCACCGAAGTGAGCAGATCGATCTCAGAGTACGCCCACTCGCCATATTTTTCCAGAAACTGCCCGATCAGATCGTTTGAATTGACAAACATAAAGCCGTGGCGCGTGGTCAGGCCGCGGCAAAACCCGTTGTTAAAAAAAGGGGATGTATTTTCAGGTTTCTTTATCTGATTTTCTTTTGCGGGGTATCGGTTTCTGGCCAATGGGACTCCTCAAGCGGGAAGACATCAATTCTTTTGATGACATTCTACTACGGCAGACCGGTCTGGTTTTGCGGAATCCCTTGACAACATCTATACCGTTCGGTATACTAGCGGTTATGGAAAATCGTGACATTCTTCTGGACCGGGCTCTTACCCTGTTTTCTTCACGCGGTTACGACGCGGTTGGGATCCAGGAGATCGTCGATTCAGCGGGAGTAACCAAGCCTACTCTGTACCACTACTTCTCGCACAAGCGCGGGCTGCTGGACGCGCTTCTGGCAAATCAATTCGAAGGCATGCTTGAAACCATACGCGCCGCGGCTTACTACCAGCGGGATCTGCCGAACTCTCTGGAGATGATCACCCGGGCATATTTTGAAGCTGCCATCGCTAATCCACGCTTTTTCCGGCTTCAACTCACCATGCAGTACGCCCCGTTGGATTCGGAATCCTACCAGGCGATATCCCCTTACCGGCTGGAGCAGCAGCAGATCCTGCAATCGCTATTCATCCAGGCCGTTCAGGATCACGGCAACATGCGCGGCCGCCATGTGATGTATTCCGCCACCTTGCTGGGGATGATCCACACATACATCGGAGAGTACCTCAACGGTGTCACAACCCTGGCCGATCCGTTGACATATCTGGCCGTGCATCAGTTCAGTCACGGCATCTATTCTTGATTTTTTTTGCCGGCTTTGTATACCTACCGGTATGTAACAGAAAGGAAACACCATGACATCCTGGACCGAAAACGCCAATTTCTACCATATCTACCCGCTCGGTTTTACCGGCGCGCCGGAAAACAATGACTTCCGCTCAGCGCCTGTCGCCCGCCTGAACAAGATCGGTTCCTGGCTGGACCATATACAGAACCTGGGATTCAACAGCCTGTATCTGGGGCCGGTGTTTGAATCAACCAGACATGGATACGACACGCTTGACTACTACCATATCGACCGGCGCCTGGGCACCAATGACGATATGGTCAACCTGAGCAATGAGATCCACCGCCGGGGAATGCGCCTGGTGCTTGACGGGGTGTTCAATCATGTGGGCCGGCATTTCTGGGCTTTCAAAGACGTACAGGCTAACGGGCAATCGTCACCCTTCTGCCACTGGTTTGTCAACCTGCGATTCGACGGCACAAGCCCGTATGGTGACCCGTTCTCCTATGAGGGTTGGAACGGGTATTACGACCTGGTCAAATTGAACCTGCAAAATCCCGAAGTGCGCGACCACCTGTTGTTCGCGGTGGAAAGTTGGATCCAGGATTACAACATTGACGGTATCCGCCTCGACGCGGCTGATCAGTTGAATATGGAGTTCATAGAAGCCCTGACAGAGTTTTGCAAACGCCGCAACCCGGACCTGTGGTTGATGGGTGAATTGATCCACGGCGATTACGCCAAATGGGTGCGCCCCGGCCGCTTTGACTCATGCACCAATTACGAAGCCTACAAAGGACTGTACTCCAGTTTTAATGACAGAAATTTCTTTGAAATCGCCTATTCGTTGAAACGCCAGTTCGGCGACCACGGCCTGTACGAAAACCTGCGCCTGTATTCCTTTGCCGATAACCACGATGTGGATCGTGTCGCCAGCCAGGTTAAAGATCAGGCTGATTTGTTCAACCTCTATACGCTCATGTACACCATGCCGGGCATCCCTTCGGTGTATTACGGCAGCGAATGGGGATTCGGCGGCCGGAAAACCAATGGCAGCGACAACCCGCTTCGCCCCAACATTGATCTGAATACCGCCATCCAGACCGCGCCGCAGCCCGACCTACCCGGCCACCTGCGGAAGCTGGCGGAAGTCCGCCGTTCAACACCTGCTCTGCAAAGTGGACGGTACAACCAGGTGCTGGTAGCCTCGCAACAATACGCTTTCCTGCGGGAAGACGGGAACGCGAAGGTGCTGGTGGTGGTCAATTCAACTGACAAAACAGAAGAAGTCTTATTAACCAAACAGCAGGCTGCCAACGGCCGATGGGTGGACCTGCTCAATCCGGGGGTGGAATGGGTGTCACAGGGTGACAAAACCCCCATGTTGTTGGATGGAAAGTGGGCGCGGGTACTCCGGTATCAGGGATAAGTAAATCTCTGACTGAGCCTGCCTGCTTTGCGCATTGCATTGCGACACGCACGCGCATAAACCGCAGGGCAGGCAAAGACAATTCCCGTGGATGGGATAGTTGACTCAACAGAGAGCCTTCGACAGGCTCAGGCATCGGATGGTTTGGTCCAGTGGGTGAGCCTGCCTGCTTTGCGCATTGCATTACGACAGGCACGCGCCTAAGCCGCAGGGCAGGGACAATTCCCGTGGATGAAAAATCTAACGATAAACCGTATGGGTTTAAAACCCGTACCGGTGAATTTCTACCTGTACACCAGCAGACCAATTCCGGCCGCGGCCAGAACCAGCCAAACCGGGCTGACATTTGTATAGACTAATATGATAAACGTAGCCAGGGCGATCAAAGCCTTGTCCCAACCGAGGGCAAGGGCTTTTCCCACACCCAATTTCTCCACACCCCAAACCGTGCGGAACATATCAAATGCTACATAAGCCAACAATCCTACGACAAATGGCCGCACTGCTTTCAACATAGCAAGCAAATTTGGGTTGTCTTTGATGCTGAAAAAGCCGGCAATAAGAATCAATACCAGTATGGTTGTCGGCAAAACCGTTCCTGCCACAGCCCACACTGCCCCCCAGATACCGGCTACTTTATAACCAACATAAGCGGATGCCTGCGGGGCCGTCGGCCCGGGCATAGCATTACTCAACGCGATGGCTGTGGCAAAATCATCAGGAGTAATCCACCCCTCAGACACCACTTCGCGCTGCATCAGTGCCAGTGAGGCTGGCCCACCGCCCCATGAAAATAAAGCGACTTTGGTAAAAACAAGGAATAATCTTAAGTATGTTTCGAACATGGCGTTATTGTAACCAACATTCGCTCAGGGGTGATTAATAACGCATTATCGATCTTTTAACTGAGCGAACCGCATGGCTGACCAGATCTCATCCAACGCGATCATGCGCGCCGGCCGCCAACCATGCGGTTCCATCATTTTCCACAGAATATCCCGACTTAAATCCGTCGAAACACCCGACGTTCCTTTGGGATACAGCAGCCATACAGGGGAGAATGTGTTGCTGCCTGTCAAAATTGGCAACACAACCTCTTCGATCTCTGCTTTGTTCTTTATGAACACCATCAACGCGGAGGGTGATGAGGATTTTTCAAAGGATACGGGATTATCAACCAGTTCCCCTGGAAGACGATCCTTCACATCTTCAGGCACGTTGACCACTGTTATAGGGACACCCGGTTTGATCTGCAATTTCTGACCCAGAGTAGATGCCATAACTACCTCCTTGCAGAGAACATTATTTCGCGGCCGCCTGGCAGCGCTGCCATTCCATCCAACTCACGGGGATATGGCCGATCCCCAGGATCACACTGGCAACCGTCAACGGCCAGAAGTGGAAGTTGACTGACGCGCACAGGATGGCCAGCACCGGCGCCACCGCCATGGGGACGGGCACTCCAGCCATCGGCGCGAACAACAGCCGGAACGGCCGTCCGCCAACCGCGTACCGCACCCAGCCGGCATAATAAAACGCCATCAGCAGGCAGAAAAGACTAAATGAAATCAGGTCTACAGGTGTATCGAAATGGAACGCGCAGAAAAATGGAAGCGCGAAACTACCGATCTGACCCAGTTTCTCCACGATTTCCAGAACCTGAACCCTGAACAACCGGCGGCCGTCGGTTTCGGGGGGGACATCACGCGGGGTCAGTAGTAAATAGAGGGCATTGGGTAGCAGTAGCAGCGCGGTTAATATCCAGCCATTGGACATGGGATAGTGCCTTTTCTAATGAGATTTAAACAACATCAAATTGTGGAGAAATTGTTATCTCCCTATTGTACGATCTTGTTGCGGATTTGAAATCCAAGTAAAGACTTTAATGCAAATTCTTTGTGTTTATCAGCATATATTGTATGATTGCCCAATCTTTCTAAACAGGATTCATAATGATATCTACCATGGAAAACCGGAAACGCATCCTATTCCCCTTACTCGCGGGCAGGCTGGTCCTGTTCGCCATTATTCAGGCCATCTTCGCGCTGATCTTCTGGCTGGCCGGACGTGCCGCGCCGGCTGATGACGCCGTCGCGTGGTGGGTATGGGAGGTAGCGCTGGCCAACCTGGCAACCATCGGCCTGCTGGCTTTTCTGATGAAGCGCGAAGGGAAGTCACTCGGGGATCTCTATCGGGTTGGCCCACACCCCTTCTGGAAAGATCTGCTTCTGGCGTTGGGGCTGTTTGTAATCGGCCTGCCCATCGGGGCTTTACCCAACTCGCTTTTAGGCCAGGCGCTCTTTGGTGACGCGCTCATCCCCGCGCAAATGATGTTCCGCCCCATTCCGCTCTGGGGGCTGACCGTCGGGCTGCTTTTCCCGTTGACCATTGCCTTCGCGGAAATTCCCTTCTATTTTGCGTATCTTATGCCGCGGCTGCAGGCCGCCACAGGAAAAACCTGGCTGATCACAGTGTTATGCGCCGTCGCGCTGGCCGCGCAACACGTCACACTGCCATTCATCGCGGACGGTCGTTACCTGCTCTGGCGGTTGTTGATGTATCTACCGTTCGCGCTATTTGTGGGTGTGGTGATGCAGTGGAAACCCCGGCTGCTGCGCTATTTTATGGTCTTCCACGCGCTGATGGATTTGAGCGCGCTGGCTGTGTATTTTTCGTTGTACACGATTAGATAAACTGAATTCTTCGGGTGTGTATGAATAACCCCCATCCCGGCCTTCCCCCTGTTAATGTAGGGTGGCGTTGACCGCTCCATTATTTACATATCCACCCGAACTATTTTGCCCATTACTAGAG
This sequence comes from uncultured Leptolinea sp., assembly GCA_964404415.1. GTDB lineage: Bacteria > Chloroflexota > Anaerolineae > Anaerolineales > Anaerolineaceae > Leptolinea. The sequence continues at coordinate 6,209 of CAYOKC010000027.1, read as the reverse complement.
CGCGGCCTGCACTGGATGTTATTTTCCAATGTCAACCCACCACAGCCTGCCGGGAAACTAACGCGTCCAATTGATATATTCCCGGTAGACATCACCCCCATCCCGGCCTTTCCCCATCTCACAAAACGAGATGGAGGAAGGTGACTCTGACATAAACAAAATCCGGGCAGACTTTCATCCGCCCGGATATACCAATAAGGTACGTATAAGCTACGCTTTTACCTGCTGCTGGGTGATACAGTGGATGTTGCCACCGCCCAGCAGGATCTCTTTAGCCGGTACGCCGACGATCTTCCGTTCTGGGAGCAGCTTCTGAAGCAGTTCCATGGCCGGTTTGTCGTGCGGATCATCAAATGTGGGGATCACCGCGCCGCCGTTGCACAGCAAAAAGTTAACATAGCTCGCCGCCATGCGGTCGCCTTCTTCGCGGGGAAGCGTACCTTCGATGGCATCCACACCTTCCGATTCTTCTTTCGAGATCAGGATCGGGTTGGGTTGATGGATTTTGTGCACGGTCAATTTACGGCCGCGGGCATCAATCGCTTTGGTCAGGCGTTCGTAGGCATCGTTGGATATTTCGTACTGCGGATCGCTCTTATCGTCCGTCCAGCTCAGCAGAACTTCCCCGGGGCGCAGGAAACAGGCGATATTATCCACATGTCCGTTTGTCTCATCATGGAAGATACCCTTATCCAGCCAGATGACCTTCGAGATGTTGAGGTAATCTTTCAGCACATCTTCGATCTCTTCGCGGGATAGGTCGGGGTTGCGGTTCTCATTGAGCAGACATTCTTCGGTGGTCAACAGTGTGCCTTCGCCGTCCACATGGATGGAGCCGCCTTCCAATACGATGGGGGCTTTGTAGCGGTCAACGCGTTCCATTTCGAGCATCTTGCGGGCAACCATGTCGTCCAGGTCCCAGGGGAAATACAGGCCGCCAAGCAGCCCGCCCCAGGCGTTGAAGTCCCAGTCTACGCCGCGCACTTCGCCTTTGTCATTCTTGACGAAGGTAGCGCCGCAATCACGGATCCAGGAGTCATTGTTGGAAAGTTCCACCACGCGGATGTGCGCGGGCAGCATGGAACGCGCGTTGGAATACTGCCGTTGGTTTACGCCAACCGTCACCGGTTCAAACTGCGAAATGGCGTTAGCCACATCGGTGAAAGCTTTCTGGGCCGGCCGGGCGCCCAACCGCCAGTTATCCGGCCGTTCCGGCCAGAGCATCCAGGTGCCGGCGTGCGGTTCAAATTCACCGGGCATGCGGAAACCGTCCGCCCGGGGTGTGCTGTCAATCGTGCGTGACATATTATGCCTCAGCTGCTTTTTTCTTCTTGCCGCTGGTAAGAAGGATAACTTCACCAATAAGGATGGTCAGGAACATGCCGATCAGCACAGGTAGTGTGTCAGCGGAAAGCTCCTGCCCGGGAACCCAGATAAAGAAGACGATAGCCTGCGCGATGAAGAGCTCGCAGATGCCGGCCACGATGACGGCGAAGGTATGGCTGCCGGGCATGCGGTACGGGCGTTCAACCGAGGCGTCTTTCTTGCGCAGAACGATGAAAGCCGGGAAGAGCAGCAGGTAGGGCAGGAAGAAGATGATGGAGCTGAATTTAAACAGCGTCCAGAATAGGTCTTCCGCGTTACCAGCCATGAAGCCGTACAGAATAATCACGACTGTGGAAACAATACCGGTGATGATATTCGCGCCAATGGGGGTCTTGTTGACTGGGTCAAGGCGGCCGAAGACAGCCGGCAGTTCGCCTTCATCCGCGGCCTGGGCGGCGGTGCGGTTGGCGCCCATGGTCCATGTGATCATGTTCGCCACAAAGGTGTACAGCGCGCCGATACCGAGGACTGTCACCATGACACCACCGAAGCCGGTATCGCCCAGGATGGCTTTTAAGGTATCGATGATACCGGAAACCAGACCCAACTGGTCAATAGGCAGAGCCAGCAGGATGCCGGTGGTGGAAAGCAAGTAGAAGAAGGCTATCAGCAAACCGGCGGTGACGATGGCGATGGGGATATCGCGTTTCGGGTTTTTCATTTCGTCACCCGCGCCGGACATCAGTTCAAAGCCCATGTAGTTGTAGAGGATGACGGGAAGGAAAGCCAGGCCGGCATCCCAGGTGGGAACAAGCGCTTGGGCGCTCATATCGTTGGCCACACCGTTCTTGATTGCCAGCACGATACCGCCAACACCGAGCACCAGCATGATAATAACTTTGAAGGCGGCTCCAATATTGGGGAACCACTTACCGGTTTCCAGGGTGATGGAGTCGATCCAAACGGTGATCCAGGTCATCACAACACCGATACCGATCTGCAGCCATAGGCTCATATCAGGCATAAACAACTGAGCGAACATACCGGCGAACAGAATGTAGACAGAAGGCATCCACAGGGCTACATTGATCCAGTAGTACCAGGTGGAGCGGGCAGCCCATTTCTGGCCGAAGGCGTGTTTGATCCACACGTAAATACCGCCTTCTTCCGGGTAGGTGGAACCCAATTCGGCCGTGATCAAGCCGTAGGGGATGAAGAAGAGAACCAGGGTGATGACCCACCAGGTGATGGATGACGCGCCGATGGAGGCCGATGCCGCCAGGGTATCGATCACCATGATGGCGCACACGGTGAACAGGGTCATATCGAAAATCTTGAGGGCTTTGTTGAAGCCGGATGGAGATGCAGCTTTTTTGTCAGACATTGTCGCTCCCTATTTTTTCGGTGAATTGAGGAAATTTTCCACCAGTCCCTGGTGGTAGGCTTTAAGTTGATCGGTCGGCCGCTTCATGCGCGGGTAGACGAAGTACGCCAGCAGGCCTTTTTCGGTGTGCAGGCGGTTTTCCGACTGGTCAAAAACGATGGAACGCGGGTGGTCGATCACGGCATCGGTCACTTCCACGTTGCGGGAAGCGGGCAGGCAGTGCATGAATTTGCATTCCGCCGGGGCTTTCTTGAACAACGTTTCATTGACCTGGTAATCGGGCATGAAAGCCGCGCGGCGTTCGGGGATCTGGTCTTCCTGGCCTACCCACCACCACAGATCTGTATAGATGATGTCCGCTTTTTTGACCGCCGCTACCGGGTCATCAGTAATAGTCAGTGTGCCGCCGGATTCTTTGCAGTTTTCCTGCGCCCATTTTTGCCATTCGGGCAGCGCCTGGTATTTCTTCGGGGCGGCATGGGTGAAGTTCATGCCCAACCGGGTGCAGATCAGCATAAGGGAGGAAAGCACGTTGGTGGCGTCGCCGATGAAGGTGACGTTCAGGTCTTCCATTTTCTTGCCGGCCGGCATGTGCTCGATCATGGTCAGCGCGTCACAGACCACCTGGGTGGGATGGTTGTAATCGGTGAGGCCGTTGATCACCGGCACGGTGGCGAATTTTGCCAGGCTGGTGATGGTCTCGTGTTTGAGGGTGCGGGCCATGATCACGTCCGTCATGCGGGAGAGCACCTGCGCGGTATCGTACAGGGATTCGCGCACACCCAGGTGGATTTCACCGGGCTTGAGGTAGAGGGCGTGGCCGCCGAGTTCCGTCATGGCGGTTTCAAAGGAAACGCGCGTGCGGGTGGACGGTTCTTCGAAGATCATCGCCAGGGTGGCATCCTGAAGTAACTTGGGGGAGCAGCCCTGCTTGTCAGCCGCCTTGATCATGCGGGTGAGCTCGATCATATCGAGAAGCTCTTGTTTGGAAAAATCCTGGGTATCTATAAAATGCCGTACTTCCATAGGTGGTTACTCTCCTTAATACAGGTAAATGATCAATCGGCCTCGAGGCCGAAATCTTCTTTTTTGGGCATCCATTCATCAATATTGCGTAAAATGCGCGGCACCAGTGCGTATCCTTTGACCAGCACACCGGGAATGGACGTAATTCCGTGGCGCAGGAACTCGCGCATCTCATCATTGTTTTTGAAGCGGGCTTCAATTGACATATCACGCGAGCCCAACCCGAAGGCGAAATAGGTCACCTCAGGGATGGACAACAGCGCCTTGACGATCTCATCCTCCTGGTCGGGTTCGGCATCCAGGAAGATATCCACCGCGGTGACATACCCGAACGCGGTCGGGTTGACAACGGCCGTGGGGCGGATCACGCCGTCCGCGATCAACCTGTCAATGCGTTTGCGGATGGTACGTTCATTGGCATCCAATTTGCGGGCGATCTCGGAAGATGACATCCGCACGTCGTTGTGCAGTTCCTGGATGATCTGAAAGTCAAGCAAGTCAAAACCGGTTTTTATTGGCATACATTAGTTCCGATTCGGTATTATTAAATTCCGATTACTGTATAATAATACAGCTTTCCGGTACTGGTTTCCAGTGTCATTGATAATCAAACACACATTACATTTTCCGGAAAATCCAATCGTTGACTATTTCTTTGTGCTTTTTGGGGGGATGGATCAGTCTGAAAACAGACCTGCCAGGCACTTCACGGTTCGAAGCAAGCATACCAATCCGTCCGAATAGGAATTAGAACAGGTGCAAAATCCCGGGAAGTTTGCTATATTGTTCAACAGGAGAAATAAATAATTCCAGAATTATTGAAAACTTCCGATAACTAATATCGATAAATTCTCAATGCATAATGTGAAATCACTTCGCGTTACCCCAGTAAAAATCGTCACATTTCTATTTGCCGCTGTCATCGCCGGCTATAGTCTCTTATCCCTTTTATATGGAACAAACTTCCCCAATGGTTTTCAGGTTCGCGATCCGTTTCTGATCACCGGTTCAATCCTGGCTTCAACCGGTGTGATCTATTCCCTGCTGAAAAGCTCCGGGGAAAAGTGGTTTATCCGGGGAAGCTGGATCGTATTCTCTACCGCGTATCTCCTGGATAACCTTTCCTCCATTTTGCAGGTGTATTACAGCATGGACGCGATGGGCGCTTTCCCCGCGCTGCTCATCATGATCAGCTATTCCCTGATCGCCATCGGTATCGGTCTGTTGCCGTCTTCTCCCAGGCCGGTTTCCCGGCGGCCCCGCCGCTTCATGGATATTTCGATCATCATCAGTATCTCACTACTGGCAACATGGGTATTCCTGGTCGTTCCGACCTTTGTCTTACGCGCACCTTTGTATGACCAATCTTTCACGGCACTAACCTATGTGATGATCTTCGCTGTGTTTGACCTGCTCATCCGCCGGCAGCAAACCTCCAGCCGGAGAATAAGCTGGCTGGTGGCCGGAAGTATAATCGCGACAGTGGTTGGCGAAATATTGATCGCGGTTCAACGTACAAATCCCGGCCCGGGTATGTACTATGCCATGAACCTGTGCTGGCTGATCAGTTATTCCTGCATGGGGATAGCCGGTGCCTCTGTTGAATTCCTCTCACAACCCCAGGAAAAACCGCGCGCGCGGATCATTGAACAGGCTGACTTCTCCCTGCCGGCCGTATGGACCTGTTTGATCTTCCTGCTGCTGATATGGAGTCATTTCAACCCGGACATTCTGTCATTTCCGGTGATCGCGGCGGGAGCCGGCTGTATCTTGATCATCCTGCTTTTCCGTTACAACCAGGTATTGAAAGAAAATGCCAGGTTGATATCGGATGCCGAGCGCGAAATCGCTTCCCGCAAGAAAATGCAGGAGAAATTCTGGCACGACAGCCGTCATGATGTTCTGACGTCACTCCCCAACCGTTCGTATATCATTGATCAATTGCAAACCTGTATTGACCTGGCAAAAGAGACACGAAAAGTCAGTTCGGCGTTTATATTTCTCGATCTTGACCGCTTCAAACCGATCAATGACAAACTTGGCCATGATATGGGGGATCTGTTATTAAAAGCGCTTTCCGAGCGGTTGATCTTCTGCGTGCGTCCCGGTGATTTTGTGGGGCGGCTGGGCGGCGACGAGTTTGCCATAATTCTGAACGACCTTCAATCATCCAACACAGTCTCCAAGATCGCCGCGCGCATCATGGACAAAATGAAAGAGCCTTTCGAGATACAGGGAAATATTCTGGTGGTAGGGGTCAGCTTCGGGATATGCTATATCCAGCCCGAATTAACGTCGCCCGATGATATTTTAAAGATCTCCGATAGAGCCATGTATACCGCCAAACGTAAAGGCCGCGGAAGGTTTGAAGCCGGCAATCCGGTTGAATTCTAATCCGAAAGAAAACACCCCGGATACTGAACTGCACCCCAAAAGTTGGACACCACCAACAGAAAGGGGTGCAGTTTTTATG
>CAYOKC010000026.1:32457-34926 GCA_964404415.1 uncultured Leptolinea sp. | reverse complement strand
TGTCTATTGATTTGACATCATGATATTTTCCGGTGTCAAAGGAATACAGGCATACCCCGTTCATGATGATACCGGGAACGGTTAGATTTAATCCCGCCAGTGCCCTCTCACAGCCAAAAGCCATATAGGATGTAGCAATGGTAAACAGTCCGCCGCCCGCGATATAACGGTTGATCACATCGGTTGAAAACGGACTTATCTTCCGTTCTGAATTCAGCAGTGTCTCATCCAGATCTGAGATATACAGAATTTTCATGGCATTCGGTCAATACAGATTGATCCCCGGAATATCAGGAGGGGGTGGCACATCGGTAGGGCTTGTCCCTCTCGCGGGCGGGGGACTGTAATCAGGGCATAAGCCGACCATGGTTTTATCCGGTTTAAAACCGGATGGCATCCGGCAGGTATTATCCACACCCCAGAGTTCTTTAATGGGATAGTTCTTCAGATCGGTTTTGATCGGGAAACCTGCCTTCTCGAGGGTGAAGTGGTCATTAAAATCGAACTGTGACCAGTTCAGCATGCCTTCGTCTGCCCAGGGGAGCCAGACAAATCCGCCTTTCTCTCCGCCGGTCAGGGAATTCTTGAACGCGATCAATACCGCCGATGGATCCACTTTGGAGCGTTTTGACCAGGCCAGGTCAGGGTCTTCGCCTTTGCCATCATCAAAAATGATTTCGTAATATCCGCGGCCTTCCGATAATTGCGGGTCGGGTTTGACGGCAACTTTACCGCCGATATTGAAATCCGGAGCGGTGAGGACTTGCACTGATTTCGTTGACCACTCGGTGCTTTCCGGCAGACCCGTTACGATCAGGTAGTCACCCCGGTTATCCAGATTGGTATCCAGTTCGACCAGGAAATGGGGTTGAGAACTGGGGACAGCGACGAATGGACGGTCTACTTTCAACAACACATAGATCCAAAGCGGGTCTTCCCGGCTCAATTGCACGGTGACGAGGTCAACCAGCGGCATATAGTTCATTTTCTGGTCAAACGGGCGTTCAAACCGGCCGAGGTTGAAATCATCACCGCCGTAGGCTTCTTTCTTGGGAGCGGTGTTTTCATTCACCTGATCATGCACGGTCTGGTAAACCTTGCCAACCGGCCCGCCGGGCAGGTCAACATGCACGATCTCAGGGGTGTTTGTGACGGCGGGTTCGGGTGACGCTGTAGGTGTGGGTATTTCTGGCGTGGGGGACGGTTCAATTTTGTTTAGCGGCATGTTGCAACCATACAGAACCACGAGGGAGATCAGAATACTGATGAAAAACAGTAACCGTCGCATACATTGCCTCCCGGAAACGCGAATCAATATATTGCCCCCAAACTGGATAATTTCACTATAAATTAACCGCCGGAATAATTCAACCGGCAGTTTCATTGGTGTCTGGAATATTTCTTTTCCAGACTTCTAAGAAAAAACCTCCATAATCCGGAGGTTTTCTGTTTTAGAGTGTGGAAATTCCCTTTGATTCCGCGTCTGAGAGATTGGCTATCATGGGTTTTTCTGTCCCGCCCATGTCGATAATTGCTTCGCGAACGATTATTTTCTTTTCAGCCAGCGGCCCCTGCGAGAAGACTTTCGCGAGCGAGAAACCGAGAACGCGTCCCTGCCCGTCAAGAATGACGTCATCTACCGTGCAGAGTTTGGTGCCGCCTTCTGTTTGGATTTCCCTTCCGCGAAGATCACTGACCAGGGTGAAGGAAACGGAATCCGTGATCTCTTCCAGCGGTTTGACAACATCTGATCCGGAGACAAGCCAGGCATCAATACCCAGTATCTGGACATTATCGCGGGCGACAGCCAGGGATTTGCGGTTGATGATCCCTTCGGTTCCGGTGAAAACAGCTGCCACGTGGAGCATGTCTCGATCAAGGTACAGCCCTTTTATTTCACCCAGGTCTTTTCCTTCGGTAAGACTGATAAGGGGTTTTCCCGTTTGTTCTTTTGCTGTGATCATCACGGCCTCCAGATGATGGTGAGATAACATAATCGTACCACTAATGGTTTTTGCGATTGAACATACCTGATCATACACATATACGGGGGCAGGCGAAAAGGGTTTCGCGCGGTCAGTCTTTTTTGTAAATATAGATCACCAGGCCGATAAGTACAACATCCAGCAGCGCCCGCAACCAAAGTGGCGGGTATATAAATGTGAGCAGCATCAACACACAGATGCAAAGTACCCCGACAGCCAGTGGAATCCGCCACTTCGGGTGGTTGACGTACCGGATGGCGGCCAAAATTCCCGCCGACAGAGCAATAAGCCAGGCTGTGATCTCGAAGGCTGTGACGACCGGCGAGTAGGGAATGCCCTCCGCGCGCTGTTTAACCGTATCCAATGCTTTCAATTCCATCACAACATCGGGGATCTCGATGAGTGTTAATACCGGCGCGGGCAGAGCGGTCTTGTCAAAGCTTTCGCGGATGACAAGGCGGGTTTGTTTAGTGCCCGTGCGGAT
>CAYOKC010000026.1:16717-32430 GCA_964404415.1 uncultured Leptolinea sp. | reverse complement strand
AAACTCCAAACAGGCTTTCCATCAGGGTCGCCGGATTGCCAACCAAACCATTCCGGCTTCTCAATGGTGCTGATGAAGCTGGTGCATGTGCCGGCGGCCATGCAAATGGGGTCACCGATGGCCGGAGACTGGAATTCCGGAAGGATACGATCGGCAGTGTGGATGTCGAATCCAAAGATGTTCTCCAACCAGTCATAACTGTACCAGCCGCCGCGGCCCTGTCCCCATTGCACGATCCATGGTCAGATGTCTTCCGGCGCGGCATTGACTGTAACGGCGCGCGTCCAGCGTTGTCCATCCAGGTCTCCGGGCATGCTCATGGTCACTTCACTGTCGGTCGCGCCCCAACGAAGGTGAAACGGGCGGATCAACAGATAAACGCTGACCAGAAGAAGCAATACTACACCAATTCCTGCCAAAATCCGTTTTCGTTTTGAGAACGCCATCCTGATCTCCTGCCGGTAATGTAACGGTAATTTTAGTTGATTATGTATAGAAACACTGCAATTCCCGATTTGTTCCAGGGCAAATCGGGAATTGCTTTTCGACGTATTACCGAGTCACAACGACCGGAATCCCTGTATGGACGAATTCAGGAGGACGGCGATAATTTGAATCCGCGCAGGCAAGAACCGGATCCCGGTTTATTCTTATCCCGAAGTAACGGTTGGGCGTACAGAATTCTTGTCTTTGGGAATACCGCTCTGATATCTTATGGCTGGCTTTCAAGCCATTTCAGTGCTTCATCCGGATCATAAAAATATCTCGCCGTAAGTCCGAATCGGGCAAAATCTTTCATGAGATTCTCCATGGTCACTTTAGCGAGAATCCCTTCGGGCTGCACAATAGCCCAATATTTCCAACCCGCCTGCAACGTGGCAGGTAACCAGTTGGTTTGTCCCCATTCAATATCCTTGGCGCTTACAACCGGATTTTTCCGGTCGTCGGAGAGCCATTTTGTTGCCCCGTATTTTTTCAATGTTTCAGTGCCTTTTAGAAGGAACGCGCGATAAACATCACCGTAGATAAATTTGTGATATTCATGATGCACTATTTTTGATTCGGGGTGGTAATACATAGTTCCGTAATTATTTTCTTCAATGATTATGACTGACATAAATCCCTCCATGTTGTGTATCATACATACCATTCTTATTCTACCTATTTTCTCCCCTATCTTTCTAATAATTTATATTATTTTTAGATAATTAGGATCTCTTAACAACATGTTTTTCAATAAAAATGAAACAGAATTAAAATGTATATAAACAAGAACTTTAGTTAGGCATAATTCTGAACCAGGCTGAAAATTAGATGACAACCAGAGCTGGATTTACCGGATTGATCGCCGGTTTGATCGCATCAACGTTCTCGTATCTATTATTTGCTATTTCCAATGGTCCTGGCGGATTGATCACAGCCTTCATTATTATGGAAGTGATTCAATTGATTCTCGCTGGCGCCGCGGGTTTTACAGCGGTACGCTGGAGCAAAGCCGCTCAACCCGGCAGGTGTGTCGCGCTGGGCGGTCTGGCCGGTGTTCTGGATGGCTTGATCCTCTTTAGCCTGTGGGGAGCGGCGTCAGCCGGTACTACATACCTGACCAATCAATCAACAACCGACCTGGTGCCAATGGTTGTCAATCAGACAATGAACATGTTCCAGATCATATTCATTTCATGCGGCTTGGGTGGGGCATATGGCGGATGGTTGTCTTCGTCCCGCTGTTGGAACACCCGTGATGACTTTGATATGGCTGATCCACAGATGGCCATGAACGCATCCATCACCGCGCTGCCGGCATCCATTGTGGCGGCCGGGGTGGCGGCAGCCGTATTCCCGCGGTTGGGCATGCTCACCGGATATGCCGCGGGGTTGCCGGGATTGTTGTCAACAGCCGCGTATGACAGGCCTCTTGAAATGGCTTTGTTGTTAGTGTTGGTTGCTCATCTGGCTGTCACACTGGTGGTTCCACATGAATCGCGCATGTCACAGCATCTGTGCGGTATGGACGAGGTCAAGATGGCCGCGTTTGTAGGAATTGGCGCCGCCCCGTTGCTGGCCGGCCTATTGCTGGTTGTGTACCCCGGCAGCCTGTCTCATTTGCCTGTGTTGATCGCGCTGATACTCAGTACGCTGATGAGCCTGATATCGCTATTTTCTCTCACGCGTCTGGTACTGCCCAAACGGGCGTCATTCCCGCCCCACCCGGAAGGCGGGAAAAAAGCAGAGGCGGTCCTCTTTGGTTCCATCGCCGGTTCGGTTGCGTCACGTTTGATACAGTTATGTATCGGCTGCGGATTGATGATGGTGCTGCCGTTGTATATTTCGGTCATTTCTGTGCTGGTAAATCTGAAATTTCTGTATGGCGGGATTACACCTGTGGGGCCGTACGCGGCTCAGGCGCTGGTGAGCACCGGATTGATGTTGGCATCATCCGGGGTGCTCATTTTGATCTATATGGTTTACCTGAACCTCGGCCGGTGGTTCAGCCGTAGAGGGAAACCTGCCGCGTAACCGCGCTTCGCGTTCAGGCTTTCTTTTCCGGCGCTGTCAGAGGAAGCCAGATGGTAAAGGACGCGCCTTTGCCTTCAACTGAGCTGACTTCGATCGTTCCCCCGTGGTTACGCACGATCCAGAACGCGATGGATAACCCCAGTCCGAATCCGCCGTGGGCGCTGCGTTTGCGGCTCTTTTCACTGCGGTAAAAGCGTTCAAAAATGTGCGGGAGGTCAACCGCCGGAATACCGGCGCCGGTATCGCTGATCACTACCTGCGCGCGCTCACCCGCTTTTCGCAGCGAAAGTGACACACGTCCGCCGGGAGGGGTGTATTGAACCGCGTTCCCCGCTATATTCAGCAATACCTGTTTCAGACGGTCCCGGTCACCAGTGACCTGAATCTGGTCAATTTCATTGATCACCACGGTGATCCTGTCACCTGCCAGGGTACGCGCCAGTTGAAATACTTCGAGCAGCACGGTATCCAGTTCCACTGGAGACTGGTCCAGCGGCATACGGCCTGATTCAGCCTGGGCGAGAAAGAGCAGGTCGCCCACCAGCCGGGTGAGGCGGTCAACCTCCGCTTCGATACCGGAAAGCGATTCTTCATCCAGGGTTTTCAGTTTCCGCATCAAACCCACATTGCCTTTGATCACGGTCAACGGGGTGCGCAATTCATGGCTTACGTCCGCCAGGAAACGGCGTTGGGAGGTAAACAATTTCTCCATGCGGCCCAGAACCTGGTTGAACGACTCGATCAATTCACCCACTTCATCATCACGTACACCTGTGACCTGGATACGGCGCGACAGGTCGTCGGCTTTTGTGATCTGGGTGGCCACCCGGGTGACGGTGGCCAGCGGAGCCAAAGCCTGTCCGTTGACGAACCAGGTCATCACACCGGTTAACATCATGGATAGAATGGTCAACAATATCAACACGGCCGCCAGAACCTGCAGGGTGGAATCAAACAGGTTGAGGTTCCTGCCGATCTGAAGCAGGCCGGCCGGGCCGCGCGCGTTCTTCAACGGGACGGTAAGAACCCGCATATGTTTACCAACATCGCCGGTGGTATTGAATACCGGTATATCTGACCGTAATTTCGCCCGGTCTAGCGGATCTGTGTCACCGGCAGGCCTGGCTAATTGAAGAAAGCGGTCATTCCCCCAGACCTGAAAAACGATATTTTCATCGGGGGTGAATGTGTTGGCCGAGCGGGCGTCAAACCGGCCGTTCGCATTGACCCGTAACTGCGAGATCAGATCATTGGCATTTTTGGCCAATGTGGAATCCGTCTGGTCCAACAGGGTGATGGAGACCAGACTGTACGCCAGCGAACCAAAGAGTAAGAGAACACCCCCCAACACCAGCGTGTACAGTAATGAGAGGCGTAATCGCAGCGACATCAGGGAGTTTCGCGCAGCACATACCCCACACCGCGTACGGTGTGGATCAGCCGCATTTCGTCGCCTTCTTCCAATTTTTGCCTTAAGTACCGGATATACACATCCAGCACATTGGATTCTCCGCCAAAGTCATATCCCCACACCCGATCAAAGATCATTTCACGGGTAAGCACCTGACGCGGATGCCGGAGGAAGAGTTCCAGCAGATCATACTCTTTTGCTGTCAGCGAAATCTGCCGGTTCTTCCGGCTTGCCTGACGGGTGGATGTATCCAGTTCCAGATCCATAAAAGAGAGTACTTGAACGCGTTCTGTCTGCGTGCGGCGTAACAACGCGCGGACATGTGCCAGCAGTTCATCAAGCTCAAAGGGTTTGACCATATAATCATCCGCGCCTGAATCCAGCCCGTGGATGCGGTCAGAGACGGTATCTTTGGCCGTCAACATTAAGATCAACTGGTTCCCGCTACCGGCACGCAGCCTCTGGCAGACTTCCAGTCCATCCATACCGGGGAGCATCAGATCCAGAATCACCAGGTCAGGATGGTTATCGCGAGCCATCACAAGTCCGGATTCACCATCCAGAGCAGCGTCCACCTGGTACCCTTCAAAAGTAAGACCCCGGCGGAGCACCTTGACGATCGCTTCATCGTCTTCAATGATCAAGATGCGTTCTTTCATAGACCCTCCTCCTGAATACTATAACATACCCGGTATTTGTGTGTCGGGATATTCATGGAAGTTGATAGATTTGATAGCTTTCATCGAATGATTCAACCGGTTTCAATGGTTTTAATAAATCCTTCAGAGCCTGGATCTCGGCGGCCGGATGATGAGGGTCTTTTCCGTCAGCCAGAAAATCCATGCCCGCCTGGTTTATTAATAAATAATTGTACCCTTTCTGTTTCCAAAGTTCTAATTCAGATACAGCGTTTGACTTGGCTGTCAAACGGCTGATTTTCCAATGATCCAGAATTTCATCCGGGTCACAGGCCGGAACACAGGCCAGTCCGCGGGGTTCATACAGGAAAAACGTCTTTGACCCGGAAGGCAGGTCTTGTACGGCCCGCACGGCTGGCGCGTACCAGCCCAGGTTGTGGTCCAGATAATCGTTTTCGTTGGTGAATCCCGCGGTCACCCTGATGGCGTCTTGTTTGATGCTCTGTAAGACCAGATCGACCGTCGAAAGTCCCAATGATAGTAAGATCAAGGCGCCAAACAGGCGCGAAAGACGGATGGTATGCCAGCGGATCTCACGAACGGCGTCCCAGCCCAGAGCAGCCAATATGGCAAAAGCCGGAAAAATGGAAAAATACATGCGGGTTTGAATTAAGTAACCGCTCAAGCGGTTTCCAACAGCCCACATTAACCAGAGAGAGAAAAAGAAGAGAACTCCCAGGCGCATGGCGTTCTTCCCGGGTTCGGTCAACGGGTGTTGCCGCAGGAGATTCCCCAACGCCAGGATCAGCATTAATGGGCCAATTGAAACACTGTAGCCTTCGGCCGATTCCAATCCCCACAGGGTTGCGCGGATGGGCAGCGCGAAACCTTCCCACCATTCCCCGTAAGGTTCAGCCCCCTGATACACACTTAGCCTGACCGCGTCCATTTCCGCGGCTGGAAAGAAGAACGGGTAGACCGGACTGCCGGTGACGATCAAGTCGCGCGCCAGCCAGACAGCGGGAAACACAGCCGCGCCCGCGCAGAACAACAAAACCGTTTTCACCAACGGCTTACCGGTCAATCGTAGGATTCGGATACAGATATAAAGGACGGCGGTAAGACCGCATAGAAAGAGAATACCGCCAGTATATTTTGTGGTGAACGCCAAACCGGCAAAAACGCCGGCCAGGGTTAAGGATGATGTTTTTTGAGTGTTTACCCAGTTGTGCAGATTGGTAAGGCAGCACACCCCGAAAAACAATCCCATCCAATCAACGTAGGCCCATGAAAGTGACGAAGCAAATGTTTCACCGGCCAGTAAACTGGCTGCCGCAACCCAGCCGATCCGGGAACCGGATGGGAAGCCGGTGGAAAAAAAGCCGATCAGTCCCAGGATGGCAACCAGACCGATCATCCAGCCGGTGACAGCAGAGGCCTGTAGGCCGCCTGCCAGCATGGCCATGGTGTAGATCATCTCAGTGCATTGCGGCATACCGGTCATCACCAGCCAGGGAATATGGGCGACGTGTCCTTGCTGGATATAGGTTTGCGGCATCACCAGGTGATACATCAGCGCGTCATAGTGGAACGGTGGGGCGAGTGCGGTGCCCAGTGATGCCGAAAAGATCACTAACATAAGGAATGCCAGCCACTTTTCAAACGGGCCTGCCGCTGACCATACCTCGCGGAGTGCGTCGATCACCTGGTGTATCCACTGAAACGCCGAACGGTACAGGAGGCCGCAGATGATAAGCGGTATGACGCCCAGTGTGACCCGGTTGACCCCGATTGTTGAACCTGCCACCAGGATATAAAAAGACAGGATGCCCAGTCCAAATCCAACCTGAATAACGGCTGAAGAGAGCGGATTTTCACTAATATGAAAGCCCGCGCGTTTTCCGATACCAGCGGCCAGAATTATTATGAACATGCTGACCAGAATCCGCCAGATTGCCAGACCTGTCGCGGCAGCGGATTCGGGTGTGACCGGTTTATGCACAACGAAATAACCCGCCAGAACCAGCAGCGCGAATAGCAGGATCAATACTATCCGCAGGTTCAATTGAGAATTGTCATTTTGCCGGGGCATAAAATGATTATAGACCAGGATAGCCGCATGAATTCATTATCAGGCGTTCCGGCTGGTATTACTTATCAATCGGTTGGCGGATTATCCGTTTGTCTCTCGAGGATTTTCAAGAACTCTTCCACCACAACAGGGTCAAAATGACTGCCGCTGTTTTCGCGTAGATACGTGATGACCTTTTCCTGCGGCCAGGCTTTGCGGTATGGGCGGTCTGTGGATAAGGCGTCATAAACGTCAATCACAGAGAACATCCGGGCTGGCAGAGGGATCTCTTCTCCGGAGAGGCCGCGCGGATACCCGGTGCCGTCCCAGCGTTCATGATGGCTGTAGGGGATATCCAATGATTTTTTGAGGAATTTAATGGGGGATAGTACCTCATAGGCAGCTACCGGATGCAGGCGCATCTGAACCCATTCCTCATCGGTTAGAGGTCCCGGTTTATTCAGGATACTATCCGGAACCGCTACTTTACCGATATCGTGCAAAAGCGCGCCCCGCCGGATGTAAACCAGGTCATCATCGGTATAACCCATTTCACGGGCCAGTTCAATAGTCAAACGGGTGGTACGTTCACTATGCTCTTCTGTTTCGGCATCGCGGTAGTTGAGGGCTTTAGACCAGCCTTCAATTGTCGCTTCCCACGCTTCCAGCAGATCGGTATTGGATTGTTTCAAGTTGCGAAGCATTTCAAAATTATCCAGGGCGATAGCGGTTTGCGCTGCCAGGTTGTAGAAGAAATCGAGCCAGTGTTGTTCGGGGATCATGGGTTCTTTTAGGTAGACCCGGAACAACCCTTTCACCTCTGCTTTGGCTACCAGCGGCAAGCCAAAACAGGCGCTGAATTGGTCATCCGCGGGGAAGGAAAGGCGCGATCCGGAACGCCGGATATTCAGGTTTTCCGGAATGTGAACCGAGAATTCTTCAACCAATTCCCAGTCTGTCAGGTCCGCGGCTGCCGGGAAGGGCACGTCTTCAGGGATAACACTTTGAAAACCGGATTGCACGGCAGTGTGAAGCATATTGAAACGCGGGTCATACAGCTCAATACTTACAGCGTCAATACGCAGGTGTTTAATGGCCAGGTTGCCAATTATGTTCAATGTGGCCTGCAGATCGAGATTTGAACTGATAGCCAGGTCAATGGTTCGAAGGGCGGATAGTTCTTCCACTTGCTGTGTGATGCGGGCACGGTTGGTGTATTGCTCGGTGATATCTTCCAGAAGAATAAGCGTATTGGGTTCGTCACCGGGATTGGTCCGGATGGGGGAAGCCACAAACCTCTCCCAGAAGGGTTCCCCGTTCTTTTTGATGTTACGGGTTTCCCCGCGATACGGCATACCGCCAGTCAGTGTGTTCTGGATCAATTCCAGTTCTTCCGGTTGGGCGGATTCGGGGACCAGCATCATAATGGGTTTGCCGATCAATTCTCCCGGTTCATACCCGAATATTTCTGTACACCCGTTGTTGGCATACTCGATATGGCCATTCCCATCAGAAATTATGATACCGATGGGATTCTGCTCCACAGCCTGGCTTAGCTTTACCAGTTGACTCTGGATCGCCTTTTTTCCGGTGATATCTTCCACAAATCCTTCCATGGATTCAAGATCGCCGGAGGCATTCCAAACGCCCCACATATGCAGATCACCGTAAAAATAAGAACCATCCTGTTTTAGGAACCGGGTTTCCAGATGGACGGGTTGGTGATCACGGATTTTTTCTGAGATAAGGTGGATATCATCATCGTTGAAAAATAAGGATCCGGCTCCTTTTGAGAACTCAGTCATCATGGTTTCGCTGGAAGAATAGCCAAACATTTTTGCCATGGCCGGATTTGCCTCTTCCAGATACCCCTGAGGCGTAGCCTGGAAAATACCCAGCAGGGAATCGGCAAACAACCGGTAAAACTTTTCCTGGCTCGCCAGTTTGGCAGATGTTTCAAATTCCAGGGTAATGCGGCTTTCTTCCAATGATCCGGCCATCCGGTCCAGAATGGCGGCCAGTTGGCCTATCTCATCTTTTTCGTTTTTCAGGTTGGTCCGGACGTCCAGGTGACCTTCTGCCAGTTGATTGGCTGTGCGCGTCAACTTCGCCAACGGTTTGGAGATTGTTAAATCCACACCTGTATAAGCCAGGATCAGAATGACAAGGGTCATTAAAGCAATTATCGCGATGGTTCCGCCGGTCAATTGCTTAACTTGATCAATAAACCTGTCTTCCTCTATATGCACCACCATTAAATACCGTGGGTTTGCACCCTGCGGGATTGTCCAGAATTCTAATGGTCTATTATTGGAAAAGATACTGATCTTCTGCCGGGTAAGACGTTGTTCTTCAGGGAGCTTTTGAAGTTGTTCCATCACCTGGCTATAAACTTCTATTTCCCGGTTGATTTGTGAATAAATTATTTTGCCGTCTGAGTTTGATAATAATACATCCGAGTTCTTTGGCAGCTGCGCTCTGGACATAACGCTAGAAATTTTCGCGTTTGACACAATTCCGGCAATTGTGCCGGAAATTTCATAGTTTTGGTCCTTTACCGGAACTGCGGTTAGAAGCAAAATATTCAATCCGTTTGGGTCAGGCGCAATTTCATCTAGCGTGAAGTTATCTATAATTGAAAGGGACAAAAAAGTGGATGCCGGAATATCATTCTGCAGGTTAAGAAATCCACTGTCTGAACAGGTCACATTCCCTTGTTTATCAACCAGGAACAGGTATTCAAAGATCCCTTCTTCTTGAATGAGCCGGTCAAGGTATTGGCTGCAGTTAGGATCCCCGGGTAAAAGATCATCACTGGCCGCAATTGATTCCAACGAAGATCTTGAGTCAAATTGCAAAAATTTAAGCATACCGCCGAGCATATTAAGCGAACTCGTCTGGTAATTAATAGTTTGAGACCGGTACTGTTCAATGATCCGGGAATAGAAAACTACCGTTAATCCGACAGTTGGAATAACAAAAATGAGTATGAGCGCGATCAGTTTTGCCCGCAGTGACATAAGCTCGATCTTATCCTCTGGCTACGGTATACATTGGCCAGTCTGTACTCCCGGGAAATAGAAAAACCCCGGCTGAAAATAAACCCATTTCCGGTGGTTAAGTTCCATCTAATAGTAGTGTATCTCCTGAATAAAACCCTTAAAAAACCAGTAAAAATACCCGATTTCCGAAAAAGATTCACGCTTTTTTTATTCTTTTCGTCATGTTGACAGACCAAAGACCGGTAAGTATTCTAATACTATAGAATCATCACAAGCGTACAGGGAGATAGTTATGCCATCACAAGACGAAATACTCGCGGTCATTCTGGGTGGTGGACGGGGAAGCCGGCTTTATCCGTTGACAAAAATGCGTTCAAAACCGGCCGTTCCAATGGCGGGAAAATACCGTTTGATCGACATACCGATCAGCAATTGTATCAATTCGGGGATCTTCCGCATCGCCATTCTCACCCAGTTCAATTCAGTCTCTCTGCACCGTCACATTTACCGGAATTATCAATTCGATAATTTTCACACCGGGTGGGTTCAGATCTGGGCCGCTGAACAGACCATGCAAAACGCGGACTGGTACCAGGGGACGGCAGACGCGGTTCGCAAACAATTGGGTGAAATCCAGTCATCACGGGCGAAGCATGTGTTAATCCTCGCCGGCGACCACCTGTACCGCATGGATTATGCCGCCATGGCGAGTTTCCACATGGAACACAACGCGGATATTACGGTAGCCGTTCAACCGGTTGCCAAAGATGAGGCAAACCGCTTTGGCATTTTAAAACGCAACCCTGAATACCTTCTCACCGAGTTCGCTGAGAAACCCCGCGATCCACGCCTGCTGGAAGAGTTGGTCAGCCGTGATGACCCCGAGAAACCGTATCTGGGATCAATGGGCATCTACCTGTTCAAAACCGAAGTATTACTGGATCTTTTGAATAATTACCCGCTGGATGATTTTGGTAGTCATGTCATTCCGCAGGCTATCACCACCCATACTGTCTACGGATTTGACTTTACCGGTTACTGGGAAGATATTGGAACCATCCGTTCATTCTATGAAACCAACCTTGCCCTCACCCGCACCGATCCTCCCTTTGATTTTTATGATGCAACAGCCCCCATTTATGGCGGCACACGCTTTCTGCCCTGCACGGTAGTACATGACAGCCTGATCACCAACGTCTTGCTGGCTGAAGGAAGCACGATCACACACGCCGAAATCCATGATTCAATCATCGGGTTACGCAGCCAGATCGCGAGCGGCGTAAAAATTGAGAACAGTATTATCATGGGAGCGGATTATTTTACAAACCCGGAGATTGACGGGAAACGTCCGGTCCCCCTGGGCATCGGTGAAAATACGCAGATTGAAGGGGCTATTGTAGACAAAAACGCGTGCATAGGCAAAAATGTCGTCGTCCGTTCGTTCCCCAGAGGGACTGACCTCGATTCTGAAAATTGGGTGGTGCGTGACGGAATTGTGGTTATCCCCAAGAATGGAATTTTAATGGATGGCACGTATATCGGGCCCGGATCAAAAGACTAGGCGAGCGAAGGATTTTCCAAATTTTCATATCACACAGTAAGCAATTTTTCTGTTACAAGATAAGATGATATTTACCGGAGCAACGGCTTCGGTTATGCAGTAATGACTTTTCATATCGAGGGATCAATAATGGCAAAAGATAATAAAGAACCGGCATTACCAAGTGAAAAAGCGTCATCATTCAGCACGTCGACCATTGAAGAGACCCTGAAGGGTCTTGGCGTCGATCTGGAGAAAGGTCTTTCTTCAGCGGAAGTGACAGGCCGTACAGAGAAGTACGGCCCCAATCAATTGCAGGAAGCCGCCAAACGGACATTCTTGCAAATGGTGATCGACCAGTTGAAGAGCTTCGTCATCATCCTCCTGATCGTTGCCGCGGCTATTTCGGGCATTCTGGGGGAATGGGTCGATGCCATCGCGATCTTGTTGATCGTCGTTTTGAATGCGGTGATGGGTGTGGTTCAGGAATCACGCGCGGAAGAGGCTCTTGCCGCCCTGAAGAAAATGGCTTCTCCTGAAGCACATGTTATTCGGGATGGAAAACGTGTCTCGATCCCGGCCAGCCAACTGGTGCCTGGTGACGTGGTTTTCCTGGAGGCCGGTAACTTTATTCCGGCTGACCTGCGCCTGGCGGAAGCCGTGAACCTTCGGGTGGAAGAAGCCGCGCTGACCGGTGAAAGCCTGCCTATTCAGAAAAATGCTGAAATGGTGTTGAAAGGGGAAGTTCCGCTGGGTGATATGGGGAACTGCGCTTTCATGGGAACCATGGTTGCCTACGGGCGCGGTATCGGCGTTGTTACGTCAACCGGAATGTCCACCCAGTTGGGGCAGATTGCCACCATGCTGCAGGAAGTGGAAGCGGAAGAAACACCACTGCAGCGCAAACTGGACGACCTTGGCAAAACCCTTGGTTATGCCTGTATCGCTGTTTGTGTCCTGGTTTTTGTAACCGGCGTTTTGCGCGCGGGTGATATTGCAAACCTGGATGCCAAACACTGGGTTGAACAGTTCATGGTGGCTGTCAGTCTGGCGATCGCGGCTGTTCCCGAAGGATTGCCGGCTATTGTGACCATCAGCCTGGCGCTGGGAATGCGCGAGATGGTCAACCGCCACGCGCTCATCCGCCGGCTTTCCTCTGTTGAAACCCTCGGATCCGCCACCGTCATTTGCACCGATAAAACCGGCACCCTGACTCAGAACGAGATGACAGTCACCCGCCTGTGGGTTGACGGTGAGTTCTTTGAAATTACCGGCACCGGATATGATACCGAAGGCAAATTCCTGGTAAACGGCAAAGAAGTTAGCCTTGAGAAATTCCCCGGCGTAAAGACCGCCCTGTGGGTGGGTATGCTGAACAACGATGCTCATCTGGAACACGCCGATACCGAAGATGAAAAAGGCGTGCGCATTATTGGTGATCCAACTGAAGCTTCCCTTCTGGTCGCCGCTGCCAAAGCCGGCGCCCTCACGGGAGACTCAAAGAAATTCCCGCGTACGGCAGAAATTCCGTTTGATTCAGACCGCAAGCGCATGGTAACCCTGCACAATGCTATGCAGGCATCCGAGGAAGATTTCTCGCCATTCTATCACCCGAGTGCCGGAGAACGGTATGTTGCCGCGGTAAAAGGCGCGCCGGATATTGTCCTCTCGCTCTGCAAGACCGTACAGTCAATGGATGACAAACATGCCCGTCCGTTGACGGATGAAATGAAAGCAAAGATCCTGGCCGCCAATGACAGCATGACCAAAGACGCGCTCCGCGTATTGGGTCTGGCATACCGCACTGTGGATGCCCATCCCGACCAGGAAAATATGACCGCGTTGGAAGAAGACCTGACGTTCGTCGGCCTGATCGGCATGATCGATCCCCCGCGCCCCGAAGTCAAACCGGCGCTGCTCAAAGCCCGCGATGCCGGTATCCGCACTGTGATGATCACCGGCGACTACCCGAACACCGCCCGCGCCATCGGCGAATCCATCGGTTTGATCGAAACCGGCCACTCTGTGTTCACCGGCGCTCAGATCACCGAGTTGAGTGACGAAGAACTGCGGAAAGCCGCGTTGACAACAGACGTTTACGCCCGGGTTTCCCCCGAACACAAAATGCGCATTGTTGACGCGCTGCGTGCCAACGGCCAGGTTGTCGCCATGACCGGTGACGGCGTGAACGACGCCCCGGCCATCAAGCGCGCCGATATCGGTGTTGCCATGGGTATCACCGGTACCGATGTGGCCAAACAAACCGCCGATATGGTTTTGACGGATGACAACTACGCCAGTATCGTCGCCGCGGTTGAACAGGGCCGCGTGATCTATAGCAACATCCGCAAGTTCGTCTACTTCCTGATCTCCTGCAATATGGCAGAGATCCTGATCATCTTCATCCCCACCATGCTGGGGCTTGGCTCGCCGCTCACGGCCATCCAACTGTTGTGGTTGAACCTGATCTCAGACGGCGCGCCGGCTCTGGCGCTGGGTACCGAAAAGGGTGATCCTGACCTGATGAGCCAGAAACCACGCCCGGCAACCGAACCGATCATCAACAAGAAAATGGCTATTGGCGTTGCCATCCAGACCGTGGTTGATACCGCCACAACCCTGGCCGCGTATGTCATCGGGTTCCTCATGGTGGAAGGCCAGACACTGAATATGATCTTCGACCATTCGGCCGATTTTGATATGGCCCACACCATGGCTTTCGTGACCCTCAGCCTTTCGGAACTGGTCCGCGCGTATGCCGCCCGTTCCGAACGGTACTCGGTCTTCAAGATCGGTGTATTCTCCAATAAGTGGATGAATATCGCGGTACTGGTTTCGTTTGTGCTGGTGATGCTGGTTGTTTATGTGCCATTCCTCAACCCGATCTTCAATACCCAGCCTCTGCTTTGGATCGAATGGGTGGAAGTCATCCCGTTGTTCGTCATCCCCTTCATCGCCGCGGAATTGATCAAGAAATTTGTTTTCAGCCGCAACTAAACTGAAAACAGACAATAAATACGTAAAAAGGTCGACGTAATCCGTCGGCCTTTTTTATTCCAGCAAGCTTTTGATCGGGGCGTAACTTCTGCGGTGAATGGCAGATACCCCCAGGCTCGCAAGGGCTCTCTGGTGAGCAGAGGTTCCATAGCCTTTGTGCCGGGCAAATCCATAGCCGGGATAATCGCCATCTAGCGTTTTCATCAGGTGGTCACGTGATACTTTCGCCAGCACAGAAGCTGCCGCGATGCTGAGTGACCGGGCGTCACCTTTGATCAGGCTAGTCTGGGTGATAGCCACATCCGGTAATTTGACGGCATCGATCAACAGGTGGTCAATGGAATGGTTCAGGCCTTGCACAGCACGCTTCATGGCAAGGCGGGTGGCCGGAACAATGCCGAGTTCGTCAATTTCATCGTATTCCGCCCAACCGACCGATACAGAGACGGCATTTCCGGTTATTATTTCCGCCCATTTTTCCCGTTGGGAGGGTGACATTTGCTTGGAATCCCGGACGCCGCGCAATATCCCGGCGAGAGCTTCCATATCAAGTGGAAGGATCACTGCCGCCGCGGTAACAGGTCCCGCCCACGCGCCGCGCCCCGCTTCGTCTACCCCCGCGATAAAATTCAAACCCGTCTGCCTGAGTTCCATCTCGAATGACAGGTCAGGCCAGGCAGGAGCTGTGACCTTAGCGGGCCGGGGGGCCATATAAACCCTCGCGGGCGTTGCGGCGGATGATCAACAGGTCTACAGCCATGCGCATGGAATCATCCAGCAATCTGACCCGGCTGTCCGGGTTAAAGTACCAGGGCACCGGTATTTCTGCGATGGTATACCCCGCGCGGCGGGCGACAAACAACACTTCCACATCAAAAGACATACCATTCAACGTTTGCCTGGCAAAAACATCCTCCGCGCAGCGCGCAGAGAAAAGTTTAAATCCGCATTGGGAATCTTGAATACCGGGGAGCACCGCCAACCTGACCATGGTATTAAAAATCCGGCCGATAAAGTGGCGGTATGCCGGTTCGTCATAACGCACTGCTCCCGGCGCTTCACGTGACCCTATGACCACGTCAATGTTATTCTGTTGCGGGGGCAGAAAGCGGGAAATCTCTTCAACCGGCATGGAGAAGTCGACATCACAAAAGATGCGGTATTCCCCGCGGGCTTTAAGCATACCGCTGCGAACCGCGAGCCCTTTGCCCCGTGCTTCTTCGTGAAAGACTAAAAAACCCGGATGGTTCGAGCAGAATTCTTCGGCGATTTGAAGTGAGTTATCACTGCTGCCATTTTCTATGATCAAAACTTCGCACAGGTATGGCTGGCTGTTTATGAACCGGTCAACCTGCTCTAAAGTTTTCGGCAGGCGGTTTTCTTCATTATGAACCGGAAGAATAATGGATAAATAAGGGGGTGATCCGGCTGTGGTCATCTCACCCCATCCGGGTAGAAATCTTATGGCAGAAGTGTGTATGATAGATAGCCATGGTTGATAAATGTGGAGTGCCGCACAGTACCGGCAATCCCTGTT
>CAYOKC010000026.1:12964-16707 GCA_964404415.1 uncultured Leptolinea sp. | reverse complement strand
CCGGGCTGTCCAGTTTGAACGTACTGGCCTGCAATGGAATTCGTTCGCCCACATAAAACTTTTGCCCGTCCGTAATTCTTGAATCATCTGATCTTTGATGAAAGATTATCCGGTTTGAAAAAGCCGCCTCCGTCAATCACATATCCGGATCTTAAAAAGGATTTTGACGGATGATCAACGGCTTGTCTCGACTGCTCCGTCAATCTATTTTGTGGCATTGAATTAATGGTGATTGAAAATTCAAAAAACAGTCGGGGTGGGCGGACTTGAACCGCCGACCCCCGCGTCCCAAACGCGGTGCGCTGCCAACTGCGCTACACCCCGGCTGTTCGAGTATAATCCGTGAATCGCAACAACGTCAAGGAATATTCCGGTGAGTGCTCCGCTCGCGATTCTAAAGAAAAAAAATACCGAACAGGTTATCACGCGAACAATTTTAACGTTCGCGGCTTTTCTGTTGTTGACTTCCGCGTGTACCCCGTATACAGCCAGCGCCGATGTGGCTGACACGGAGGTGAATAACGTAGTACCTACCGCCGCGCAAACCGTCAAAACAAAAGCCCCGCTCCCTTCACCCAGTGCCACCGAAAAGCCTGATCCAACCCCCACTATCACCCCCACAGAAATAACCTGTGTGGAATCCAGAGGGACAATCAAGGATATGAACGTCCCCAACAAGGTGCTTTCACATGACCTGAAGGTGAAGATTTACTTCCCTCCCTGTTATGTGGAGCAACCGAAGACCCCGTATCCTTATGTGGTGATGATCCACGGAATGCTGTATACCGATAACCAGTGGGACAGGCTGGGCGCGGATGAAGCCGCGGATGAGTTGATTTCTTCCGGCGAAGTTCCGCCGTTCTTGATCCTGATGCCGCTTGAGGAACAGTCTACCGCCAATCCGTTCGAAGATGGGTTTGGCGATGCCATAACAGACGGGTTATTGCCCTGGGTGGAAGAGAATTTTCCGGTATGTTCAGACCGGTCATGCCGGGCCATTGGCGGGTTGTCCCGCGGGGCGGGATGGGCCATCCATATTGGCCTGTCAGAACCGGAGTATTTCGGGGCGATTGGCGCGCACAGTCTGCCGATATTTATCGGTGATCTGGCATCCACCCCACGCTGGCTTTCTGCCATCAAACAGGCGGATATGCCGCGCGTCTACATTGATATTGGCATTGGAGACGGCGGCATTACCCAGGCAACCCAGTTTGAGCAGATTTTAACTGTCTACAATGTGCCGCATGAGTGGTATATCAACAATGGCGAACACACCGAGAGTTACTGGTCCAGCCATGTAAAAGACTACATGCGCTGGTACGCCTCAGGCTGGATGATGCCGGAACCCCCGGTTGTATTGAATTAATCGCCCAGATTGGTGCCCACATTGCGGGCGCTTCTGATCCAGGGGTGATCCTGGGGGACTACATTGCGTTTTCCCACGATTGAGGATAGCTCAACCGGTTCAATACCTTCTCCGCGCGCGGCTACCATTACGCCGTACATTTCTTTTTCTATCATATCAGCCGCGGCTGTTCCCAGCCGGGTGGCCAGAAGCCTGTCGTACGCTGATGGGGTCCCACCGCGCTGCACATACCCGAGAATGGTCACCCGGGATTCAAGCCCGGTGAGTTGTTCCAACTCTTGCGCCAACCGGATGGTGCTGGTGGCCTGGTTCTGACGGAAGGACAGCATGCGGGCTTCCACCTTTTCTTTCTCACCAGATTTTTTCGCCTGAGCCAGTTCTTCGGAGATCTGAAGAAATTCTTCACGATCCTTACGGTTCATAGCGCCTTCAGAAACGGCCACGATGCTGAACCGTTTGCCGCCGCGGCTGCGGGCCAGGATGGCTTCGGCAATAGACTGGGCTTCGTAGGGTATCTCCGGAATCAAAATGACATCAGCGCCGCCGGCTATACCTGAACCGAGCGCCAGCCATCCGGTGTTGTGTCCCATAATTTCCACCACGATGATCCGGTGATGGCTGTGGGCCGTGCTGTGCAGCCGGTCGACGGCATCAGTGGCGATACCCAGAGCGGTATCAAACCCGATGCTGTGGTCTGTTCCGAACAGGTCGTTGTCGATCGTTTTGGGGATGGTGACAACATTGATCCCTTTTTTCATTAATTTTGCCGCGCTCTTGTGTGTGCCCCCGCCGCCAATGCAGACCAGCACATCGAGGTGATGGCGGTTGTAGTTTTCCAACATGGTATCGGTCATATCCAGGAACTGACCGCCCATGGGCATATTGTTGGGTTTATCGCGGCTGGTTCCCAGAATTGTCCCGCCGCGGGTAAGGATCCCCGAAAGGTTGGCGCCGTCAAGGCGTATGGTGCGGTTCTGCATAAGTCCGCGGTAGCCCTCGTAGAAACCAATAATCTGCATTCCGTATCCATCGATGGCTGCTTTTCCCAATCCGCGCAGCGCCGCGTTCAAACCGGGAGTGTCGCCACCGGCTGTTAACACACCAACTAGCTTGGTCATACTACCTCCAGTAAGAGACTAGATAATCAGTATAACTGAACCGGCCGCAGCTATCAATGACAGGCTGCGGCCGGAAGAACGTTCAGGCTTACTGGATTAAGCGATGTAATCTATGGTTTCGGCTGGAAATTCGGAGCCAGACCGGGCATCAAGCCGCCGGGTTCAAATCCGGACGGAATGCGGGGTGTGTTATCTATGCCCCATATTCCTTTGATAGGATAAAGGTCTTTATCTTCCTTCAACGGTGAACCGGCATCCGCTTTGGTGAAATGATCGTTGAATTCAAATTTGGTTAAATCCTGCATACCTACCAGCGACCATGATAACCAGAGGAATTTGCCTTTGGCGCCGCCAATGAAGCTGCTCTTGAAGGCGAGATCAATGCATTTCGGATCATCAGGTGAAATTCTGGCCCATGCCAGGTTGGGATCGTCACCCTTGCCGGCATTGAACACTTCGGTATCATAGCCTTTGCCTTCGGAAAGGTTGGTGTCAGGAAGAACCGGTTTGGAACCGCCCAGGTTGTTGTCAGAATTGGACATGATCATAACGCTGTCTGTGGCCCATTCCGTCCCGGCGGGAATACCTGTCAACAGGAGGAATTCTCCTCGGTTGTCGAGGTCGGTATCCATTTCAATGCCGTACCACGGTTTGCTGTCTTTACCATCAGCTACCGGCGCGGCCATAAAAATTTTGACATACACCCAGTTGGGGTCTTCACGGGTCATCAAAATTTTTGACAGGTCAATAAACGGCAGGTAACCCATATTCTGGTCAAATGGTCTTTCATACCAGCCAAGATTGAACACATCGCCGCCGAAAGCGAATTTGTCACTCGCGGTTTTTTCGTTGGTCTGGTCATGTACCGTTTGAACTTTTATATTTGGAATATCTCCGGGTTTATTCGGGTCGCTATCGGCAGCGAGAACTGGTTGGCTGAAGCTCCCCAATGCCAGAGCGAGAAGTGTGATGATGGCCACAAAGCTCAAGAATCTGAATTTCGTATGTTTCATGTAGTCCTCCCAATTTTTTGAATAGAACAGGAATCCAGTAGAGCTTTATCAGGTTACGTGGAATCTAATTAACTATCCATTAAGAACAAGTTAATCCTACCTAAATAACCCGAAATGTAAGGTTTTCTCCTCCGGATTCTTTTGTTTTAATGCCCAAAAACGCATCTACAACTGAATATAGGATAAAAAGGATAAAAATACAAGCGGGGGAAGTTTCATGCCAGGAAAAATGGAGTGAAATGGGTT
>CAYOKC010000026.1:2312-12954 GCA_964404415.1 uncultured Leptolinea sp. | reverse complement strand
CTCACTCCATTTTTATAGATGCTTTTTTCCTAAAACCGGATATCCGTTTAGGGATTGAGTTGGTGGTAACGGTACATTGGCGGGCGGGGAATGGGGTCTGAAGTTGGCTCAAAACTTTAGCCCATCCCGGGCATCTGCCCCGTGGGTGTAAATCCGGAGGCGTATCTGGGAGTGTTATCCAATCCCCAGATACTTTTTAGCAGGTATTCATCACCGGGTGTAGTGAGGGCTGTGAAGCCATTGAAATGGATCAATTGGGTTTCTTCCTTGACCGTGGATTCGGCTTCAGAAAGCGTGAGTTTGTCGTTGTATTCAAATCTCATCAGGTCCGGCGCCCCGCTATTGTCCAAGAGAACCATGTAAACTTGCCTTTTGGTCCTCCCAGGAAGTTGGATTTGATAGCCGGTTCTACCACTTTGGGGGCTGATGGCGAAAGCCTTGACCAGGCCAGGTTGGGGTCATTGCCTTTGCCTGAATTGAAGACTACTGTGTCATATCCCGCGTTGGTAGCCGGAGATTTATCCACCAGTACTGGATTGCTGCCGCCCGGCATATTATCTGAGTTGGAATAGATCATGACACCCTGTGTAGCCTATTCGGTGCTTCCGGGAATTGACGTGAGCATAAGGAATTCACCACGGTTATCCAGATCTCATATATGCCTCCTGTTAAATAGAAGAAAACCTCAGGCGACCTTTTTGAGAATATCTGGCAAATGGAAAGATTACAATAAAGCCAGGATTATAAATAACTAAATATATCTAATTGGTAATAATTAGGCTATTTAAACGTTTATGGAGGACAAACGCCCTGTTCTGTGCCTGATGGCGTAAGTCCGGATAGACCTTTGCAGGTGTTATCAATACCAAATAATTCTTTTAATGGATAATTTGTATCGCCCGCAGTGGCTGATCCGGCTTTTGACGGAGAAAAGTAGTCATTCAGATCAAACTGACTGGGCGGGTAGGGTTGACTTTCCGCGAATGGCTGCCAGGTAAATCTGGGATCCTTACCGCCCAGGATATCTTCGTGAACCGCGATCTGAATGCCTTTCTCCATCAACCGGATCCAGATTTTGCCTTTGTTTTTTCCCGCGGCAGTATCGATCCTGATCGCTTCAAAACCGCTGCCTTTGAAGCCTTTCGGGTCTGCGCGGTTTATCACCATGCCGCCCACGTCGCCGTCGCTATCCCAGTTCATCTTAATGTTGTCTTCCACCCATTCCGGAGAAGCCGGGGCCGGAAACGCGATCAAATAGTCACCCCGGCCGTCTATATTGAGGTCGAGCTGAATGCCATACATAGCCGGAGACACGGCCGGCGGCTCTTCCAGGAAGATCGAGAAATACGCCCATTCGTTCTCCGGACGAACCAGTTCCGCCCTTTCAATATCCACCGCGGGCAGGTAGTTCATTTCTTGATCAAACGGGCGTTCAAACCGTCCATTCGTGAATTCATCACCGCCCGATGCTTTCTTTTCAGCCGCGGTTTGACGGCACACCTGGTCGTGGATCACCTGCGCGGTGCCATGTGGTGTTCCCGGCTGCAATTCGATCAACGAAGCTCCAGAACCCGGAGTCACAATGCTTGTTGGTGCAGCAGTCACTTTATTCGCTGTTTGTCCGGGAGTGGCGCTTTCAACAGGTGGCTGGTTGGCCAGCATCTCGCGTTGTGCCAGAATGGGAGAACACCCGGAAATCAGGATCACCGTCATCAAAAAAAGAAAAAGAGGATTGTGCTTCAAATTGCCACCCGAATATCAGAATAGCTGAATTATTACATAAATTTTGTTTCATTCCGTGAAAAGCGGAAAAAAGAGAAGATCAGGCAGGTGGAAAGAGTCTTGCCTGATCTTTTCCGGGAATCCAGCGTGCTTAATTCACAATTTCAGCACGGACCTCCGTTGGGGTTGACGCACGGAGGCCGTGGATCGCTGCGTTCAGGAGCCGCTTCCGGAAACGTCAACGGGCAGATGCCCGGTTCATAACCGGTCGGCTCATATCCTGATGCCGCGCGGCAGGTATTATCCACGGCAAACACTTCTTTTAATGGATAATCCGGTTCACCACGCAAGGGCGAGCCGGCCTGTTCAAGCGTATAACTAACGTGCAAATCGTAGACCTTTTCAGAAAAAACCGCTCCATCCGTGAACGGGCGCCAGATAAACTTCCCTTTTTCTCCACCCACAATGTTGTGTTTGAAGGCAATTTCAATGGTGTCATCGAGGCCGGGTTTGAGACGGATCCAGGCCAGGTCATTATCGGAACCACGGCCAGCCCGCAGCAAGTTGACATCAAACCCGAGCGCGCCTGTCACTGGTATGGGACCTGCCCCTGCCATACTGTACGGTTGTTCCGCCGATGTACTCTTCCAGACATCCACCCCTTCGGTTGACCATATTTCAGAGAGCGGCCCCAATCCACGTATCATGAATAAGCTGCGTCCATCGCGGTTTAGATCGAGTTCCAGCCCGTAATACGCTTCATTGTTGACGGCCGCCGATACCGGCCTGGCTACCTGAATGGTTACATATACAAAATCCGGATCCGTGCGATTCAGAGTCGCTTTAATGATATCCAGATACCCCAGGTATCCCATTTCACGGTCAAAGGGACGTTCGAAGCGGCCGTCGTAAAATTCGTCACCGCCATACGCGCGTTTCTGCGCGGCGTAGTTCTCGGTTACCTGGTCATGGATCACCTGTTCTTTTCCCGAAAATTCACCGGGCATTGTGTAATGCGGCGGCGGGGTTGGTTCTTCCGGGATAATTTGAACAGCGATGGGAATTTCGGTGGGGACGGGGGGTTCTGTAGGTATTGGGGTAAGCACAATCACCACCGGTGGGCTGGCCGGTTCCGTTATTACCGGTTCAGGCGGAGGCGCGTTGACAGTCCCGCAGCCGGACATCAACAAAACCGTAGTGAAGAAAGCAGCCGTCAGTACGTACGTGAGATAGTTTTTCATGTGTACCTCCATTCTTACCGGCCGGATAGATCTCATTACTCCGGCCCGGGACCAATAGGATCCAACGGGACAACAGGTACTCGAGGGTCACTGTGTGGTTCATCCGGTTGACCCGGCGGCTCAGTCAGTGGACATATGCCCGGTTCACGCCCGGTTGCCTGATAGCCCGAAGCGGCCCGGCAGGTATTGTCCACCGCGTAAACCTCTCTTAACGGGTAGTACATTTCGCCAATGATCGGTGATCCCGCCTGTTCAAGGGTAAAGCTGTTTTGCAGATCATACAGGCGCGGTTCAAAGGGAGCGCCATCGGTAAACGGGCGCCAGATGAATTTCCCTTTCTCGCCGCCAACCATTGAGTTTTTAAAGGCGATCTCAACGGTGTCATCAAGCCCGGGACTCATCCTTATCCAGGCAAGGTCAATATCATCCCCGTCTCCGGCACGCAGGAGACTGATATCAAAGCCAAACGCACCAGTGACAGGTATTCCGGTGACAATCTCTGCCACTGGTATCTGTGAAGAGGATGATTCCCATACCTCAATCCCCGCGGTTGACCATTCCTTTCCGGTAGAAGGCTTTCCGCGGATCAGGTAGCGGCTGCGTCCATCCAGATTCAAATCAATCTCTACACCAAATAAAGCCGGGTTTCCCGCGGCCTGTGAAACCGGATCGGCAACCTGTATGGTGACGTATATAAAATTCTCGTCAGTCCGCGCCAGGGTTGATTTGACAATATCCAGGTATCCCAGATAGGTCATCTTTGTGTCAAAAGGCCGTTCGAATCGGCCGACACGGTATTCGTCACCCCCATACGCCCGGCGCTCAACAGCGTATTTTTTATTTACCTGGTCGTGAATGGTTTGCGTTTTGCCGGTTATTTTAAATGGTATCAGAACATGTGATTGGGTAGTGGGAGCAACTTTTGTAGCAGGCGGAACGGAAGAAGCCGGTGGAGAGGTTGGTTGAGGGGAGAAGGTGCGTATACCGGGAAAATTACAACCGCTAACGGCTGTGAAAACTGCCGCGATCAGCAAGGATAGAAGACACGTATAACCGAATGCCCTGTTCATCTTCCCTCCAAAACCGGAAAAAGAGAATCATTGACCAGGCATCGTTGTATATTCACTATAGGTCGAGTCAAAATGAAATACAAGACCCATAATTGGTTTATCACTGACTACTAACCAGAAAAAACCTTCCATTAATTAATGGAAGGTTTTTGTTCATCTGTGGATTTTCTTATCAGCCTAATATACCCGGTTGGGGTTGCTGTGGTGTTGTTGGGCTGCTGGGTTCATCCGGCCTATCCGGGGCGGCAGGCAATGGGCATAAACCCGGTTCATTACCTGATGCCGTATAACCCGAGGCCACCCGGCAGGTGCTGTCAACAGCGAATACCTCTTTTAGCGGATAGAAAGCACTGTCACCCAGGGGCGATCCAGCCTCTTCAATGGTGTAGCTGACGTTCAGGTCGTAAACCGTACTTTCATAATCAGCGCCATCTGTTACCGGACGCCAGACAAAGCGTCCCTTTTCTCCGCCCACCATCGAATTCAAGAAGGCGATCTCCACCGTGTCAGGTTTGTCAGGTGAAAGGCGTACCCAGGCGAGTCCGTTTTTTGAACCTTCACCGGATGAAAACAGATTGACGTCATATCCCTTTGATCCGGTAACCGGGATCGGTCCATTCTCCGAGGCAAGCGGAAGGCCCGCGCTGGTGCTTTCCCACACATCCACTCCGGAAACTGTCCAATCTGTGGTCATGGGTTTTTGCGCCAGGATCAGAAATTCACTGCGGCCATCGAGGTTGGGATCAAGCATCAATCCATAGCGGGCCGGTTTTTCCGCGGATTCAGAGATTGGCGCGGCGACCTGCAGTGTGACATAGATGAAATCAGTGTCTTCGCGCTGCATGGTGGATTTGACAATATCGAGGTATGGAAGGTAGGCCATGTCCATATCAAACGGACGTTCAAACCGGCCTGTGCTGTATTGCTCGCCTCCAAACGCCCTTTTCTGTTCGGCGGTGGATGTGTTCACCTGATCATGGATTACCTGTTCGCGGCCTTTACCGGCAGTAGGAACAAGATTATCATCAGTCTCATCCGGTGATCCGGCCGCAACCACAGGTGTTGGTAGTTGTACTGAGAACACCAGTACCAGTATCATCAATGATAAGAACGTTGTTTTAAACATGCCTTTCATTTTGGTTCCTTTCTACTGGTAATACTACAATTAAGATAGTTTATATCGTAATAATGAGTATAGCGACGAATTTGGTTTTTTCAAGTAGGAATTTCCATCCCATTTGATATAATCCGGTCATGTCACTTTCACGCGAAGAAGTAATTCACATTGCCAGATTGGCCCGTTTAGAACTTTCCAATGACGAGATCGAACGGTATCAACAGCAGCTTTCTTCCATTCTCGAATATGCCGACCGGTTGAAAACCCTCGATACCAGCAAAATCCCGCCCACATCCAGTGTGCTGCCGGCGCGAAGCCGATTTCGGGACGATATCCCCGCGGAATCGCTGTCTCCGGCTGACGTGATCAAGAACGCCCCACAGTCGGAAAAAGACCAGTTCAAGGTGCCCCCGGCCCTGGAGGGTGTTCAATGAACCGGTTGACCGATCTCACTGTCCGTGAATCAT
This sequence comes from uncultured Leptolinea sp., assembly GCA_964404415.1. Classification (GTDB taxonomy): domain Bacteria; phylum Chloroflexota; class Anaerolineae; order Anaerolineales; family Anaerolineaceae; genus Leptolinea. Next base: position 7,337 of record CAYOKC010000026.1, on the reverse strand, counting down.
TGAATGCCTTGAATTCCGGCGAATGCAGCAGCCTGGATATCACCAATGACATCCTGAAACGGATGGATGAAAAAGAACCTTCCATTCAGGCTTTTCTGACCCGCACACCGGAACTGGCGCTGAAGCAGGCTAAAGCCGCGGATGAAAAACGCGCGCAGTTGAAGCGCGCGGGTTCTGCGATTCCCAAATTGCTAGGCCTGCCCATCGCGGTCAAAGATGTGTTGACTGTGGAAGGCGTCCGCTGCACCTGTGGATCAAAGATCCTTGAAGACTTTATTCCCGTACACACCGCCACCTGCGTCCGGAAATTGCAGGATGCCGGCGTGGTCATCCTGGGTAAAACCAACACCGATGAGTTCGCCATGGGTTCATCAACAGAGAACTCGGCGTATTTCACCACCCGCAACCCGTGGGATCTAGATCGGGTCCCGGGCGGTTCCAGCGGCGGCAGCGCCGCGGCGGTAGCCGCGAATTTCACGGCAGCCGCGCTGGGTACAGATACCGGCGGCAGCATCCGTCAACCGGCTTCCTTCTGTGGAACGACCGGGATAAAACCGACATACGGACGCGTAAGCCGCTACGGGTTGATCGCTTATGGTTCTTCACTCGATTCAGCCGGTGTACTCACCCGCACCGTGGAAGATGCCGCGCTGCTCTTTGAAGTGATGGCCGGGTTTGACCCGCGTGATGCCACAACCATGGATGTTCCCGTTCCGCAAATCCAACTGGATGGACGGACCGACCTTCACGGTGTACGCATTGGCGTTCCCTGTGAATATTTCATCAAGGGAATCCAGCCCGAGGTCGAACAGGCCGTCCGGGCGGCCATCGCCCGCTTTGCCGAAATGGGCGCAGAGATCAAGGAAGTCAGCCTGCCGCATACCGAATACGCGCTTCCCGTTTATTACCTGATCGCTCCGGCGGAAGCCAGCGCCAACCTGGCGCGTTACGATGGTGTGCGCTTCGGCCTGCGCGTTGACACCGAGAGCAACATTGAAATGTTCAAGAAATCACGCGGCGCCGGCTTCGGCTCAGAAGTCAAACGCCGTATTATGCTGGGTACCTATGCCCTATCCGCCGGTTATTATGACGCGTATTACGGGCAGGCGCAGAAGGTGCGCACCCTGATCAAACAGGATTTTGAAAAAGTTTTCGAAACCGTGGACATGATCGCCGCGCCTATCGCCCCCACCACCGCCTTCAAACGCGGCGTGCATACCGAAGACCCGCTGGCCATGTACCTCGAAGATGTGTTCACCCTGCCGGCCAACCTGGCGGGCGTCCCCGGCCTGGCATTCTGCTGTGGATTTGACAACCAGAAAATGCCCGTCGGCATCCAGTTGATGGGGCCGCATTTCAAAGAAGAAAGCCTCTTCAAAGTGGGGCATGCCTACCAGCAGGTGACAGACTGGCACAGGCAGTCACCGAATCTGTAAATGAAAAAACCGCCGGGTATCCGGCGGTTTTTTTACCTATTCTGACGCGACGATTTTGTACGTTTTCAACTGATCAAGGGTGTTGTTTACGTAGATTTCCACCCGGTACGACCCTGTAGGAAATTCACCCTCGGGCGCGAGCGTGAAGTCCAGATTGCCGGATCCGCCCGTTTGAATTTCGGTAGTATCGATGATCTCGTTATCCCTGCCCTCCAGATCAACGCTTGTAGTCACCCAACTGGCAGAGAAAAGTGTATCCTCCGGAGCATTTTTTACAGCTACAATGGCATGGATGGTATCTGTGGGAAGAAATTCTGTCGCCGGATCTACCGGATCATATGTTTCCGGTTTCGATCCATGTGCCAGAGTGACCCTGGTGATCAAGCCACCCGGTTGTGGCACCGGAAGAGGGATAGTGGATGAATTGTTGGTAGTGGTATCCTCCCCGTCAGAGGCTCCGGTAACTGTTTTACAGGAAAGTGTTACTGCCAGAATAGTCAAACAGATCAACAACACTCTCGCGCGCTTCATACCATCCTCCTTTTCCGGTTAACCTCGTAATATGATCATAGGGGATAAAACCCGGATACGCAATCGCCGGTATGATCCCGGGTAAAAGCAGTGATAAAATCATTAAACCCCACCTGGGAGAATTCTCATGCCTTCAACTATAAAAATTGTCATACCTATGGCCGGTCTCGGGACCCGTATGCGCCCGCATACATACAGCAAACCCAAGCCGCTCATCGGACTGGCCGGTAAGACCGTTCTCGATTATGTTCTGGAACAATTTAAGCCGCTTCCAGCTTCTTACAAGCCGGAATTTGTGCTGATAGTAGGTCCCAACCAGTTGGAGCAGGTCAAGGAATATATGAACCTGATCCACCCGCATAAGACCGTGCATTTTGTGGTGCAGGAACACATGCGCGGTCAGTCTGACGCGCTGTACCTGGCGCGTGAACACCTGCACGGACCGATGTTGATGACCTTCTCTGACACCCTGATCGAAACCGATTTCGATGTTCTTTCAGACGACCGCATTGACGCGGCAGCCTGGGTGAAACCCGTGCCTGATCCGCGCCGCTTTGGCGTGGCCGAAGTGGACGGGCAGGATTGGGTCAAACATCTGGTGGAAAAACCGCAGGAAATGTCCAATAACCTGGCTCTGGTCGGGTTCTACTATTTCAAAAAAGGCGAAGACTTGATCGCGGCCATCAAAGACCAGATGGACCGCAGCATTGTGCTTAAGGGTGAATACTTCCTGGCGGATGCCATCAACCTGATGCTGGAGAACGGCGCGAAGATCCGCCCCAGCCGGGTAGGAACCTGGTTGGATGCCGGCACACCGCAAAGCCTGCTGGAGACCAACCAGTATTTGCTTGATCACGGCCATGACAATTCTGTCGAAGCCGCCAAACGGCCCGGGCTGTGCATCATTCCGCCGGTGTTCATCCACCCCTCTGCCGTGGTTGAGAATTCGGTCATCGGACCGTATGTTTCGATGGATGCCAATTGCGAAGTGCGCAATGTCATCTTGAAGAATACCATCGTGGAAAAAGGTACGCTCATTCAGCAGATGATATTGGAAGATTCGCTGCTGGGCCGCCATGTGCAGCTTCAGGGGCAGGCGGCGAAATTAAATCTGGGAGATTCCTCCTGGGCGATGGAATAACAGCCCGGGTAGAATGCCTGGCCAGCCAGCGTTACCCGGACAGACCGCTGCGGTTTGAATGGGAAAGCCGGATGCGTGAAGTGATTAATGTGATCTCAGAAAACAGAACTCCGCGGGGTTACACCTTCATTGTTCTGGATGAAGACAAAAATGCTTTTTCCCTCTTTTACAACGAATCTACACAGGTATGGACGGTGAAACCATGGAATTAAATCAGGCCCAAAAATCCTATCTGAGCACACGCGTTGCCGAATTGAAGCCATCGGGCATCCGTAAGTTCTTTGATATCGTCGCCACCATGAAGGATGTGATCTCACTCGGCATTGGCGAACCGGATTTCACCACGCCGCTGCCTGTTCTTGAAGCCGGCGTCCGGTCACTGCATGCCGGAGAAACCCATTACACGTCCAATTCGGGCAAAATGGAATTGCGTAAGGCGCTTTCGCAGAAATGGGAAAATCTGTACGGCATCTCCTACCACCCCGAAAAAGAAATGCTGATCTCGGTGGGCGGTTCCGAAGCCCTGTATCTGGCCTGCACCGCCATCCTTAACCCGGGTGACGAAGTGATCATCCCCACACCGTGCTTTGTGGCTTACCAGAGTGAAGTGCTGCTGGCCGGTGGCGTCCCTGTGGAAGTACCGCTAAAAGCCGAAGATAATTTTGACCTCAAACCATCGGCCATTGAAGCCGCCATCACCCCGCGCACCAAAGCCATCCTTCTGGGCTTCCCCAACAACCCCACCGGGGCGGTTGCCAGCCGCGAAGCACTGCTTGAGATCGCGAAAATGGCCGAAAAACATGACCTGATCGTCATGTCTGATGAAATTTATGACCGCCTGGTGTACGGCGTGAAGCACGTCTGCTTCCCGACACTTCCGGGTATGAAAGACCGCACCATTCTGCTGGGTGGTTTCTCCAAAGATTACGCGATGACCGGCTGGCGCATCGGCTTTGCCGCCGCCCCGGAAGCTATTCTGACCGGCATGCTGCGTGTGCACCAGTACACCATCATGTCTGCCCCAACCACCGCGCAGGATGCCGCAACCGAAGCCCTGTTGAAAGCCGAACCGTATGTGGTGGATATGGTGGCGGAATATGACCGCCGCCGCAAGTTGATCGTCAACGGGTTCAATGAACTCGGCTTGAAGACCGTGGAACCGCACGGCGCGTTCTACGCCTTCCCGAACGTCAACGCTTCGGGGATGGATGAAGATACCTTTGCCAATAAACTGCTGGCCGAAGAGCGCGTGGCCATGGTACCCGGCACGGCATTCGGCGCCGGCGGCGAAGGTTTCTGCCGCGCCAGTTACGCAACCGCCTACGAAAAGATCGAACAGGCCCTGGAACGCATGCACAATTTCATGCGCCGGTTGGGCTAATTTTTGAGAGAGAGTAACAAACCGATGGAATACGAAGTCGTCATTGGCCTGGAAGTACACGCGGAGATGGCCACCCGCACCAAAATGTTCTGCTCCTGCCAGGTGGTTGACTCGACCCAGGCGGAACCCAACACCACCGTTTGCCCGGTGTGCGCCGGTATGCCCGGAGTGCTGCCGGTGGTCAACAAACAGGCTGTGGAATACGGCATGAAAGTAGGGCTGGCCCTGGGCTGCACCATCAACCACACCAGCCTGTTTGACCGCAAAAATTACTTCTACCCCGACCTGCCCAAGGGATACCAGATCTCTCAGTATGAACATCCTTTAGCCAGTGACGGCCTGCTCGTGGTGGATACCTCAAAGGGCGAGAAAACCATCCGCATCCGCCGCGCGCATTTGGAAGAAGATACCGGAAAGCTGACCCATGTGGAAGAGAACGGTGAGAACTACTCACTGGTTGACCTGAACCGCTGCGGTGTGCCGCTGCTGGAGATCGTCACCGAGCCGGATATCCGCTCGATCGAAGAAGCCAAAGC
>CAYOKC010000026.1:0-2302 GCA_964404415.1 uncultured Leptolinea sp. | reverse complement strand
TTTCTGAACCAGACATGCATTCCATTGAGGAAGCCAGGGCTTATGCCACCACCTTGCGGGGAATTTTACGCGAGATCGGCGTCAATTCAGGTGACATGGAAAAAGGAGTCATCCGCTTTGAAGCCAACATCTCTATCCGCGAAGCCGGCACGGACGTGCTGAACAACCGTGTGGAGATTAAAAATCTGAACAGTTTCCGCGCCATGGAGCGCGGTATTGCCTACGAGATTGAGCGCCAGATCAAGATCATGGAAAGCGGCGGCACCGTAGCCCAGGAAACCCTGGGCTGGGACGAAGCTAATGGCTGCACGTATACCCAGCGCAGCAAGGAAGACGCGCACGATTACCGCTACTTCCCCGAACCGGATCTACCCCCGCTTGTGGTTGACCCCGACTGGGTACACCGGGTGCGTTCCACTCTGCCCGAACTGCCGCGTGCCCGCGCGCAGCGCTATATATCGCAATACGGTTTGACAGCCGCTGATTCCGCCCTGCTCGCGGCGGATATCACCGTGGCGGAGTACTTTGAAAAGACAGCCGCGGCTGCCAATGGCGTTCCCGGCAAGACGGTAGCCGCCTGGATACTGGGTGAAGTGGGCGCCTACCTCAACCGCAGCGGCGAAAGTTTCGAAAACCTGAAGATCAAGCCCGAAACCCTGGCTGACCTTTTGGTCCGCCTTGGCAAGGGGGAAGTCAACGCTCCGACAGCGAAGACAATCCTCACAACCTTGCTGGAAAAAGGCGGCACGGCCGGCGAGATCATCAATGCGCAGGGCTTGCAGCAGACATCCGACCTGGACCTGATCGCTTCGCTGGTTGCCAAAGCCCTTGAGGAGAACCCGGGTGAACTGGAAAGCTACAAGAATGGCAAGGAAACCGTGGCCAACTGGTTCTTCGGTCAGGTGATGCGCATGGCCGGCGGCAAAGCCAACCCGCAGGTGGTTCGTGAAGAACTGGCCCGTCAATTGAAGAAAGCCTGACAGGCTTTAAATCGGTTAGAAATCAAAGGCCAGGTTTGGAGTTACTCCAGCCCGGCCTTTATTATTTAACATTATCTTCCAGCGCGAATTCTCGGATGACCTTCTCCTGCTCGTCAGATTCCACTGAGCCGGGCACCAGGTCGCGGATCCACTCGATGGCATCGTCTCCGCTTATCCCCAATTGACGGATGGCCAGGCAGGCGGCGAACAGCCCGGTACGTCCCAGCCCCGCATGGCAGTGCATGACGATATTGTTCCCCTCCCGCGCCAGCCGCAACGTCTCATCAATGGCCGCGCGTAATTTGGGGTACGCCGCGCCGCGGTAATCCTTCATCGGCAGGTGGACGACCGTCAGGCCGTCACGCTGGTAGCGAGCCCGCAAGTCCTGCCCGGCATAGACCCAGCATTCGGCATCCGGCACCAGCAGCACCACAGCATGGATGTCATTTTTCCAGAAGCCCTGATACACCAGGCCCAGGGGGTCGTACTGGCCAAAAGGCATGGGACTGCGGTAGATGTTACCAGGCAGTCCCAGCGGGAAAAACGTCATGTCCATTCAGGCCGTTTGACCTTTACCCGGTCTACTGAACCGGCGGTTCGTTGGTGGGGGTGGCTGTAGGCGTAACGGTGGGTGTGGCAGTGGGTTCAGAGAGTTTGTACACACGTGATTCCCACGGCAGCAAGTCTCCCGCGCTCAGGCCTTCAGTATAGTATAGGCTGACCACGCGCTCGAACATCGGCGCTGCGACTTCGGAGCCTTCACCGGCGAATTCCACGATCACCGCTACGGCGATATCCGGCTTGCCGCTGCTGGGCATGTCAGAGTAACCGCCGAACCAGCTGTGCGGAATGCCTTCAGATGTGGTGGCGGTGCCGGTTTTGCCGTACAGGTTGTATTGCTGACCCATGGATGACAGCACACTGCGGGCGGTACCCAGCGGTTTTTTGCTGTAGATCACGCCGTGCATGGCTTCCTGGATGAGCTTCAGGTTTTCGGGTGATACCGGCAGGGTGCCGTTCTTCTCAGGGGAGAAAGTGTAGGTCGGTGTGCCATCGGGTCCGGTGATCTGTTCGATCAACGTGGGTTTCAACAGCGTACCACCGTTGCCCACAGCGGCGATGAAGCGCGCCACCTGCAGCGGGGTGACCAGTGTGGTCCCCTGGCCGATGGCGAACTGGGCCGCGTCATTTTCATTTTGCGGGTCGGGGATGTTGCCTTCATCTTCCGCGATCTGTTTGATGCCGGTGGCGCTGCCCAGGCCGAACCCGCGGGCCATATCGGATACGGCTTTGTTGAACCCGCGGTTAAACAGGTCAACACC
>CAYOKC010000025.1:34435-35674 GCA_964404415.1 uncultured Leptolinea sp. | reverse complement strand
AAAAATCCTTGTGGTAGATGATGAACCGCAGATTGTGCGGGTGTTAAAAGGTTACCTTGAAAATGCTGGGTACAGTGTATTTTGCGCGATGGATGGAAAAACAGCGCTGGATCTGTTTAGCCGCGAGAAACCGGATTTTATTATTCTGGATCTGAACCTGCCCGGCATTGACGGGCTGGACATCTGCCGCACAGTCCGTGACACCTCCAATGTCCCCATCTTGATGCTGACTGCCCGTTCCGAAGAAGCGGACAGGATAGTCGGGCTTGAACTGGGCGCGGATGATTACATTGTCAAACCGTTCAGTCCCCGTGAGATCGTTGTGCGGGTAAAAACAATATTGCGGCGAACTTCCGGTGATACTACTTTGGCGAAGACCATCCAGGCTGGCGGATTGTATATTAACGTCGATACCCATACTGTCCAGTTGGATGACAGGCCGATAGACCTGACCCCCACAGAATTCGAGATACTGGTTACTCTTGCCCAACATCCCAAACGCGTTTTTTCACGCACACAATTGCTGGACGCGGCGCTGGGAGAATCATTCGAAGGGTACGACCGTACCGTAGATACGCATATCAAGAATATCCGTAATAAACTGGAGCCGGACCCGAAGAATCCACGATTTATTCAAACGGTCTTTGGATTGGGTTATAAATTTGAGGCGGAATAAGATGCGTAACAGTCTGATTTTGAAGTTGATGGGGGCATTCCTGCTTTTGATTATCGTCAGCGCGCTGATCATAACCATCTCTACAATGGTGACTACCAGAAGCGCGTTTGATCAATATTCCAATACAAATCGACAGAACTGGTCTACCCGCCTGGCAGACACATTGGTGGATTATTACGAGACAAACGGTGCTTGGGATGGTATTGATGTCCTTATGGCGTCAACATTGACCACCCGCCCCAATTCAGAATCCGGAATGTTCGGCAAGGGCAAAGACGGTATGCGTCACTCCATGTCAATGGGTGTGATGGAAAATGATGACCAGCATGTCCTGCTGGCGGATAATGATGCGCTCATTTTATTCGATTCATCAGGGGAACACACGGGAAAAATTCTGTCGGAGAATGACAGACAAAAAGGCATCGCGTTGCTCGCAGGTTCAACCCCTATAGGAACGTTGGTCGTATCCCAAGAAGGTATTGGAATTGGAACGCCGGCGGCGGCTTTCTTAACATCGGTAAATCGGTCAATCGTTGCGTCAGTTGTGGTCAGTATATTGGTAG
>CAYOKC010000025.1:29714-34425 GCA_964404415.1 uncultured Leptolinea sp. | reverse complement strand
ATTATTCTCGGGGCGATTTTATTCAACCAGGTGACATCCCCGCTGCGCCAGTTGAAAAAAGCCGCTGACGCGGTTGGAATCGGGAATTTCAAAGAACGGGTTTCCATCCATTCGCGTGATGAATTTGCCGATGTCGGACGTTCCTTTAATCAGATGGCGGAGAGTTTGGAGAAAGCTGAGGAAAACAGGCTGCACTACATGGCCGATATCGCGCATGAGCTTCGAACCCCACTGACGGCTATCCAGGGAACGATTGAAGCCATGCAGGACAAGATCCTGCCGCTGGATGAAGAGCAGTTGGACAATCTCCACAGCCAGACCGATCTGCTTAACCGCCTGGTAAACGACCTGCGTTTGCTCTCAATGGCTGAGACAGGACATCTGAAACTGGACCTTAAACGGGTCAATCCGGGCGAGTTGATCCGTCAGACGTTGGAATCGATGAAACCGCTGGCCGCTCAAAAAAAGATCACATTGCAGCTTGATATTCTAAAAGACTTGCCGGAATGCCTGCTGGATACTGACCGGTTCGCGCAAATCATCAACAATCTGCTCTCGAACGCCATTCGCTACACACCTGAGGGAGGAACCATCACAGCGAAGTTAGCGTCTTTACAGAACACTCTCGAACTTAGTATCACCGATACCGGGTCAGGCATCCCCGCTGAAGACTTGCCGCATGTGTTTGACCGCTTCTACCGGGCGGATAGATCCCGGTCGCGCGCCAGCGGCGGCGCCGGCCTGGGGCTGGCTATCGTGAAGCATCTTGTGGAAGCCCACGGCGGGCGGATTACCGTAACGTCACCGGTGGATTCCAGTCACGGTACCCGGTTTGAGATCCGGATACCCGGCAATTAGACCGGACCGGGATTTTCCATTCCGGATAGTTCGCGAAGTATCTCGTCTATCCAGTTTACATACAACTCTTCATACTGTTCCCCGAATTTTCGCGTCGCTTCCCACATGCGCGCGTCAAATTTAAGCTCGGGAAATTCTTCTTCCGCCTCCTGAATACTCTTCACAATTTCATTTCTGTAATAAGCCAGTTGTTTCCGGTGTATATCACGCTGGATCATTAATTGAGAAACCGCGGCGTCCCGGTCCATTCGAGCGGCAAAAAACATCTTCAATACCAGTGTTTCCTTTTTGGGGCTGCATTCCGTGAATGGTTCATCCAGCCACTTTTTTAACTCAGAAAGTCCCCTGTCGGTGACGGTATAAATCCGCCGGTCCGGCCGTTCGGTTTGTTCCACAATACTGGAATTCACACAATTCTCTTGTTCCAGGCTTTTTAATGTTGTATAGATTTGGCTTAGTTTGGCATGCCAGAAATGTGACGTGGAACGGTCCATACGGAGCTTGATGTCATATCCCGTCATGGGTGTGTAACTCAGGAAACCCAAAATGGCGTATTTAAGCATAGTATCCCTTGTTTATAACCATGTGACACTTTTCAGGTCACGCTTGATCCCGCGCTTGAAATGATGTTTCGCGTATCCCAGGATTATAGCTCCCGTCACTACCTGGTTATCGGGGATCTTAAAGAATTCCCGTAATTCCCTGCTCTTTTCAACAGCCGGAGGAATAAGATCCATCGCAGATGCGCCCAGTCCCAATGAATGGGCCGCCAGAAACCCGTACGTGAGGGCGATGTTGATATCTGTGGCATAGTTCTCAGCGTTCCTGTCGGCGTGAAAGAGGATCAACGCCGGCGCTCTCCTCATAATGGTGTCTTCTTTTCCAGACTTCAAGTCAGGCAGCCGGTCTTTTAGAAGAGGTATCAAGTGATTTTTAAGGACGTTAAATTTCTCCGGACCGGCATCCATTCTGACAAAAAAACGCGTGACCGGGTTCGACATCATTTTGACCAGGGTTTCATACAGATGGATCATCATCGGTAATGCCTGTTTGATCATCTCTGGATCTTCAATAACGGTAACCTCGGTTTTTACCGGTGGGAATCCCGGAGGCGCCAGGCGGATGGCATCTACAATTTTTTCCAGTATTTCATGTGGAACGGGTTTATCGACAAAATTTCGTATCGCCCGCCGTGTTTCCAGTAGATGGTAAAAATCATCCGGATCTTGATTTCCACGTGGGGGAAAAGTAAAAAAATCCTTTTCGTAACTCAAACCCGGAATATGAATTGCTTCATTCGAGCAAACAGCCATACAATGACCACACCTGAAACATTCCCATTTCCGATCTTCCATGAAATAAACGCTTCCGCCGGCATCTTTTTGAATGATCCGGTTCGGGCACACGTCTACACAGGCGCCGCATTTTCTGCAAGAAGTTGCATCAACAATCCATTCATCTGTCATGTCTGCCTCTATATACAATTTATTATACATATATTTTTATATATTAATCAAGTCTGAAAAATCAATTTCTTACAATTAACTCTGATTTGCTTGACAATCCCCCGCCTTCCTTTATAATCTCAATTAATGAAGTCCATCTTGTTCTCCCTGCATCATCATTCAGAATCCTCCCCCAACTGATCGGCGGAGTCTTTTCTGGTTATACAGGAAAACGCGAAAACCAAACCCCCGGTCAAACCGGGGGATTTTTTTTATCCCCGAAGGAGCCGCCATGTTGAACCGAGAAACTACTGATCTGAGACTTTCCCTTCCATCAAAAGGTCGATTGATGGAAGATGCTCTGGATTTCCTGTCTGATTGCGGATTATCCGTGTACCACCCAAATCCCCGTCAGTATGAAGCCACAATCCCGGCGCTGCCCTCGGTTCGTGTCCTCTTTCAGCGTCCGCCGGATATCGCTGTCAGCGTGCGTGAAGGCACGGTTGACTTCGGGATCACCGGCCTGGATGTAGTGGAAGAACGCAAAGGTGACCAGGATGAGATCATGGTGATCCATGACGCATTAAATTTTGGTCAGTGCCGCCTGAATCTGGCCGTTCCCGAAGCCTGGGATGATGTCACATCGGTGGACACTCTCGGCGTTAAAGCCCGTTCCCTGAAACGCAAGCTGCGGGTGGCTACCAAGTATCCTGAGTTGACCGGCAAATTCCTGGCGGGAAAAGGGATCGCCTACACACTGATCCCGGCGGAAGGCACGCTGGAGACAGCTCCGTCCATCGGGTACGCGGATATGATCTGCGATATCGTCTCCTCCGGCCAGACCCTGCGTGACAATCGTCTCGTCGCCCTGCAGGACGGCTGCCTGTTGAATTCTCAGGCTGTACTCATCGCCAACCGCGATTCACTACTTAACCGCCCTGAAGCTCTGCAAACCGCCCGTTTCATTCTGGAATTCTTTGAAGCCCACCTTCGCGCCGACGAAACCCTTTCCATCTTTGCCAATATCCGCGGTGAATCCCCCGAGGCCATCGCCGATTCGATCTTCAAATCCTGCCATATCCCGGGCTTGCAGGGTCCCACTATCTCGCGCGTGATCGTCCGTGATCCGGCTGAAAACTGGTACGCGGTTAATATCATCGTGCAAAAAAGTAACCTGTACCAGGCGATCACCGAATTGCGCTCCATCGGCGGAAGCGGCGTGGTTGTCACCCCGGTAAAATATATTTTCGACGAAGAACCGCCACGCTACACAGCCCTGCTTCAGGCATTGAAAGGATAGAACCGATGAAAGCCGGTAAACGTATAACAGAAATGCCTGCCTACACGCCCATCGAACCGGTGGATATTCTGGCCAAACGGTTGGGAATGCCGGTTGAAAAGATCGTGAAAATGGATGCCAATGAGAACCCGTATGGTCCATCACCATTGGTGCGCGAGGCTCTTGCCAGAATGGACATGGTCCAAATCTATCCCGATCCGGAAAGCCGCCAGCTGCGTGACGCTCTCTCTGAGGCGCATAATATTCCGGTTGAAAATCTGCTGGCCGGTTCTGGTGCCGATGAACTGATTGACCTTCTCGCCCGGGTGATACTCGAACCCGGTGACGCGACACTTATCTGCCCGCCCACATTCGGAATGTACAGTTTTGATTCCCTGTTGAATTACGGAGAATGCGTCACCGTTCCCCGGCGGCCGGATTTCTCACTGGACCTGGATGCCATCCGCAAGGCTGTAGACGAAAAGAAACCGAAGATCATCTTTGCCTGCTCCCCCAACAATCCGGACGGCCGCCTGATGACCGCGGAAGAAGTTGACTTTCTGCTCGGGCTGCCTTCCCTGATCGTGCTGGATGAAGCCTATATCGAGTTCACGCAGGAAAACCTTGATCTCGGCCGCGGCCGCACATTGATCCGGCAGGTTCCGGAACGTGACAACCTGATCATTTTGCGCACATTCAGCAAGTGGGCGGGACTTGCCGGTTTGCGGGTGGGATTCGGCGCGTTTCCCTCGTGGTTGATGGATTCCCTGTGGAAAGCCAAACAGCCGTACAACGTCAACCTGGCCGCGTCTGCGGCCGCGATCGCGTCACTCAATGACTGTGAATATCTCGCCGGGAATGTGGCTAAATTACAGGCCGAACGGTCAGTATTATTCAACCGCCTGTCCGAAATTCCTTTTTTGCAGCCAAACCCGTCACAATCCAATTTCATCCTGTGTAAAGCCAGCGGACTGCCCGCCCGAAAGATAAAATCTGATCTGGCGGCAAAAGGAGTATTCATCCGGTATTATGATAATGACTTGCTGCGCGACTACATCCGCGTCTCGGTGGGACGCCCGCAAGACACTGTGGAATTGATCCGTCAACTGGAGGGACTGAAATGACAGAA
>CAYOKC010000025.1:26158-29704 GCA_964404415.1 uncultured Leptolinea sp. | reverse complement strand
CCGCACCGCTGAAGTACACCGCAAAACAAACGAGACGGACATTCGGATAAAAATTAATCTGGATGGCACCGGTCAGAGTGACATCAAAACCGGCATCGGCTTTTTTGACCACATGCTGAACCAGATCGCCTGCCACGGCCTCATTGACCTTGAAATCCAGGCAGCCGGCGACCTTGATGTTGACTGCCACCACACTATTGAAGACACCGGCCTCGCGCTGGGTGACGCCGTCGCGAAGGCTCTGGGCGACCGCAAGGGCATTGAGCGCATGGCTGATGTCTATGTTCCCATGGACGAAAGCCTGGCGCTCACCTGCCTGGATTTCTCCGGCCGGCCGTATTGTGTTTTCAAACCCGCCTGGCAGGGTGACATGGTGGGCAGCATCCCGGTCAGCCTGATCGAACACTTCTGGGCGTCCTTCGCCATCACCTCAGGCTGCAACCTGCATATCCGCGTGTTGGAAGGCCGCGACAACCATCACATGGCCGAAGCGATCTTTAAATCCGCGGCGCGTGCCATTGAGGCAGCTACCCGGCTGGATCCCCGCCGCGCGGGACGTGTTCCATCCACCAAGGGAACGCTCAAACCCAAAGATGATCTGCCATGGTAACTTCGCCCGTCCAACTTATTGACGCTGGAACAGGCAACCTGCAATCCGTCTACAATGCCCTCCAAAACCTGGGCGCGGAAATCTGCGTTATATCAGATGCCATTGATCTAAAACCCGGTCTGCGCACCATATTGCCGGGTGTGGGCGCGTTCCGGAAATTCATGGATGGCATGAACACACGCGGAATGATCGACCCCGTTTGCGAGATTGCCGCCTCCGGCGTTCCACTGTTGGGAATTTGCGTGGGGATGCAGGCCATGTTTGACTCAAGCGAAGAAATGGGCGACACTCCGGGGATCAGGCTTATTCCCGGCCGGGTGCGCCGCTTCCCGGATTCGACAGAATTCAAAATTCCCCAAACCGGCTGGAATTCGATCGAGATCGTCAAGCCGTCACCTCTTTTCAATTCCATACCCACCGGGTCATTCTTCTACTTCAATCATTCCTACTACTGCCAGCCAGATACTGACACCTTCACTCTGGCGGTGACAGATTACATTCTGCCGTTTTCACCGGTGGTAAGCGTGAACAATGTCTTCGGGGTGCAGTTTCATCCCGAAAAGAGCCAGATCCTCGGGCAAAAACTGCTCTCCAATTTTCTGGCGATCTGATACAGGCAAATCATTATGGATAATTTCATTATTTTTCCCGCCATTGACCTGCGCAATGGTCAGGTCGTCCGTCTCAGGCAGGGTGACCCGAACCAGCAAACCAACTACAGTTCCGACCCTGAAATGGTCGCCCGGAAAATGCTGGCGCAGGGAGCCCGCTGGCTGCACGTAGTCAACCTTGATGGCGCCTTCGGTGATCCTTCTGACACGAACCACCGGGTCCTCGCGAAAATCCTGCGGGCGGCGCGCGAATATACCGCCGATGTGCAGTTTGGCGGCGGCATGCACACGGTCGATCAGGTAAAAGCAGCGCTGGAAACCGGCGTGTCACGCGCCATTTTGGGCAGCCTCGCCATAAAGGACCCTGAATGCGTACGGTCGCTGGTCGCTGATTTCGGTTCGGAACGCATTGCCGTCAGCCTTGACGGCCGAAAGAACAAAGTAATGGTCGCCGGGTGGCAAAAGGAAAGTGATGCCAGCGTTACTGGCATGGCGGCGATGCTCCGGACTATGGGTCTGGAATGGCTCGTCTACACGGATATTGACCGTGACGGTATGCAGACCGGCAGCGATTTCGAAACCACCACCTCGCTCGCCCGGGAGACCGGGCTTAAGGTCATCGCGTCCGGCGGGGTAAGTTCCCTCAGCGAAGTGATCCGGTTGCGGCAGAACGGGGCTGCCGGTGCCATTGTGGGCAAAGCGCTGTATGAAGGTTCAGTTGACCTCGGTGACCTGCTCGCCGCGGTACGGGAGGCAGACTAATATGCTGACGAAACGTATCATTCCCTGCCTCGATATCAAAGACGGGCGCGTGGTTAAAGGCGTCAAATTCGTTAACCTGCGCGATGCCGGCGATCCGGTGGAACAGGCAAAGATCTATGATGCTTCCGGCGCCGATGAACTGGTCTTCCTGGATATTTCCGCCAGCGCCGCCGGTAAAGAAACCTGCCTTGATGTGGTCCGGCGCGTGGCGCAGTCCGTGTTCCTGCCCTTCACCGTTGGCGGCGGTATCCGTTCCGTTGACGATATGCGCAACCTGTTGTTGGCCGGCGCGGATAAGATCAGCGTCAACACATCCGCCGTGCAGAACCCCGAATTACTATCTGAGGGTGCGAATGCATTCGGCAGCCAGTGCATGGTGTTGGCTATTGACGCCCGCCGTATACCGGAAACCGGAAAATATGAAGTGACCATCCACGGCGGCCGCACCCCAACCGGATTGGATGCCATCGAATGGGCCCGCAAGGGCGTGGAAATGGGCGCCGGAGAGATCCTGTTGACCAGCATGGACCGGGATGGTTCGTTATCCGGGTATGATCTTGAGTTAACCCGGGCTGTGGCGGATGCCGTCACCGTGCCTGTGATCGCCTCCGGCGGTGCCGGATCCATGCGGGATTTCGCCGATGTGTTGACAGAAGGCCGCGCGGAAGCCGCCCTGGCCGCCTCCCTGTTCCACGATGGCGTTATGGCCATTCCTGATCTGAAAGAATACCTGGCCGGCTGTTCGATACCGGTACGCCGGTTGCCGGATCTGGCCGGGTGAGGATTAATATGACAGACGAAGAATTGATCACACCAAAATATGATGCCGCTGGTCTTGTTCCTGCCATTGTGCAGGATGATGACACCAACGCTGTATTAATGGTCGCCTGGATGAATAAAGAAGCCTATGACCTGACCCGGCGGACTGGGCAGGTGCATTTCTGGTCACGCTCGCGGCAGGAGATCTGGCGGAAAGGCGCCACGTCAGGCAATACTCTGACTCTCGTCTCACTCTGGATCGATTGTGACGCCGATACGCTTCTGGTGCGCGTCAAACCTGCAGGCCCGGCCTGTCACACCGGTAATACTACTTGTTTCTATCGTCGGGTAAAATAAGGTACACGAAAAGAGAGCATTATGAAGATCACAGACCTGTACGATACTATTCTTGACCGCAAAGCCAATCCATCATCCAAATCTTACACCGCGCGCCTGTTTTCTGAAGGGCAGGATGAGATTTGTAAAAAGGTTGGAGAAGAGGCTATTGAAGTTATAATAGCCGCTAAGGGTCAGGGAAAGCAACGTATGATTGAAGAAGTATCAGACCTGACGTATCATGTACTGGTACTCATGGCACAGAACGGGGTCACACCGGATGAGATCCTTGAGGAGTTGGAAAAACGCCATAAATGAAGAAGACAATCCTGCTCTTTGATATGGATGGGGTTCTGGTTGAACCCAGAAGATATCGCGCATCCTTACAAAGCTCCATGGATTTTTTTGGCAAGATCATGGGGTGGGATTTCCTGTACCCCGGTGAGCAGACGATCGCCTGGTTTGAAT
>CAYOKC010000025.1:1200-26148 GCA_964404415.1 uncultured Leptolinea sp. | reverse complement strand
AGGGGGATCATCAGTGAGTGGGACATCGCTCCCATCTATATGGCCTGTGTTGTGGAGACGGTTCTCGAAACCTACCCCGGTCTGCCCATCCCCCAGGAATTCACCACGTTTTGTGAAATGGTAAAACGGGCGAAAATTCCCAAACCCGTCATTCACGCCGAAAATATCGTCAACCAGCTTCCAAGCATCAAAAAAGCCGGGTTTACCTATTGCGACCTGGTGCTGTATATGGTGGCGTCCGGACCTGCCCGCGCCGCGTTTCCGCGCTTGGCCGGTACGGCATTGATCAATGACCTTCTGCAGCATTCGCGAATCGTCCAGAGAAATCTGGTCACCCGCGTTTTTCAGGAAGTTTTTCTGGGGCAGAACGCGTTTGAAAACACTTTCCATCTACCGGCAATTTGCCTGGACCGCAACACGGAACGCATCGTTGACCCGCAGCTGATATCCAATGAATGGAACATCGCGCTCAAAGAAGCCTGGGAAAATGGTCTGGTGGACCCCGTGATCATCACCGCCCGCCCTTCCGCGTTTGACTATCCCGCCGGTGAAGGCCGCATAGAATTCTCGCCCGAAGCCGACATCATTGTCGACCAGCTTGGCTGGAACCGGTTCACATTGATTGGTCAGGGTCAATTGCAATACGCCGCAGACCAGATGGGCTGCAATTCCGTTGATCTGATCAAACCATCGCCGGTTCATGTCCTCGGCGCCATTGGTGCCACCATTACCGGCAGCTTGCTCCCTTCATTACAGGCCGGTTGGGATTTGGTCAATAATGTCCCCACAACGTTCTATGAAGGGTTCCCGGAGCTGGATGTTCATATCCTGGAAGACTCACCGGTGGGTATACGCGGAACAGCAAAAGCCGTGGATATGCTCGAATTTGAAGGTATGACTGTCAGTCTCACTAAATGGGGCATCGCCACCGACGAGAACAAAGTGAAAGAACTGCAAAAAATGGGCGCGACGGTTGTCCCCACCGTGAATGACGCACTCGCGCGCATCAGTTTTGGTCAATAACCGGCAACCCTGCCGACCATACGTTTTTATCTGTATCATAAGGATTTTCTTCTATGACTGGACTTTCCGCGAAGGCGGTCTCACATCCCAATATTGCTTTCATCAAATACTGGGGCAACCGCGATTCCTCGCTGCGTATTCCCGTGAACGGGTCCATCTCCATGAATATGGCGGAGCTGGAAACCGTCACCTCTGTAACCTTCAATACATCGCTTACTTCAGACCAATTGACCCTAAATGGGAAGCCGGCTGAACCCGGGCAAGTACAACGCGTAGCCGATTTTCTGGATATCATCCGGAAGATGGCTGGCATCACCCTGTATGCTGACGTGGTGAGCAGTAATAACTTCCCCACCGGCGCGGGGATTGCCTCATCCGCGGCAGCGTTTTCCGCTCTGGCTCTGGCTGGCAGTAAGGCAGCCGGACTCGATCTGGATGAAAAAGCACTGACCCGGCTCGCCCGGCGGGGATCGGGATCGGCCAGCCGGTCCATTCCCGATGGTTTTGTCGAGTGGCTGCCTGGAACTACCGATGAGGACTCGTATTCCATCTCTCTGGCATCAGCGTCATCCTGGGATCTGCGTGATGTGATCGCCGTTGTGGCAGCCGGTGAAAAGAAAACCGGGTCCAGCGAAGGTCATGGGCTCGCCGGTAGCAGTCCATTTCAAACCACCCGTGTGGCAGACGCGCCGCGGCGGCTGTCAATTTGCCGCGAGGCCGTCCTCTCCCGTGATTTCGACAGGCTCGCCGCCGTGATGGAATTGGACAGCGACATGATGCATGCCGTCATGATGACATCCACCCCGCCCCTGTTTTACTGGGAACCTGCCTCATTGCGGATCATCAAATCCGTCCCGGCATGGCGCGATCAAGGCATTCCCTGCGCCTACACCCTGGATGCCGGACCCAACGTTCACATCCTCTGCCCTGCCTCTGCCATGAAAGATATAACCTCGCGGCTCTCTACTATGGAAGGCATCGTTTCCGTATTGGAAACCTCTGCCGGCGGCCCCGCGCGGCTTTTGGAAAAATAATAAGATTGTAAGAATCATTAAAAATCACATCAAAGTAGCTATAATACAAAAAGACAGGCACAAGACGGTGCCTGATGGACAATATATCAGGATAAAAAATGGATTTTTCATTTGTTCTCACAATATTGGAATTTGTCATTGCTTTTGGTTTATTACTATTCCTTCATGAATTTGGGCATTACATCACATCCGTACTGTTCGGCATCGAAGTGGAGGAATTTGGCTTCGGGTTTCCTCCCCGGATGGTCAGGCTGTTCACCTGGAAAGGGACGGATTTCACCCTGAACTGGATCCCCTTTGGGGCATTTGTCCGTCCCAAAGGTGAAAATGACCCGGATACAGTAGGCGGGCTGGCTGCCGCAAATCCATGGAAACGGCTGGCTGTATTAACGGGTGGACCGATCATGAATCTGCTCACCGGTGTGGTGATCTTCGCGATCCTTTTCTCCATGTCCGGCGCTCCGGATACCAGCACCGTGCAGATCATGGATGTGGCAAAGAATTCGCCGGCGGAAACCGCGGGCTTGCGTATGAATGATGTAGTCGTTAAGGTAAATAATGTCGACATCAACAGCACCATCCTGCTGGCATCCACGATCAAAGAAAATCTGGGCAAAGAAGTCATCCTGACGGTACTGCGTGATGGCAAGTCCATCGAAGTCAAAACCACACCCCGGCTGAATCCGCCACCCAATGAAGGATCTCTGGGTATTGTGATGGGCAACCCGATCAAGCCGATTTCCTTCTTCCAGGCAATACCGTATTCCTTGCTCACAACCGGCGCACAGGGACTGGCGCTCATCACCCTGCCGGTGCAGTTGATGCAGGGGCAGGTCAACCCGGAAGAAGCCCGGATGGTAGGCCCGGTTGGCATGTACGATATCTATTCACAGGTGCGTACCAAAGACATCACCGCTGAAACCCAACCGGCCAGTTCACCGGCCGATTCGCTAAACCGGTTCTGGCTGCTGGGCATCATATCGGTGGCGCTTGGTTTTACCAACCTGCTTCCCCTTCCTGCCCTGGATGGCGGCCGCATCCTCTTCCTCCTGCCTGAATTGATCTTCCGTAAACGGGTTCCGGCCCAGTTTGAAAACATGGTCCATCTGATTGGTTTTGCTGCGCTGATTGCACTTATGGTGTATGTAACCTCGCAGGATATCACCAACAGAATTATCCTTCGTTAACAGGTTGCAATCTCATCATGACTTCAAAGAGCAATTCCGTTACATTTCAGGCTGTTATCGATGAATTATTGGCGAACGGGAAGACTTTCCCGTCAAGTTATCTCAACCGTTTCTCAGACATCTCGCGGGATGATCTGGCGTTATTGAAAGCAGCCTGGCCGGACGTTAAACCCAAACGCCGGTTGAGTCTGGTAGAAGATCTTATTAAATTCAATGAGAACAACACGATCGTCTGTTTTGACGATGTTGCCTTGATGTTCTTAAAAGATGATGATTTCCGTGTTCGTTCTGGCGCTATACGCCTGCTGCGTGAATCTGAAGACTCGCGCGTGATTGAACCAATGCTCTCTCTCCTTGAACACGACAAACAGTTCCTTGTCCGCGCGGCTGCTGCCGGCGGATTGGGCCCCTTTGTTCTGCTGGGCGAATTGGATAAGATATCCCCTGAAAAGCTGGCACACATTGAGCGCGTCCTTCTGGCGCGCATCACCGGCACTGATGACGATCTGGTTCGCCGCAGCGCGTTGGAAGCCATGGGGTACTCCAGCCGCAAAGAGATGGAGCGCCTGATCACCGAAGCATTTGAAGAGACAGACGCGGACTGGGTAGCCAGTGCCCTTGTAGCTATGGGACGGTCCGCTTCGGAAGAATGGGAAATGCACATTCTGCGCAGTCTCTTTCACCCCGATATGGTTGTTCGTCTGGAAGCCATTCGCGCCGCTGGGGCGTTATCAATCAACCGCGCGGTAGAACCCATGCTTGAAATGCTTGACGGCACCGAACCCAACAAAGAGGTGCGCTTCGCGGCGATCTGGGCGCTTTCTGAGATCGGCGGCGAAAAAGCCAACGCCGCGCTGGAATCGATGCTCGACAACGCTATGACAGATGAAGAAGCCGAATTTATTGAAGAAGCCATCGAAAACGCGGGTTCTGGCAATGGATCCCTCGGACTCGGGTTCCTCGACCTGAACGACCTCGGCGGTTCATCATCCCGCCTTGCCGGCCGGGACGATGATGATGAAGATTATGATGACGACGAAGACTACGCGGGGGAGTATGATGACGAGGAAGCGGAATACGATGATGAATAATGCTCAACCGGCAGCCAGGGCATGACAGAACTATCCCCCCCAAAGACTACCCGCCTGCATGCTATTGTCGAAGGGCATGTGCAGGGAGTAGGCTTCCGTTATTTCGTTCTAAACCGCGCCAACGAACTTGGTTTGAAGGGCTGGGTACGTAATACCTTCTCCGGTGACGTGGAAGTTGTGGCGGAGGGGGATCGTTCGGTTCTGGATGACCTGCTGGAATCATTGCAAAAAGGACCGCGGTCCTCATTTGTATCCCGGGTGCGTGAAAACTGGGAACCCGCGACAGACGAGTTCACCCGTTTTGACGTCAAAAGAACGTTCTGATCAATCTTCGCCGGTCAACAGGCGGATCTTCTTCCAGGGAGGCATTTCGCTCTGGTCCGCCAGTTCATTCCGTAATTCATAGATCTGGTCGCGCAGCGCGGCCGCTTTTTCAAATTCAAGGTCTTTGGCTGCCTGTTTCATCTGCTTTTCCATCTCATGTATCACACGCTGCAGTTCTTTTACCGGCATCACCCCGGCACCCTGCCCGGCATGGTATTCTGCCCGCTTTTCTGCCACAGAAGACGCTGACGAGGTCAGCCGTTCCGTAAGGTCATGAACAGCCTTCATCACGGTCACCGGTTCAATGTTGTGTTCTTTGTTATATGCTGATTGTTTCTCACGGCGGCGGTTGGTTTCTTCGATGGCAAACTTCATCGAATCGGTCATTTTGTCGGCATACATGATCACCGTGCCGTTGACGTTACGCGCCGCCCGGCCAATGGTCTGGATCAACGCCGTACCGGAGCGCAGGAAACCTTCCTTATCGGCATCAAGAATACCTATAAGTGAAACCTCCGGCAGGTCAAGTCCCTCGCGAAGCAGGTTGATACCCACCAGCACGTCATACACACCCAGCCGCAGATCCCGCAAAATACTCACACGTTCCAGCGTGTCCACTTCGGAATGCAGGTAGTGGACTTTAATGCCGATCTCTTTCAGGTAATCCGCAAGGTCTTCCGACATGCGTTTGGTCAACGTAGTGACCAGCGTACGCTCACCGCGTTCCACCCGTTTGTGGATCTCGGTGATCAGGTCGTCCACCTGCCCCTTTGTCGGGCGGACCTCCACCTTTGGATCGATCAATCCGGTGGGGCGGATGATCTGTTCGGCGATCTGCTGCGCTTTGCCCAGTTCAAACGGGCCCGGTGTGGCCGATGTGTAGATGGTATACCCCATCCGGGATTCAAATTCATCGAATGTAAGCGGACGGTTATCCAGCGCGGAAGGAAGACGGAATCCGTATTCCGTGAGTACCCGCTTGCGTGATTGGTCACCGTTGTACATGCCCCGCACCTGCGGTACAGTCATGTGCGACTCGTCAATGAATAGCAGGTATTCGCTGGGCAGGTAATCCATCAACGTCCAGGGGGCGGAGCCGGCCGGTCGCTGGTCAAGGTGTCGGGAGTAGTTTTCGATCCCAGAGCAGTACCCCACCTCTTTTAGCATTTCAAGGTCATAACGGGTGCGCTGTTCAATGCGCTGCGCTTCGAGCAGCTTGCCGTTTGCCTTGAAATACGCCAATTGATCATCCAGCTCGCCTTCTATATCCCCGATCGCTTTCTTTAGCCGGTCTTCGTTGGCGATATAGTGCTTCGCCGGGTAGATATCGATGGATTGCGGGTGATCGTAGATCTCACCGGTGACCGGATTCAGCGCCGTGATCTTCTCGATCTCGTCGCCAAAGAATGTAGCTCGGTATACCTTCTGCTCTTCGTATGCCGGGAATACTTCCAGCGAATCGCCGCGCACCCGGAAGGTACCGGGACGCAGTTCCATGTCATTGCGTTGATACTGACTCTCCACCAGTTGACGCAGCAGCGCGTTGCGGCGGAAGATCTGACCGGTATCCATGTGGACGACCACCCGGCCGTAATTCGAAGGGTCACCCAGACCGTATATGCACGACACGGATGCCACAATGACCACATCTTTCCGGCTCATCATCGCCGCGGTCGCCGCCAACCTCAACCGGTCGATCTCTTCGTTGATGTCGGTCTCTTTTTCGATGTACAGGTCACGCTGGGGGACGTACGCCTCAGGCTGATAATAGTCGTAATATGAAATAAAGTATTCCACCGCGTTTTCCGGGAAGAATTCGCGGAATTCCGCGTACAACTGCGCGGCCAGGGTTTTGTTATGTGCCATCACCAGGGCGGGCATCTGAAGTTGCTGAATGATGTTCGCCATGGTGAAAGTTTTACCCGTGGCTGTGGCACCCAGCAATACCTGGTGCTGCATGCCATTCTTGACACCACCCACCAGTTGCTCTATGGCTGTCGGCTGGTCGCCGGTGGGGATATAGGGAGCAGTCAGTTTGAAGTCCATATGGATCCTTTTATTAGAACAAACGGTTCATTTATTCTAACACAAAGGCGATGGAATTACATCTTGTATGGATTTCGCGATTGTCATTCTAGTGGATCGGGAGGGAATGATCCCTCCGGCGCATACCAGTCTCCCGGGAATATCTCGGTCAAATCAACCCCGTCACGGACTTCGACATCTACGAGGGAGTGATCCGTGCAATTGACTGTCAAACCGCACAAAACAGCCCGGGAATATCCGCCCGCTCCGGCTGAACTGGCTTTATCGCGTGGATAGGCGATTACATGGTATGTTCCCGCCGGAACTTCATCCAGTACGTATACCCCGCTATCGATCACTTCCGTTGAATAGAATTCGCCCGTTTTGGTGTTGATCGCCACCACCCGAAGCGGTGGGATACCCTCGGACGGAAAGGATACTTTGCCGCTGATGGATCCGGAGGCCGGTTTGACCATCGTCGGGATCGCCTGTCCCATGGTTGGCACAGGGGTCTGGGTGACTGCGTTCTTCTCGATCGCGGAGACCGTCAACTGGAGGCTGTTGATCGTGGCCTGTTTCTGCTCCGGAGATGGCGTAGGATTGTTGGAGGGGGTAAATATCGAACACATCAGTGATGTGCCGGCTAATGTCAATGTCAGTATGATGATTTTTATGGTCTGTTTGCCCATCCTGATGTCTCCTCGTTCACGTGCTTGATTTTAGCATAATCAAAAATCCAAGCCTGCGGTACCCCTCCCATATTTCGGATACAATCAGGGTCATATCCTGAAACGCCGAGGATTCATGAAGATTAAAATCAACGGAAAAAATCCCTGGATATTTCCACTCGTCCTGGTTTTCCTTTACGCGGTAATCTATCTCCAGTACCTTTCACGCCTGGGTATTTACTGGGATGACTGGCAGGTTGTATTCCTTAATTTAATTAAAAATCCGGCTGAATACTGGAATTATTTCATGGCCGACAGGCCGTTTTCCATCTGGACGTACCTGTTGACCGTTCCGCTGTTCGGCGTCTCACCCCTCCCCTGGCAGCTCTTCACGCTTTGGACGAGGATCTTGGCCGCCTGGTTTTTCGCGGAAACCCTGTCACTTGTCTGGCCGGCACGCCGCTGGGAATGCCGGCTGTCGGCATTGCTGCTGCTGGTATTCCCCGGTTTCACGCAGACCACTATTTCCATCGCGTACAGTCAGCACTTCCTGTCTCAGGCTTTGTTCTTTGCCAGCCTGTGGTTGATGCTCAAAGCCCTGGAACGGGACCGGGCTACGATATGGATGGTTGTCCTGGCCTGTTTCTTCTCGCTGCTCCAGATGTTGACTATGGAATACTTCGCCGCCTCTGAATTGATCCGGCCGGTCTTGCTGTTCTTCTTTTTCTGGAATCGTGACAGCCAATCAAAGAAAGCGACTATGCGCAAGGCGCTCGCGTCCTGGCTGCCATACCTGCTCCCGTTGATCCTCTTTGCCGTGTGGCGTTTCGGGTATTACCCCCGCCTCTCAGCGGAGAACTCACCCACGCTCTTGAGTTCATTGTTGACCAATCCCGCGGCAACCATCAAGCAGTTTGCACAATTCGCCCTGCAGGATACCTTTTCAACCGCCTTCAGTGTGTGGGTGGACGCGTTCAAACCGGCCACGCTGGATTTTCGTTCCATCATCCAGCTCATGCTGGCTATCGCCGGCACGGCCGTCACAGCATTCTGGTTCTGGAAGGTCTCTCTCGATGGTACAGATGACGACCATGAAAACACCCGGTTTCTGTCACAATCGCTGGTGACCGGACTGCTGCTGCTCATCCTGGGGGGATTACCCGTGTGGAGCACAAACCGCCAGGCGTTGATCGGCCTGTGGTCAGACCGTTTTACACTGGCGCCAATGGCCGGCTCGGCCCTGCTGCTGATGGCCGTCAGCGCATGGCTCACCCGCAGCCGGCCGCGGATGCTCGTCCTGATCTCTTTCTTTGTGGTGATGGCCGCCTATTCCCAGATGTTGACCGCCCAAAAGTATGCCGAAAACTGGGAAATCCAGCGCAGTTATTACTGGCAGTTAAAATGGCGTGCGCCGGAACTGAAGCCCAACACAGCCGTCATCGCGCCCAAATTACCCACAAGTTACATCTCTGACTATGCCGTCGGCTTCGCGTTAAATGCCATGTACGCGAAGGAACCGGTGACAAAAAAGGCGCAGTACTGGTTCTTTATCGGACCGCGCGCCCGGGGGAATTACTTCACTGCCTATGAACCCGGCCTGCCGGTCGACTACTCCCTGCGGGATGTTACATATTCCGGAACGACGGATGAAATGCTGGGAGTATCCTTTGCGGCCGGGCGTGAATGTCTGCGTGTGCTGGATCCGTTCTACGCGCAGGCGCCCACCCGACTCTCGGAAGACCTGGGCGGCATCGAACGCGACATGCTGCCCGTTTCCAATACCGGCTTGATACTTCCGGATTCCGAAAAAGCGCTGCTGCGCGATGATGTTTTCGGCTCCGAACCGGAGCATGACTGGTGCTACTACTATCAAAAAGCAGACCTGGCACGGCAGTTCAACGAATGGGTCAAGATCCCCGAACTGGCTTCTGAGGCGGAGTCAAAAGGATTGCGCAGTAAAACCGGCATGGAATATCTTCCCTTTATCGAAGGATTCGCGCAGACCGGTATGGGTGACCGGGCACTTGAAACCAGCCTGACTGCCAACACGTTAAACTACGGTATGACCCCGGCGTTATGTTCCATGTGGCGCCGGTATGAGAAAATGGAGGCCTCCACCGGTCTCCCGGCGAAAGCCTCTGAATTTTTTGATCAGGTTGACTGCCCCCTGCTACCGTGAGCTAGTCGTCCAGTTCCACATAAATGCGTTTGTTGATCTTGCCTTTGGATTTGTAATCCGTGATGCGCATCCGGCCTACCTCACGGGTGTTGGCCACATGCGTGCCGCCATCGGCCTGAAGGTCCAACCCGACGATCTCGATGGTACGCACTTCCGGAATGCCCGGGGGAAGCAGATTGATCTTGGTACGGATCAGGTCGGGGATCTGGAAAGCTTCCTCACGCGGCAGAATCTTGACGCGCACATCGCGTGCGGCTGCCACTTCCTTGTTCACCGCTTCTTCGATCACACCTACCAGGTCTTTTGACAGGTTCTCGAATTCAAAATCCATGCGCCCGCTGAGCGGTTCCATGTCCCCGCCGGTCACCTGGGCGCCGAAATCACGAAAGACAACACCGCACAGGATGTGCATGGCCGTGTGGGTGCGCATTAGTTTGTAGCGGCGGTTCCAGTCAATCTCTCCGGTGACTTCCATTCCAACAGCCGGCAAAGAACTTCCCTCACCGATCTCATGGGCGATGCCTTCCGGCGACTTTTTTACCTTGACCACCGGATATTCGATGCCGCCGGCTTTCAAAGAGCCGGTATCACACAACTGGCCTCCGCCGCCCGGATAGAACGCCGTGCGATCCAGGATGATCGATCTGGTTTCTTCATTGACAGCAACCACTTTCGCGGTGAATGTTTTCATATATGAATCGGTATGGCAAAGAAGATCGGTCATTACATTCGCTCCGTTTTTTCTTTTGATTCTACAACCGATACCCGATTCCATTTATTAGAACCTTATCATCATTTCCCCCGTATTTCATATTAAATGAACGATCCACGATAGAGGGGGGCTACCGTGGATCGTTCAAAAGTATTCTAGCATAGATACACCTTGATTGCCAGACGTCTGACCTCTTTTTTACATAGATTTTACATCGTCGATTCTGGAGATATCATTACTCTCCCCGGTTATGCCTGTGTATTAATTTGGATCTCTTCCTGACGGGTTACCGTCTCTTTGTAACTCATTTGCCACACTGCCGAAGGCCGTGATGTGACAACCGGGCCGGTTGTCTTACCCCATAAAAGTTGACCATCATCCGTGTACCAGTCGTTTCCATCGCCGCCGGCATGCACAGTGTCACCTTTATCAAGGGCAAGGGCTTTCGATACATTTGTGTCAACGGTGGACGCGAACAACCTGTTCTCATCTGTCCATTCAGAGGAACCCTGCCCGATGCCTTCCAGGTGCTGATACCCTTTGAAGATATCCACCTTCTCGATCACCCCGGTATCCATGGCGGTAAATGTGACCCGTGTCTGATCCTGCAACATAAAGGTGGTTTGAGAATTGCTGCCTTTCATATCCTGAAAATCGCCGTCATAGTTTCCCTCTAGGTCATTCACATCCACATGCGGGTCACCCCACACGGTGGTTGACCGGCTGGTCCATTTATCGGTGATCTTGAAGGTGACACCGTCCATGAATTCAAAAAGATAGCGGTCAGTCTCCGCGGACCTTTGAGAATTGCGTACCAGTCCGTCCACTCTCTCTAACATGGAAAAAGAGAAACTGGCTTCCACTTCCACAGTCTGTGTGACGCTGGCCTGAATTTGAACCTGCCCCTGTGCCTGCGGCTTATTCGCGTAAAGTTCCTTTAGTTTCGCGATCAAATCAGCCAGGTTGATTTGCGTATTTTCAACGGGAGCAGCGGCGGTTTTCGCCCCGGCTGCTTCCGTTGCCGAAGCCCCGCTTAAGATGACTTCATCCTTATCCGCTTCTTTTTCTGCCGCTTCATCCACTTTTTCGCCTTTACGGCGCGCTTCGGCTCGGCGCGAAAGCTCCATCAGCCGGTTGGCTATCCGTGCGCTGTCAATAAACTCGGATACCTGCATGAAGGGCTCCTTCTGAAAACAATGATTTAGCAGGAACAACTTTTTTATAACTACACATTACTATTTTGTTATCGGCTTTCCGGATGATTCCTTAACATAAGACAACCCGACGAAATCGTCGGGTTAGTCCTTACCATGTTAATTAGTGTCCCTGAATAGGTTAGATGGTCTATTCCGGAAGTTCAAAAACACAGGTCGCCATCTGCCCCGTTCCTTCGGCTCTATTGGTTACCAGTATCTCGCCATCGGAAATTACCTCACAGGTGACGTCACCGGCTTCTGAAAGCACACGTGCGGTCAATGAAAGGTACGCGCCCGGCATGAACGTGTATTCGCGTTCAAAAGGTGGAATAAACGTCCCCGCCTCCAGGTTACCTTCCGGTGTGATGATCGCGATCTCAGCCGATGCCGCTGTGCCGCTCACTTTGTATTGAATTTGCTTACCCACCGGTTCGGGAGGCGGCGGCGCTTCCGGATCGGAAGTCGGCTCTTTGGTTGGCTTCGGCGGTACGGTTGGCAGCGGCGCGTAAATATTTGGAGTTGCCGTTGCTTCTTCGATATAGAAAACGCCCGGTTTTCTTGTGGGTAAACCAATGGATGGAGGTACCAGGGTGACTATGGCCGGCAGGTTCATTTCCGTCGGGGTGTTGGTGACGAGACTGGTCAATTGCCTGGCTACCTCGGTCTGTACCGGACCGGATGGAAGCCCGGGAGAAAGCAGACAGGCAAGCGAAAAAGTCGCCATGATTGTAAGGATTAGTACGCGTTTCATGCGGTTTCCTGATCTCCGGGCGCGTAATCTTGAAGGTCAAGCGCCATTATTCCTTCTCATTATGGTGCAATTTTCTTTTTTTTACCACTCAAGAAATCAGGGAGTACGACCGGTAATATGAAATAAATTATCGCAGTGTGACGTAGATCACCCCGATCGTGATCACGACCAGTAAGATGATCACCGCCGTGCTGTAACAGCCGCGCAAATTCCGGGAACGTGACATCTGGACAGCCGCTTTTTTGGGGTCGGACATCCATACAGGTTGATCCGCTTTTCCGTTCCGCTGCTTTTTCCCGCTTTTTTCAACGGCGCGCTGGTGTTCAGTTTTTTTATTGGTGGTCTTTTTATCCATGGTTACGCCAATCATACCTTATTCCGCAGTGATATCCGAACAGAACGCCATACGGTTGTTGCCGGTCGCCGTCGCCTCTTTGACAAGGTTTCCGCCGGACTTTACCTGGCAGGTGATGGTACCAAAATCGCTCTGGATCCTCCCGAAAAGCGATAGCGGCGTACCAACTTTAAAGACCAGGGTCTTTTCAAAAGGAAGCGGAAACACACCGCTCTCCACCACCCCATCCGGTTTGACGAAGGTGACCTCAACCGAATCGGAGTAGCCGGTGACCGAATAGGTGATCGTCCGTTCATCCGGCGCAGCAGTCTTTTTGACGATCTTCGTGGCCAGTGGAACCAGGGTGAACGCGGTCACGGTTGGCTGCGCGGGGTCGGTTGGCTTGCGCGTGGGCGCGCTGACGGCCGGCGGCGGGAGAGTCCATATCGGGGGGAGCGGCAAGGGCGTGGGCTCTTTGGTCGCTTCTTTCGTCAACTGGCGGGCTACAGCGGTTTCCACCGGGCCGGGATCGGGTGCAGGTGCTGTCAGGCAGCCGGCACACAGAATGATTGAAAGAATTGCTAAGAGGATATTTTTCATGGCTCATTTTCCCGGTGATGTCACTGTTTCATTACAAATAGCATGCCAGTTTCAATAGCACTTCCTTCCTTGCATGCTGACAGAATAATTTGCCATGTATATAAAAAAGAAAGTGGGACCGCAATGGATCCCACTTGATGGTTATATCTCTGTTACTTGCCTGTTCCCATATCCCTGACTGAAGGGCTTCCTTCAGCAGAACATTGCTGCTTATTAATCGACCTCAAACTCCTTGACCAGGCGGCTGCCCAATTCGTCAACCATATAGGTACTGATGATGATGTATTTTTCAATGCCGGAACCCATCAATTTGTGTTTCAACAATTCATCCACCTGGAAAATTCCAGCCATCGTATTCATCTGGATCTTGATCTGGATCGGCTTTGTCCCGCCTTCCGCGATCTCCACTTTGTCAATCGCCGCGGCGGAAATGGAATGGATGTCAAAGATCCCCATTTCATACGGTATGCGTGAGCGGCCCTCGCTCATGTCCAGCGCGTCTGCCACGCGCACAATGCCGGCTTCAACGGTGTAAGGATTACCGCCGCTGCGGTGTGAAATGATGGCATGCAGCACCTCGGAGATCACGATCGTGCGCTCTTCCACATCCAAGAAGTCGAGGATGCGGTGCAGAATACTGTTGGCCAGGAACAGGCTGAAACCTTCGTGCCCTTCGCGGTGGATCGACATACCCAGGTCATGGAAAATGCTGGCCAGCAGTATCACCAGTTCAGCATGTTCATTGGTCAGCGCGTAATTCTTGACGATCGACATCTCGACATTGTTCTTCATCAGAATGCGCGCCAGGCGGATGGCGATGTTGGCCACGATCTGGTAATGAACCGGCCCGTGGTCGGTCATCTGTAAGCGGTCAATCGCGTTGACGTTGGAGATGCGCCACAGCGTTTTGATCTCCACGTCCTGGTTGATGATCGCCAGAACCTTATCCGGCAGCGAATTGGCATGGGTGGGGATATGGATATCCATTTGGGAAAATTTCTTTACATCCATTGGATGGTTAACTCCTTAGTTTTATAAATAACATATCACTAGTATACCCAGTTGGCGGTCAAACGATGGCGCGGATAAAAAAAATATAGGGCGTGCTCGATTTTGAGCGCACCCAGGACGGAATTACAATTATTCAAATTTGGGCGATTATTTTTTTTATAAAATGATCATCAATAATGATACAAAAACCAGGGGAGAAATTCTATGCCTGAATACCGAAGGATCATGCAACCCGGTGGAACATTTTTCTTTACGGTTGTCACATTCAACCGTAAACCGATTCTGGCATCCCCGGAAAGCCGTGCTATTTTGCGAAAAGTCTGGATGAAGGTGCGCCTAAAACACCCATTTGAAACCTTAGCTGTCTGCCTGTTGCCAGATCATCTCCACGTTATATGGCAATTACCTGAAGGGGATTCAAATTACGCAGTGCGATGGAATGAGATAAAACGGAATTTTTCACATGAATATATGCAAAATCATGAAAATGGCAATTCCGAAAAGATTGAATCACGGATCAAACGCAGGGAAGTGACGATCTGGCAACGCCGCTATTGGACCCATGTTTTGTATGACCAGGAAGATTTAAATAATCATATTGACTACATCCATTACAACCCGTTAAAACATGGCCTGGTCGATCAGGTGAATGATTGGCAATGGTCTAGTTTTCACCGATATGTTCGGATTGGGGTATACGCACCGGATTGGTGCGGCAAAGCAGATGACTTTTTATCAGATGAGTTAATGGGTGAATAATTCGCCATCTTGTATAGGGTGCGCTCGATTTTGAGCGCACCAGAGCCGGAGATACCCAAAGTCAATGTTTTAAAAAGATCGGCCATTTACTAACTTGAATAACATTGAGTTATGCTGTTCAGCTGTTTTTTAGTCACCAATTCGTTTCAAATTATTGGTTTTGCGTAAAAATTAAAAACTTAAGAAATGAACCGTATTATTGGATATGTCGATGGACAAATAATGCCTGGGTGCGCTCAAAATCGAGCACACCCTATGAAATTAAACAAAAAATCTTCGATTTCTCGAAGATTTTCCCTTTTAGAGTCGGGGCGAGAGGATTTGAACCTCCGATCTCACGGTCCCGAACCGTGTGCTCTAGCCGGACTGAGCCACACCCCGAACAGCCCCATTATAAGGCAGCCTCTTTACCCTGACAAGGGAATCTGTCAGATTAGGGTTTGATTAGAAATCGGTTTAACTGATTGACTTCAGGTATGCGAAAGTTGTATAAAATAATACGTCACACGTGAAATCTTTTTCAGGTTGTGCATTCTATATCACTTTTTTGTCCAAATTCAACCGGCGTCCCTCGTGGTAGCCGCGTTTGTGATACTTACTCCAAGGAGTACAGAATGATACGCGTCAAAAGTCTTTGCAAAGACTTCGGTTCACGCCGTGCGGTGGACGACCTCACGTTCAGCGCGGAAAAAGGTGAGATCCTAGGCTTTTTAGGACCGAACGGCGCAGGGAAAACCACCACCATGCGCATGCTCACCGGTTACATGCCGCCCACCAGCGGCACAGCCGAGATAGGCGGTTTTGATGTACTGGAAAACTCGCTGGACGTGCGCAAATTGGTCGGTTACCTGCCGGAATCTGTTCCTTTATATAACGATATGACCCTGATGGAGTACCTCACCTACATGGGCGAGCTTCATCACATCCCCGACCTGGATGACCGCGTTGACGAAGTGCTCGAGAAAGTGCACCTTGATGACCGCGCCGGCGGGTACGTGGGCAACCTCTCCAAAGGAATGCGCCAGCGCCTCGGCCTGGCCCAGGCCATCCTCCATCGCCCCGAAGTGCTCATCCTTGATGAACCCACCATCGGGCTGGACCCCGCACAGGTGATCGAAGTACGCAATATCATCCGCGAGATCGGCAAAGACCACACCGTGATGCTCTCCACCCACATCCTGACAGAAGTGGAGCAGGTATGCAACCGGGTGATCATCATCAACAAGGGCTGCATCGTGGCCGAAGATACCCCCGCCAGCCTGCAGGAACGCCGCGTCGGCGCCCGCCGGGTGCAGGTGAAGATCAAGGGTGACGCGAAAGACCTGCTTGCCCTGGTCTCCCCGTTGCCGGGCGTGACTAACGCCGAAGTCAAAGGCAGTGACGAAGTGGAGATCTCCATGGCAGCCGGTCAGGACGTGCGCCCGCAGATCGCCAGCGCGATCGTCAACAACAAAATCGGCCTGCTTGAAATGAAAACCAGCAGCCTCAGCCTTGAAGATATCTTTATGCAACTAACCCAGGATGAACCTTCCCGGCCGCTGCTTGACGGCACCGTGGAAGACTGATCCCGACGGAGCAAACGTTTATGAGAAACATCTGGACTATCGCCAAACGGGAATTAAGGCAGTATTTCAACAGTCCCATAGCATACGCCGTCATGTTCCTGGTCATGCTCGTTCAGGGACTGATCTTCTACTTTAATTATTATGTTTCCTCAATGCAGCAGTATGTGCCGGATATCCGGATGGTGCTTGCGCCTATGGTCACTATCTTCCTGTTTACCACCCCGGCCATCACCATGCGGCTGCTGGCGGATGAACAGAAAAGCGGCACACTGGAAGTGTTGATGACCAAACCCATCCGTGACTGGGAATTAATCGTGGGCAAATGGCTGGGCGCCTTCCTTTTTTACCTGTTGATCATTGTATTCACCTGGGTATTCCCGTTGACCCTGAGTTTCATGATCAAACCGGGATTAGACCTCGGCCTGGTGCTCTCCGGCTACCTTGGCATCATTCTCATGGTGGCGGCATTCATCGCGGTTGGCGTGTTCGCGTCATCGCTGTTCTCCAACCAGATCGCCGTCTTTTTCACCACACTCGGTATCATGTTGTTCTTCTTCCTGATCGAATATCCCGGGCAGGCATTCGGCGGCGTCGCCGGCAGTGTGATGCAATACCTCGGGTTGCAAGGGCATTTCTATAATTCGTTTTATAACGGAGTGATCGAAGTAAAAGATCTGGTCTATTACCTGAGTATGACCATTTTCGCGCTCTTCCTTGGCAGCGCGTCAATCGAATCGAGAAGGTGGAGGTAATGAACAAGAAATTGCAGAAATTCGCCCCCTACGGGCTTTACCTTTCAATCGCGGCCGCGTTGACCGCGCTGGGTTTGTATGTTTTACAGCGCGAAGTCACCCTGGCTTTACGCATCTCTCTCGCGGTGATCATCCTGGGAATCGCCCTGTTCATTTTCCTGGATCCGGAAAAAGCCAAAGAATATGTCACCGGGCGCCAGGGTAAGAACACATCCAATGTTCTGCTGATGACCATCGCCGTGCTGGGGATCGTGGCCGTTGTCAACTATCTGGGGAACACCTATTCCAAACGCTGGGATATCACTCAGGACAAAAACAATACACTGACGGTTGAAACGCTGGATATCCTCAAGAAACTGCCGTCCAATGTAACGGTCACCGGGTTCTTCACGCCGCAATTTTCTACTGAAACTGCCAAACAGTTACTGGAGAACTACAAGATCGAATCAGCCGGCAAACTGGATTACACGTTCGTGGATCCCAACGCGGATCCGGCTGCCGCGGAGGCCGCGAAGATTACCAGTGACGGCACCCTTGTTTTGACCATGGAAGGCCGCAGCGAACAGGTCACCTATGCGGACGAAAAAGGCATCTCCAACGCGCTGGTTCGCCTCTCCAATCCGGGTAACCGCAATGTCTACTTTCTGCAGGGGCATGGTGAATACCCGATCGAAGCAAACGGACAGGATAGTTACAGCCTGGTCAAATCGGTGTTGGAAGGCAAGAATTACACTGTTAAAACGCTGTCTTTGTTGAATACGGCTTCCATACCTGACGATGCCATGGCTATTGTGATTGCCGGTAACACCACGTCACTCGACCAGAAGGAAGTAGACCTGCTGAAGGATTACCTGAATAAAGGTAAAGCACTGGTCTGGTTGGACAATCCTTCAGCCGAAAGTGGTATTAAACCTGCTGATGACTTGCTGGGCGCGTATCTGAAATCCGACTGGGGCATTACCCTGAACGACGATCTAATGATCGACACCAACGTCAACCCGCCGACAGTACTGGCTACCAACAGCTATGGGAACCATGCCATTACGGAGCGGCTGCAGCGGCTTTACACTTTATTCCCTGTCGCGCGGTCCATCACCTTTGACAGCACCAATGCCAATGTCACCGGATACCCTCTGGTTAATTCATCCAGTGCCTCCTGGGGTGAAACAGACCAGGAAAGCATCAAAAGCCTGAAAGTTGCTCCGGATGAGAAGACAGACAATATCGGTCCATTGATGATCGCCATGGCGGCTCAGAACAATACCACGAACGCGCGCCTGGTAGTGGTTGGTGATTCGGAATTTGCCGCTGATAATAATTATCCACAGTATGGCAACAGCGTTCTCATTATCAATGCCATTGACTGGGCAGCCGGCCAGGAAGATTTGATAAATCTCACCCCGCGTGACAACACCCAGCGTACCCTGAACCCGCCGACGGTTTTTTCAAATGGCCTTATCTTCCTCGTCACCGTGCTGTTGATCCCCGGCTTGATCCTCGTCGCCGGCATCGTCACCTCGGTTCAACGGAAAAAGAGAGGGTAATCCATGGTCAAGAAACCCACATTGATCCTGCTGGGTATCATGGCTGTGTTGATCGCGTTTGCCCTCTACACGCAGAAGAATCCTTCCCTTCTAAAAGGAGAATCCACCCCTACCGCCACTGAAATCCCGGCACCTCTGGCCGATATAAAAATGGAAGAAACCCGTCTGATCAAGTACGAAGATCCCGAAGGACAATCCATCAGCCTTCGGATGGGCAAGACTTTCAGCGACTGGAGTATTGACCAGGATACCGGAACCCCGGCGGATGCCGGAAAAGTGATGCAGCTTATAACGGAGTTGCAATCCATGCAGCCAGTGAGTACACTGGAATCATCGACAAATGAAAGCGCCATGGGGATCGGCGCGCAGTCGAAAAAACTTACGTTGGTTGATGGGAGCGGTTCCACAAAAGAAATCATCTTCGGGAACAAAACCGCCATAGTAAGCGGCAACTACGTCAAAGTGGCTGACGCCATCTACATTGTCAATTCATACACGCTGCAGAATATCATCGACCTTCTGACCATGGACTCGATGATCAAGAAAACGGAAACACCCACAGTACAGGTTTCTGAAACTCCACAGCCTTAGGGTATTGAAATGCCCTGTGAAAAAGAGTATTCTGAATACTGGCTATTTTTACAAAGGAATATTGTGGTTAATTATAAAAGGATAAGGTTAATAATAAACTTCTATGGATGATGCGATTTTGCATGTAGTTGATGAAGATGAAGAATATTCTGCAATTGCGAGACTCATTGAACTTGGCCGCCAGAAATCTTTTGTAACCATCGACGATATTCTTCATTTCTTCCCGGAAGCTGAACAGGATGTGGAACAGCTTGAAGAAGCGTTCGCCGCCCTGTTGAGCGCGGGTATTAACTACATTGAAGAACCCTCGGCCATTGAAGAACCGGCGGAAGACGAACTTTCTCTTGAAGAAGAGGAAGCGGCGGAAGAGGAACAGGGACAGACCACCTATTATGATGATCTGGCGAACATTGATACCGATGACACGATCGGTCTGTACCTGAAGGAAGTCAGCCGGGTTCCGTTGCTTACCGCGGAAGAAGAAGTTGATCTGGCCCAACGCATTGAACGCGGACGTATGGCCCGTGAAGAACTGGCAAAAGGCAATGTAGCCACAAAACGCCGCCTTGAATTACGCCACCTGATCGAAGACGGCTGGGCCGCCAGGGAACACCTGATCACCGCCAACTCCCGCCTTGTGATCTCTGTGGCCAAGAAATACATGGGGCGCGGTGTGCCCTTCCTCGATCTCATTCAGGAAGGAAACATCGGCCTGATCCGCGCCACCAAGAAATTTGACTACCGCCGTGGCCATAAATTCAGCACCTACGCCACCTGGTGGATCCGCCAGGCTGTCACCCGCGCCATCGCGGATCAGGGACGCACCATTCGTGTGCCTGTCCATATGGGCGACCAGATCAATAAACTGTTGCGTGTGCAGCACCAGTTGACCCAGCGCCTGGGCCGCGAACCATCCGTGGAAGAACTGGCAGACGCGCTCGAGGTTCCACCCAAGAAAGTGGAGAATATGATCCAGGTGGCACGGCGGCCGCTGTCACTGGAAACGCCGACCGATGACGAAGAAGATTCGGTTCTCGGTGACTTCATCGAAGACGACGAGGCTCCCCCGCCCGATGACACAGCTACCTACAATCTGCTGAAAGAGCATCTGGAAGACGTGTTGAATTCCCTGCCCCCTCGTGAAGTACGCATTCTGCAGCTTCGCTACGGGCTGTTGGACGGCCAGGCTTACACGCTGGAAGAAGTTGGCCGCAAGATGGGCGTCACCCGCGAGCGTGTGCGTCAGATTGAGGCACAGGCATTAAGCCGGTTGCGGCACCCAACCATCCGGCGCCGCCTCCGCGACTATCTGGGTGAGTAAATGATCAACAATGAAAGAGGCTGTCCATATAAGAATTCCGATGGACAGCCTCTTTTCAATTCTGTTAATACTATGACTATACGACTTGTTTTAATTAAATCTTTCTTGCATTAATCTTTCGTTTGGTGCATACTAGGCAATTGGGAGGAGAAATATTAATTTATGCCAAGAATCCCCCTGAGAAAATACTGTCGTGACATTGAAGACCTGATCAATAATAACCAATCAGACGAAGCACTGGTATCCTGCCAGCGTATTCTTGATGTCTATCCGCATTGCCTGGACGCCTACCGCTTGCAAGGCAAGGCGCACCTTGAACTGCGCGAATATGATAAAGCGGAAACCGCATTCCAGAAGGTTCTCGCGTCTGTTCCGGATGATTTCGTGGCCAACCTGGGCATGAGTCTGTTGCGTGAAAAACAAACCAACCTGAGCGGCGCCATCTGGCACATGGAACGCGCCAATGAAGCCCAGCTTGGCAACACCGCGCTGCAAAACGAACGCCGCAGGTTATATAAACTTCGTGACGGCATTGCCACCTCTCGCCTGCCCAGTACAAACGGCAACCTTATCCGTATGTACCTGAACGGCGATATGCTGTCAAACGCGATCAATGAAATCAATTCAGTATTGATCGAAGATCCTTCACGCATGGATGTCAAAGTGCTGCTTGCTCAGGCCTATTTGCGGAGCGGCAAAAAAGAAGAAACGATCCAGACATGCCGTGAATTGTTGAAAGAGCTTCCACTATGTTTTGAAGCCAGCCGGATCCTATTTGAATCCCGGTCTCCGGTCATCAAGATCGAGGAAATGCAGACGCTGCAGCAGCGTCTGCGTGATCTTGACCCGTATTATGAATTTGTCACACCCGATCAGCCGGATATCAAGAAAGTACCGGATGAACGGGTATTGCTTGATATTCCTGACGGATCAGGCCCGAAAACTGCAACTACAGGAATACCGGGAAACCTGTCATTTTCTTCCACCGGCACAGGTGGAGGCATGGCCGGAACCACCGGATCAGATTTTGGACAAAGAAGTCAAACACCTTCCTGGATGCCAGACCTGGATGCATCCCCGTCATCAGGCGCGGCTGGCAATACCGGTACGACTGCTGGCGTCAGTCCAGCCACCCCAAACAGTGGATTCAATTTTGGAAAAAATATGACAACAGACGAACCAACCTCTCGCGATAACTTTTCCTCAGAACCTGATAATTCGCTGAATGCGAACCAACCGGCCAATCCATTCCTGTCATCGTCGAATGGAGCCATCCCGGCTGCTGAACCGGGTGATATTCCCGAATGGTTGAAAGCGTTGGCGGCGGAACCGCCGGCCGCTTCGTCTGATGCCATTACAGCTCCCCTCCGGGTTCCGGGTGAAACCGGTGTTCTGCAAACCGGTGAAGAAAATCTGGACTTCCTCCGGAATTTCGGCGAAGAATCAACGGAAGAACCACCCACACCGGCACAACCAGCACCCAAACCCGCCCAGGGTCCGCTGGAGACTTTGCCCGGAACGCTTCCTTCCAGCCCATTCCTGACATCGAGTGAGACTACCCAGCCCGTTCCTATTGAAGATACCAGCGCGGCAGAAAAACCCACCGGTCGTGATATGCCGGATTGGTTACGTTCAGCCGCTGAACCGACAACCAATGGGCAGGTTAGTTCTGTTGAATCGGATTTCCGGGATGATTTCAACCCCGTTGAAATTCCAACTCCGCCGCAACAGCCGGTGATGATGGATAATCCCTTCGAGATGCCCGAAGAAACAGTCACAGCGCCGGTTTCTGATGAAGAAATCCCCACACCCGAGATCGAACAGTACCTGGAGCAATTGCGTAAAGATATCACCCCCCAGGAGCAGCCGGAATGGCTGAAAAAAGAAAATCTGGGGAATGATCTGGCATCTCTCTTCGAGGAAAAACCTGCTGCACCGCCGCCGGCCGCTCAGCCCGCGGTTGCAGCTATTCCAGAACCGGAGCCCGAACCTGAACCCGAACAACCCGATTGGATGGCACAACTTAAAGAGCAGGAACCCAGTGAAACCGTTCAACCGGCGGCCGCCATACCTGAAAATGTTCCGGATTGGTTGTTCACACCGGAAGAAGAATCAGACGGCTCCACCGCCCCCATTCAATCTGAAACACCTGTCACCCATCAGCCTCCGCCGGATTGGCTGCAGGCTGCCCGGCCTGATATTTTCGGACGAGAAGAATTACTGGAAGAACAACCTGCCCAGGCCGCTCCCCCGGCTGTTCCCGCAGTTCCTGAAATTCCCGAGCCCATTGCCGATATCACCGCTGTGATCAAAGATGAACCCGTTGAGGAACAGCAGGGACTTCCACCGGAACTGGACTTCCTGAAAGCTGAAGCTGTTGATTTCATGAATGCCGACCGCAGCCACCTGACAGACAACCTGACCATGCCTGCCGAACAACCGGCGGCTGAAGCAGAAGAAGAGATCGACTTTACCAAAGCGGCGCCGGTGGAAAACCTTCCGGCAGATTTGGCCGCGTTGTTACGGGAAGAAACCGAGAAGCAACAGATACATACAATGCCTATCTCGGAAGAATCCGTTGAGTCCATGCCCGGATTCAATCTGGAGTTGAATATTCCTGATCTGCAAAAAGATTTCCTGTCCATTGGAGAAAACCTGGAAGAAGAAAAAGCCCCCGCCGCGGCGGCATCTGATACTCCGTTCTCGGTGGAAGCCTTCATGCAAGAAACAGCACAGCCGGAGACACCCGCCGAACAGAAAATCCCACCCACAGTGTTTGACCTGAATGCCGGGAAACCGGAAGCATTCCCCGAGGCACCTCAACCCGAACCGGCTTTGAATATTTTCGCGGAAGAAGCTCAGCCAACACAACCGGAAGTCGCCTCACAGGCCGGAAACGGGTATGAAGCTGAAACAACAATGCCGATCGAGGAAATTGAAGTACCTCAAACCATCGAGCCGGCAGTCTTCGCCCACGAAGCCCAACCGGTGGTAACGGAAGACGTTCAACAATTCGCGGACGCGTTCGTTCCTGAAGCCCTCGCTCCTGTTGAAGAAGCCCCGGTAATACAAGAAACATTGCCGGAACCTGTAGTAGAAATCCCCGAGCCTGTTGTCGAACCGGAAGAACCGAAACCGGCTAAATCGGCCGCTTTTATGGAACCCACAATTCCCATCAGCTCGCTCGGAGAAGATTTCCTGCGTACACCGCTTGAACCAGAACCGGCAAAACCTGCTTATGTAGCTGAGCCTACTATACCCATCAGTTATCTGGGTGAAGAATTCCTTCGGACTCCACTTGAACCGGAAATCAGTGCTCCTCCTGTACAGGAAGAGAAACCGGAGCCAGCTCAGTTCGAGGTTGCTCCTGTTGTTGAAACAGTCCCCGAACCTGTCGCGGAAGTGCCTGCCGTTGTTATCGAACCCGAACCGCCTGCGCCGGTCGCGCCGCCTGCGCCGGTCGCGCCGCCTGAACCGGTTGCTGTGGCCCAGTCCACTGTTATCAAAGAACCCGAACCGGTATTGGAACCACCTGCTCCTGAGGAGGTTGTGAAACCTGAACAGGTATCTGTTGCACCCTCCCCTGTACCGGCACCTGTGCCGGCCGCGAAACCTGAACCTGTGGTGGAAGAACCGGTTTCAGAACCGGTGCCTGAACGCAAACCGGTTGTACCCAAGACCGTAGTTCCCAAACCGGTTGTTGCCGCCAAACCGGCTGCGCCCAGACCTATTTACAAGCCTGAAAAACCTGTGGTCGTCACTCAAACCGCAAGCCAGCGCAAGAACGCCGGCGCTGCCGACCTGGCACGCGCGCGCGAAGCCGTTTCCAAGGGTGACCTCGCCACCGCGCTGCGCCGTTATATTAAACTAATCAACGCGAACCGCGCCCTTGACCAGGTCTCAGCCGACCTGAAAGAGTTGACCCGCAAGAACCCGAAGAACTATCTGGCATGGCAAACCTATGGTGACGCGCGCCTGCGGTCCAACCGCATCCAGGAAGCATTGGATGCCTACGCGAAGGCCGCTGACCTGCTAAAATAGGGTTGCTTCTACACATATCTTTTCTTTGGAGTTCCCATGGAACGTACTTTTGTGCTTGTCAAACCCGATGGTGTGCAGCGCGGATTGACCGGTGAGGTCATTGCCCGTCTTGAAAAGCGCGGACTGAAACTGGTCGCGGCCAAATTCCTGGCCGTCCCTGAGAGCCTCGCGGAAAAACACTATGCCGTTCACAAAGGCAAGGATTTCTACGCCGGCTTGATCCGCTACATCATCTCCGCG
>CAYOKC010000025.1:0-1190 GCA_964404415.1 uncultured Leptolinea sp. | reverse complement strand
TGGCCATGGTGTGGGAAGGAACCAATGCCGTCGCGGCTGTCCGCCAGACGATGGGCGCCACCCGCCCATGGGAAGCCGCTCCCGGCACTATCCGTCATGATTTCGCGCTGGAAATGAGCCGCAATATCACCCACGCGTCTGATTCGGTTGAAAACGCCGCGGGAGAAATTGCCCTGTGGTTCTCCGAATCCGAACTGGTTGACTGGCAACAATGTACTGATACCTGGATTTTTGGAAAAAATTAATAATATTCATATAAAAAACAGTAGACATACAATCTCCATCCGCTATCATCGAGGGGTGGAGATTGGTATAATCCTCACTGGAAATAAGATTTCCATCCAGTTTTGGAGGTATAAGTGAATTCTCGTAATCAATCCTACGTGGTTTACGCTCTTCTGTTCATTGCCATTGCCGCGATGGTGGTGTTCAGCCTGAGCCAGAATACCACAGCTTCAGGTGTTCTTACTATTAATCAGCTTGC
Source organism: uncultured Leptolinea sp. (assembly GCA_964404415.1). GTDB lineage: Bacteria > Chloroflexota > Anaerolineae > Anaerolineales > Anaerolineaceae > Leptolinea. The sequence continues at coordinate 706 of CAYOKC010000025.1, read as the reverse complement.
ATCTGAAGTTCAAAATAATAAAGTTGCCCGCATTGTGACAGATGAGAACAAGCTGACCGTCACATACAAAGATGGCACCCAGAAGACCGCCACCTCAACAAAAGACAGCGGCGCAACACTTGTCGAGCAGTTGACAGCACTCGGCGTTACATCCGACCAGTTGGCCGCGGAAAATATCCAGATAGAGATCAAGCCCCCCAGCCAGTGGTTGGGATTCCTCTCCGGACTGGCGTACATTCTGCCTATTCTTCTGGTGATCGGAGCGTTCTTCTTTATCTTCCGCCAGGCGCAGGGAAGCAACAACGCGGCCATGTCATTTGGCAAATCCCGCGCGCGGATGTTCACCGGTGATCAGCCGACTGTGACCTTCGCCGATGTGGCCGGTGTCGACGAGTCGAAAGAAGAACTACAGGAAGTTGTTGAATTCCTGCGCGAACCGCAGAAATTCATCCAGCTCGGCGCCCGTATTCCCAAAGGTGTTCTGCTGGTAGGCCCTCCGGGTACTGGTAAAACTCTGCTGGCGAAAGCCGTTTCGGGTGAAGCCGGCGTGCCGTTCTTCTCCATCTCCGGCTCCGAATTTGTGGAAATGTTCGTGGGTGTCGGCGCAAGCCGCGTTCGTGACCTGTTCGATCAGGCCAAACGCCACTCCCCCTGTATCGTATTCGTTGACGAAATCGACGCGGTTGGCCGCCAGCGCGGCGCCGGT
>CAYOKC010000024.1:33442-35728 GCA_964404415.1 uncultured Leptolinea sp. | reverse complement strand
CCGACCGCAAATCAAACAACCTGATCTTTGTCGGCCCGCTCTCCAGTTTTAAGGTGCTGCACTCCATCGCCTGGCCGCTTCCGGTGAAAGACGGTAACTTTGTTTTGAGCGATAAAAACAAAGAAGACGGCGTTATCCTAATGGCCATATCCCCCTGGAATCCATCCAGGGTAACCATGCTGGTCAGCGCGAACACCATCAAGGGCGTGATGAAAGCCGCGCAGGCAGTTAGCACAGGCCGGATCATCACCAGCGGCCGTCCGGATGTCTCTCTGATCGCGGAAGTCAACCCCGAAAAGAAGGGCTTCCCCTACGTTCAAGACCAGACCCTGGCCGATCTCGGATACGATACCTTCACCTTCAACCAGATGGGCGAAAACTACACCCTGCTGAAGTTCAACATCTCTCCCGAACAGGCGGCCACCAGCGAAGCGTATATTGACCTGGTCACCAGCCATTCCAAGTTGTTGAACATAGACGGCACCACCATTTCCATCTCGCTGAATGATGAGATGATCAGCAGCGAGAGCTTCTCTAAAGATACGGAACTGGTATCAAAGTCACATATCAAGATCCTTACCAGCCTTCTCCGCCCGGGTGAGAATATCCTGGAAATCATCACCAATCTCGTTCCCTACTACAGCTGCTACACGGTGGATACCACCAGCGCCTGGCTGACCATCAGCAATACGTCTTTGATCCATATTCCGGTGGCAACAGAAAATGACACCAAGATCAGGCTGGCGAAATCGCTGAAAGATTATCCCGAATTCTTCTATGCCGACCCCACCTTCCAGAATGTGGCGCTGGTGCTGGCAAAAGATGACCCGGCCGCCGTGGAAGCCGCCGCCGGTATCGCGTATTACATGGGCGCTTCCGCCGCAACGACCTTCGCGAACCTCACCACGGTATTTGCCGACGCGGTTTCAGATGATATCCTGAAAACAAAAAACCTGATCGTGATCGGGCGCGCGAGTACCCTGCCGGTGATCTCCAAGTTCAACAAAGAACTACCCGCCCCGTTTGATATGGCCACAGACCAGACCCAACAGGATGTGATGCTGGTCAATTACAGCCTGCCTGAAGGCGTCAATGTGGGGTATATCCAGTTGGTCAAATCGCCCTGGAATGAAGACAACATGATCCTGACCGTTACCGGCAACACGCAGGCGGGCATCCCCATGGCAGCCAATGCCATGAGCAGTGACGTCATGTCGGCTCAACTGGGCGGCAACTATGCCATCATTTCCGGCACACAGGTGCTTACCACCAATACCATGCTGGGTTCCAGCCGCGAAAGCCTGGCAGCCGGCGTCCCCAACGCGGTGACAGTCACCCCCACTCCCGGCGCGTATGCCGCGGGCGTAATCCCCGAGGTAAAGGGACAGCCTTCATGGCTTCTGCCCGCGTTCTTCGGCGGATCAGCCGTACTGGTTCTGGCTATTCTTGTTTTGATCATCCGTATTCTGGTGAAGAAACCGGCGGATGTGACCATCAAGAAGGAAGATCTGATCAAAAAATAACCGGCCATTCATGAAAATGCGCGCGAGCTTATCCGGAAGGCGCCAGCCTGTATGGCGATCTTGAACCGAGTGATCCGATGAATCTATTCTCCCGACTTGTGTCATCGATTGTGACCGTGAGCGTCGCCCTGAGTCTGTTGCCGGCGGCGCCCGCGCGTGCCGCGGAACCTGTTGTGGAGAGTGTGGCCCCTGTTTCCGTCACCTTCGCGGATATGGGGTTTGAAGGCCATACGTTAGACGGACCGTATGCGATGGCCGGGTTTGCCTTTTTTCTGCCGGATGAATGGCAGGTCCAATCCGGCAGTTCAATCAACCTGAAGTACACCGTCAGGATGCCGGATGACGAAAAATCAAAAGCATTGTCCACCGGCGGATACAGTTACCTGTATATTCACATGAATTACACCCAGCTCGCGTACATCCCTTTGAAAGCTTCCGGTGATTACGAGCTGAACATCCCCATCTCGCTCTGGGTGGCGCCGCCCCTGGTGGACGGAAGCAACGAGATCGAATTTGTCTTTAAGAATGATATTGCCTGCACGTATGACAATGGCATATCGGTCTATATTAAGCCCGAATCAACTGTCAATATAAAGCCGATCCTGCAGCCCACCGCGCCTAAGTTGACCACCCTTCCCCGGCCGTTCTTCTACGAGAACAGCGTCATCACCAATTTCAACACCACCATGGTGCTGCCGGATAACCCGACAGCCGGCGAACTTCAGGCCGCCCTAGCCGTTGCCGCCGGTCTGGGTTCGATGGC
>CAYOKC010000024.1:8856-33432 GCA_964404415.1 uncultured Leptolinea sp. | reverse complement strand
GTAAAGAACCTCACCGATACCATTAAGAAGGATAACCACCTGATCTTTGTGGGCAAGTCGCTCGCGCTGCCGGTATTGCGTGATTTGATCCTGCTCACCCCGCTGGACCCGTACACAGGCTTTCTCACGGAATCCATCGGCAAAACAGACGGCGTGATCCAGATCAATAACTCACCCTGGAACCCGGCGCGCGCGGCATTGATCGTCAGTGGTGAAACCGACGAAGCTGTGTTAAAAGCCGGGCAATCATTACGCACGAAGGTGGTCACCGAGTGGGGCTATTACGGCCTGGCGCTGATCAAGAAACTGCCGGCCGCATCGCCATCTACCCCCACCCCCACGCCAGACGCGGCCGCGGTTGCGTATGACAGAACATTCAAAGACCTGGGGTACCAGGATGCCATTGTATCGGGGATCGGTTCCTTCAGCCTGGATTATTACTTCAACTTTCCGGATAAACAGCCGGTGGCAAAAGGCGCGTATGTTGACTTCTCCCTCACCCCGTCCGCTGGGATCAACTTGCAGGATTCGTTGATCTATGTGTACCTGAACGAAAATCCGGTCGGCAACATTTTCCCCATAAAAGCTTCGCAGGTAAAACAGACAGAACGCATCGAAATACCGCCCTCGCAGATCCGCCCCGGCAAGAATCACCTGCAGATCAGCCTGGACCTGAATGCCGATGACCTGTGTGACAATTCCGTCAACAACTACGGCAACCTGACCCGGGATTTGTGGAAAATGACCATCCACAACGATTCGCTCGTCCATATTCCTTTTGGTACCGGGAATGAAGGCGACGAAGATATCTCCCTCGCGGCCGGGCTGGGCCAGTACAGCGCCGAACTGGCGTACGATCCGTCTATGCAAAACCTGGCGTTCATCCTTCCTCCCGCTGACCCCTCCGCCTGGGAAGCCGCCGCCCGCGTCGCCTTCCGGCTGGGAAACAAGAGCAAGATCCTGAAAGTGGAAAAAGGACCGGTTTTACTGAACCTCTTCCTTCAGGATGGTGACCTGACCGGCGCGGAGAATTATGACGTTGTATACGCCGGCAAAGACCCGGATATTGACATGTCCACCGGCGGTGCCTCCAGCGATCTGGAAGCGGACCCGGCCATCAAATCATATGACAGCCCTGTGACCTACCGCATGCTCCCCGGCGTCAGCGTTGGTAAAGTGGGGCTGGGTGATTCCACCTGGAACGCGGAGCACCGCATGCTGTCGCTTTCAGGCAGTGATGAAGGCGGTTTGAAACTGGCCGCCGACGCGTTGATGCTGCAAAAATACCAGGGCTTCCTGGTAGGCAGCTCCATTATGACAAACGGGGTACAGGTTGTGTTTGACAAGCCATAAGGGAAGCGTCAAATCACCCTTATAATGTAGCCTTGTTACTTTCTGATTATTGATTGAGGTACCGTGAAATACAAAAGAATTCGCCGCAGGCAGTTGATTGATGGAGCCTTTGATGTTCTCAACCATTTTCGGGTTTTTGATGTTCTTCGATCCATTAATTACAACAATCTGACAGTCCTCAACTATCACCGGGTTACCGACCCGCTGGACCCCTGCTGCGACACCTTCAAACCGAATATCAGCGCCACACCCGAAATGTTCGACAGGCAGCTTGCCTACATCAAAAAGAGCTTCCATGTGGTCACCGCGGGTGACGTGGCCGCCTGCGCGGAAGGAAAATCGACACTGCCGCCCCGATCCGCGTTGATCACCTTTGACGACGGTTACGCTGACAACTACACCCTGGCATATCCATTGTTGAAAAAGCACGGCATGGGCGCGCTGATCTTCATCACCACAGATTTTGTGGGCAAATCAAAGCCATCTTTCTGGGATGTGGCCGCCTACACCTTCACCCACACCATAAAAACCTCAGCCGTGCTTCCGTTGACCGGCGAAACGCGCTGGACAGACGACGCGGAAAAACAGGCGGAGATGACGCGCTGGATCGAGACCCTGAAAACCGTGCCGGAAGAGGACAAGCAGCGCTATGCCGGTCAACTGCCGGCCGCGCTTGGCGTGGATATGGATGAAAGCAATTTCAGCCAGATGTTCATGACGTGGGATCAGGCGCGCGAGATGGCCGCCAACGGTATTGAATTCGGTTCCCACACGCTCACCCACCCCATCATGACCCGCATCCCGGTGGAACAGGCGAAATATGAGCTGGTGGAATCCAAACGGTTGATCGAACTGGAACTTGGCAGGCCGGTGGATACATTCGCGTACCCCAACGGCGGGCGGGCGGATTTCAACGCGGAGATCATTGCCGCGGCGCGTGAAGCCGGCTACAAGCTGGCGTTCACCCTGATGCCGGGATCAAATTTCTTCCGTCAACTGCGCGCCGACCCGTATACCATCCGGCGTGTTTTCCTGAGCCACGGCGATTCCTTCCCCCGCTTTGTGGCCAAAGTCAACGGCATCCGCAAGATCTCCTGAGGCAATCAGGCCGTTGGGCGCAAATTCCGGTACACCCTGGTGATCGTCTCAGCCACTGATTTCCAACTGTAGAGGGTCTCTGACTGGTCTCTGTTGTATTGCCCCATGCGCGCGCCCAATTGCGGGTCGCGCAGCAGCAGGGATATCTTTTCGGCCAGCGTTCCGGCGTCATTCACCGGCACCAGAAAGCCGTTCTTGCCATCTTCCACGGCTTCGGCCAGCCCGCCTACCTGTGTGGCAATAACAGGCCGCCCGAACGAATACGCCACCTGCAGGGATCCGCTCTGTGTGCTGCTGAGGTACGGGAAAACCACCATGGAAGCCAGGTCCATCAAGGGAGACACCTCACCGATGGGTATATAGCGCACGTCAAAGATCACCGCGTCCTTCAGGCCGCAGGTTTCCACCAGGTCATACAGTTCACCCAGATCCATATTCTTGGCCGGATACCCCGCGATAAGCAGTCTGACACGGTGCTCACGGCTTACGGTTTCCATGGCGCGGATCAACACCGGCAGCCCTTTGCTGGGGGCGAGCAGGCCGAAGAACAGTATCACCGGCTCATCCGCCGGCAGCCGGTAGCGTGACCGCAGGTCAACCGGCTCGCGGCCGGCAGCCAGAGACAGGAATAATCCTTCATTGCCGTGGTGGATCAGGTGGGCGCGTTCAGCCGGTATTTCGGGGAAAAGCGTGAGGAACCGGTCACGGTTCTGTTTCGCGTGGAAAAAGATGGCGGTGTAGTTGGTGAAGATGCCGCGGTACAGGCTGTCTATATAACGGGCAAGGAAGCCGCTGCTTTCGCGGCGTTCAAACTCATGGCAGATCTCGGTCAACACCAGGCCGCTGCGCTTCATGTGGGCCAGAAAGAATGCCTCAAAGGGGAAATTCATCTTGCCGAACTGGACGATATCCGGCCTGTCTTTTTCAAGGAAGCGGGTCAGCCCGATCCACGCGTTCACCAGTTTCAGCGCGCGGAACGCGCGGCGGGTCTGCCAGAACACCCTGCGCAGCAGCGCGTGCACGGCATTGCGCGGCAGGGTTTCCACCCGGCGGTCGAACAGGTCCCACAGGTCGAGGCGGCGGTCAACGGTGAAGTTGTGCGGAAAGCTTTCCAGTTCGTACAGTTTGGCTGTGATCAGCGTAACGTCATGCCCTTCGTTTGCCAGGGCGGTGCACATCTGGTAGGCGTAATGCGCCAGCCCACCGGTGCCATTTTGTTCCACTACGGTAATACGCATATCAATGTCCCCTTCTTCCTTCGGCCGCCAGTTCGGTATAACAGGCTTCCAGTTGACGGCATTGCCGGTCAAGGTCAAATTTTGCCGCGGCGATATCCGCGCCGGCCTTCCCCATGGCGTCAGCCCGTTCGGGGTCATCCAGCAATGAGGTGACGGCTTTTGCCAGTTTCCGGGCATCTGCCGGCGGCAGCAGCAGGCCGTTCACCCCGTCTTCCACCATTTCTGGCACGCCACCCACCTGGCTGGCGATGACAGGTTTGCGCGCGGCCATGGCTTCAGCCAGAACCGTGGGCAGGGCTTCCGTCAACGTGGGAAGCACGAATATATCGCTTACCGCCAGCACGTCAGGGATGTCACTGCGGCGGCCGGTAAAGATCACATTGTGTTCCAGCCGCAGATCGCGCGCCTGGGCTTCCAGGACAGGCCTGAAGTCACCGTCACCCACGATCAGGTAACGGCACTCGGGATAGCTCCTCAAAACGTCCGGCAGGGCTTCCAGCATGTACTGGATGCCCTTGGGTTCCCTCAGGTACGCCACGGTGACGAGTACCGGCGCGCCGGCCGGCAGTCCGAGTTCCACGCGGGTCCGCTCCTTGATGTCACTAGTCACCGCGTAGCGTGAAAGCTCGATGCCGTTGTACAGGGTCTGCACGCGTGCCGGGGGAAGGCCGCCGTGCTTGATGTAATGTTGCCGCGCGCCTTCGGATACGGCGAACACCCGCCGGCTGCAATACTTGAGTGACAACCACATCAACCGGTGCCGCCAGAACTCGCGTGAGCGTATGGATGGCTCGGGAATGACGTGCAATGTAGAAACGGATGGTATATGCTCCAGGCGGGCCGCCAGGCTGCCCAGGGTGTCTGAAAATTCAAGCTGGGTATGCACCACATCAGCCCTGTGCTCACGCAGGTAGCCTCGCAGGTTTTCCAGCGCGCCTGGCGTGCGTAAATGCGGCACGGAGACCATATCCACCGGGATGCCGAGTTCTTTGATCTTTTCGGCGATCGGGTTGCCGAATCGCTCCTGCAGGGAGCAGACGCGCAGGTCAAAGCGACCCCGGTCAATGTGACCGAGGATTCCGGGCATCAGGTGTTCCGCCCCGCCCTGCCCCAGGCTGTCAATGATCCAGATGACGTTGATCTTCACATTACCTCTGCGCCGCTTCTATTTATTCCGCCCATGCCGGTAGTTTCAATCCGAGCATACCGGCAAAACGTAAGATGGCTTCGCGTTCCAAAAACCACACAGCGCCCAGGTAACTGACCCCTCCGCAGGCGATGATGATAACCAGGCGGGCCAGCGGGGCCATATCACGGGTCAGGTAGAGTACTCCAAGAGAGACCAGCACCATAATCCCGCCGGCCAGGAAAGCCGAAAACTGGGAGAAGATATCACCAAAGGTAATTTTCAATACCCGGGTGGCCACGATCACCCGCACGGTCACTTCGACGATCACCGATACCAGATGCGCCACCGCCACATAGATCAGCCCGAACTGCGCGCCAACCCACAGGGCGAACAGGCGGAAGATCATGGTGGGCACAGTGATCTTGATGGATATCTCAGGCCGCCCGATGGCTTTGTAGACGTCACCGAAATTGAAGCCGATGGATTGTACCAGGGCGTAGACGGCCAGTACCTGCATGATCGGGATGGCGTCGAGCCATTGCTCGCCGAACACCACCCGGATGATCGGGTCGGCTGCCACCACCAGCCCTAAAGCCAGCGGGGTGATCAGCAGTTCCAGATAGCGGATAGTGGATAGCACACTCTTCACCAGTTGGTCGCGCTTGTCCTGTATGGAGGAAAACGCCGGGAACAATACCTCTGCAATGATCCAGAATAGTGACAGGATCAGCATCTCAGGCAACTGGTACGCCAGTGTGTAAATTCCCATCGAGACCTGGCTGAACAGCCGGCCGATGACCAGGTAGTCAAAATTATCCTGCCCCACCGAAAGGGCGTCTTCACCCATGATGAAGATACCATAGCGGAACAGTGAGCGGGTCAGCGTGCGGTCGACCATCAGGCGCGGCCGCCACGGCACGATCTTCCACACCAGGATCAGCGAGACCAGTGAGCCGGCCAATTGACCGAAGATCAGCGCCCAGGCGCCGTAATGCATCAACGCCAGGGTGATGGAAACCACCGCCTTGACCACAATGTTGCCGACCTGCGGGATCATCTTCCAGTGGAACTGCAGCTCACGCTGCAGGCGTGACATGTGCACAGAGCCCAGTGAGTTGAGCAAAATCGAAAGCCCCAGCCAGCGCAGCATGGGGGTGACCAGCGGTTCGCGGAAATACGCGGCTGCCAGCGGGGCGATAAGCATGGTCACTACTGTGAGCAGAACGCCCACGCCGAGATTCAGGGTAAACACCGTATTGGCGGTCTTTTCAACATCTTCGCGCCGCTGCACCAGAGCCGCACCCAGCCCCATATCTTTGAGCAGGGTCAGATAGGTGATGGCTACCGTCACGTACGCCACTATACCGAAATTGTCGGGCGTCAACAGGCGCGCCAGTATGGCTGTGGTGACCAGGGATAGTATCTTACCAAAGCCAAACGTGGCATAGTTCCAGCCTATGCCGCGCAGTGTCTTTTTTGCCAGTTCGTTTCCGCCGGTTTGTGATGATGGGTTCGATGGATCGCTCAATTAGACTCTTCTATGCTTGAAGTATTGTTTTTCCTGTCGCCAAAAACCTTGAACGCGGCCATGGCCACCGCGATGAACATCCAGAAATACCGGTAGAACGCCCCGTGCAGGAACAATCCGCTGACCAGGTAGCTCACCAGAACCATGATAATAGAAGCGATCCAGGCTGATCTGTCTTTATACCGTTCAGGAGCCCAGTAGAGATCCCTTGTATTCGATAATGCTTTAAGCAGTACATACATGAACACACCGAAGAACATAAAACCGAAGATGCCAGTTTCTGCCAGCAGTTCAACATAAAGGTTGTGGGGTTCACGGGTGGTTGAACTACTGCTGGTGGAAAGCACCCCGGCTTCAAGGCCCAGCTTGGGCGCGTAGTCCCAGTATTGGTCACGGTAATTGCCCACACCCACACCCAGGAATGGATGCTCGGCGAACATGGTTAGCCCCACCTGGATAACGGTGGCGCGCCCCAGAATGGATTCGTCACTGGATACGGAATACTGGTTATGCGGGTTGACGATATCGACCAGCGTGGTGAGGCGCGAAATATAGTTTTGCGGCAGAAACGCCAGAAAAACCGCCCCGATGCCAACTGCCACCAGCATCTTCCTGAAGTCAACGTGCCTTTCGAGGGCGATGAAGAAAAGGATGATGATCGCGGTGACAAAAGCGCCGCGGCTATAGGTGTAGAAGATGGCGCCGGCGATCAGCAGGCTGGCGACACCCGCCAGGTATTTCATCTTCAGGTCTTTTTCGTCAATGATGCGGTAGATAGCCAGGAACAACACGGCCAGCAGCGTTTGCGCCCAGATGTTCGACTCACCTATGGGACCGCCGTAGCGCAGAACGCCCTCATCGGTATATTGCCCGAGGATACTGCGTTTCGCCAGACCCCAGAAGGTGAACTCGGTATTACCGGTGATCAACTGGAACACCCCCATACTCGAGAGGATGGCCGCGGTGATGATCGCCACCCATATCCCCTGCTTCCACTTCTTCGGGGTGTTCAGGGCCGCGATGATGCAGTAGAGGATCACCAGGTTGCGTGTGAAAGTGTTGATCAGGTCGTTGGCGCTGGACCGGTCACGCGCCACAAAGACGGTGGTGATCAATATGGAGTAAAAAATACCCAGCGCCCATTCCACCCGGGTAAGGTGGATGGTGAAATTCACCCGGCCGGTTCGCAATATCTGGTTGGTGATAACACATAGCAGGATCAAGGCCACCAGCGGTTGGTTCAGGCTGGGCAGGCCGCTTTCTGTGAACAGGTCAGACAGGTTGGAGATGCCGGTGAAGATCAGCAGATACGCGCCGAGTTCCGGCATCAGGAAAATGAACACCGTCATGTAAATGCCGAGGATGCCGCCGATCAGATAGACGGAGAGTTTGGTGTCACCAAAGTTGACAATGGCCGTGATGACCACCGTCAGGATCACACCCATTATCATGAACAGCGTCCAGGAGCTTTCATGAACAGGCACGTTCTTGAGTGCGGCAATAGAGCTGCCCGGACCGCGGTATACCGATTGACCGGCATCGGCCGTCAACTGAGAAATGGGAACTGTGGGGAGTTCAATGTGTTTTTGTCGGCCCCGCTGTTCCGGCAGGTACGGACCGTCAAAATGTGGTTCGATTTTTCGTATATGGCTGATGATCGTGTCAATCTCGTTGATCTCCTCCTGCACTTCGGGGGGGATCTGCGCTTTGCGCTGGGTTAGATTGATCTTTATGGCATTGATCTCAACCGGTTTGTTTTTGATCTTCCGGCAGATGGCGTGATGTGTTCCGTTATGAGACGGTATGGTTTGCAGTTTATTGTGAACGTCCTTTACTTCTTCCAGTATGTTGGATATCTTGACGTATATTTCATCATTTGTTAAAGACATGATGTATCTCCCAACAATGTTAAAGGAAGCAGGGCGGCGAGAGTATGGTTATTGGATTTACGTACGGTAGCATCTACCGGAAGAACTGTCAGGTTCTCGGGGGTATTATCATATTATAGCAAGGTTGGTTTTGATATAGAATATGAAATACAAGCCCGTTGCCCGGCAATTCTTGGGTATTTGATGCCGATCTCTCCCGCGCGCGCATGTCAACGGCACGGATCCTATATGGAAAACGGTCAATATATATAGAAAGCATCGCCCGTAAAGCCCCGGTTATTCATATTCCTTGAACCGGAGTTAAAGGAAGCAGGTTTTAATGAAATTTGAGCCCCATCAATTATCGGTATGGATTAAATACGCGGTGATCGCGGTTCTGCTTTTGATCATCGGCCTGATCATCTGGTTGTGGATCACGCTTCTCCCCAGGATGACCGCGGAACAAACCAGCCCCACCCCTGAAACTGCCATGGCGTCTGAAACACCTGCCATCCAACCCACGGAAACAACCGTTCCCCAACCAACACAAACCGCGCTTCCATCACCAACCCGGATCCCGGTCAGCACGGAATTAAACACGGTCTACCCTGAAGAGGCAGCCGGATACCTGAACAATCCGGGTACCGGCTGGCAGCATGATACCGGCGATCCGGGTTCATCACGCTACCTGCCGGAATCGGTGGCATATTACCGCAGTGAATTCAGTTGGAAATTATTAAACCCGGGTGAAGGCCGCTTTGACTGGCCCATCCTTGACCAGTACATCAGCCTGGCCAGATCAGAAGGCAAAGATGCCTCCTTCCGCGTGGTCACCATGCTGGGTGAAGAATACGGCGGCCAGGTGCTGCCCGACTGGGTTCTGAAGAAAGGCGCGGGCTTAATGCCGGCCGGAGCACCCGATTATTCCAATTGTGTGTATCAGGAGGAATGGTCAAAATTCGTGCAGGCGCTGATCGCGCAATATGACGGTCACCCTGATATCGCTTTCATCGATATTTCGGGCTATGGGAACTTCAATGAGTGGAGCTGGGACGACAGCCAGACGGAATGGGATGAGGATTGGGCGGCCAATTACGAAGCCGGAATGACAGACCCGGCAGGCCTTTCCACCCTTGACGGGCAGGCGCGCCGCCGGCTGGCGGATATGTTCATTGGCGGCAGCAACCCGTCGCACCAGTGCCGCGGCGCGGATGGCGCCTCTTACACCGTCAGCTACAACTACACCGGGTTCCAGAAAACCCAGTTGATCATGCCTTTTGCCGGTATCCCCTCCACCACCCAGTATGTGTACACCCGCCGCAAAGATGTGGGCTTCCGCTACGACTGCCTGGGCCGCGACGCCACGCTTGACGGGTTGGAAAATGAACTGCCCAACATCTGGCGCTCCGCCCCGGTAGCGTTTGAGTTCTGCGGCTGGAAACCGCTGGTGCTGCCAACAGCGAAACAACTTCTGGATACCGCGCACGGAAGCCTGGTTCACAACAATGAATCTCCCTTTGTTAAAGAAGAGCTGGTCAGCCTGTTGGAAAGGGCTGGATACCGGTTCGTTCTCACATCAGCTTCGGTGGGAAAAGAAGCCCTGCCCGGTTCGTCACTTCCGCTGGAAATGGTCTGGCAGAACAAAGGCAACGCCCCTTATTATCCGAAGATGGGCCACACCTTTGAATTGCGCGTCACGTTGACAGATGCCACCGGCGCGGGCGTGCTCGAAGCGTCCATCCCGGCCGATATCGCGGGCTGGATGCCGGCCGATGTTTCCGGCGGCAACGCCCCCGAATACCGTGTCAGCTACGCGCTGCCGCTGCCGCAAAACCTTACCTCCGGCGAATATACACCCCTTGTCTACATTCAAGATATGAAAACCGGTATGCCGCTTTATCCGGCTGTAACGGGAGCGGATGATCAAAACCGGTTTCCCCTCCCGCCGGTGAAAATCCGTTAGGGAAGTCTTATCCCGTTTTTCACACCCTATATTACAATATAGGTATACGTGTGTTTCGGGCGGAATTCGCACACTATCCCGGTCATTCCCAGTGTTTCACAGTAACGCGGTTATCGCCTTACCGTTTGATCAACGGCTGGCAGTCTACTCTTTTTTTTAATCGGGCAAAAAATGACGGACAATACCCATCATCAGAATCTAAAATCATTCCTAATTAATACCGGTCTATCAAAGTTGACCCGACCATTTGCCCCGTATCTGGGGCATATCCTGATGTTCCACCGTGTCGTCACGCCCGATGGCAAACCCCGCATTCCTGAAAACCAGATCCTGGAGATCACCCCGAAGCATCTGACGGATATCATCGCGTTCTACCGGCAGCGGGATTATGAATTCATCAGCGTGGATGAAGTCACCCGGCGGTTGGACGGCAAACGTTCCTCGAAAAAATTTGTGGCCTTCACGTTTGATGACGGCTATACCGATACCTTTACCACCGCGTACCCCATTCTGAAAAAAGAGAACATCCCCTTCAGCATTTACATTACCACCGATTTCCCTGACCGCAGGGCGTATATGTGGTGGAATCTGCTGGAGAGCGCGCTTCTCGATAATGATGTTCTGTATTTCACGCTGGATAAAAAAGAATACGCCATCCACTGTGAAACCATGGACCTGAAACGGGAAGCCTTCACGTATATCCGCCAGTTGGTTCTTAAATCCATCACAGGCATCCCGGCCGCGTGGTGGTCGGTGTTTGACCCGCTTGGCATGGATGTGGAAGGTTTTACGGAGCGCATCGCCCTCTCGTGGGATCAGATCAAAGAACTGGCCCGCGACCCGCTGGTGACGCTCTGCGCGCACACCTGCACGCATCCCCCGTTGACCGCGCTTGACGAAGATGAAGTGCTGGATGAGATGCAGACCTCACGCGAGATCATTGAATACAAAACCGGCCTTAAAGTGGAGCATTTCGCCTATCCGTACGGCTCCAAGCTGGAAGTGACGGAACGTGAAGCCCGCATGGCGGCGGACCTGGGGTTTAAAACAGCCGTCATCACCGAACCCGGGAATATTTACGGCTATCACCGTGACCGGCGAATGATGCTTCCGCGCGTCACCATCAACGAAGCGGACCATTTGCGCACGCTCACCCTGGTGGCCGACGGGTGCATACCGCAAACGTTCAGCAAGTTTTAGCGCGCGTTTCCACCTCGCCCCGCCGGGGAGAGGCCGGGAGAGGGGCGATCTGTGCCATCGCGCGTTTCCACCTCTCCCCACCGGGGAGGGGCCGGGAGAGGGGCGATCTGTGCCATCGCGCCAGCCTGCCCGTCAGGCGCATTGTGGCTTTAAGACAAGTCAATTAATAAATTGAGTTATGGTGGGTTGAACGCGCTTATATTCAGGTCTGGATGCTGGCTCAACATTGTGTCAATATTTAAGCATTCAACACCACCCTACGATTCTTTCGGGGCGGGGATTTTCTATTAAATACAGCGGCGGCGTCGCTCCCAACGCCGCCGCCCAAATCCCCCTTCGCTCCCAAAAGAATTATGAATTGGCTGATTTCTTTCCCAACTGGAACAGCATCTGGATGCCGATGAACAGCAGGGTCAGAACGCCTACGCCGATGCGCGTCCACCAGGAGCTGAGGGTCCCGTTGAACTGCAGCACCGAAACGATCGTACCGTTGATCAACACACCGAACAGCGTACCGATCACATTACCAACACCACCGGTCAACAGAGTACCGCCCATAACCACTGAAGCGATGGCATCCATTTCCATAGACGGCGCGTATGCGCCATAACCGGAAAGCAGCGCGAGGCTGAACGCGATGCCGCCAAGCGACGAGCAGAAGCCGCTGAACGCGTATACCATAATGCGGGTGCGGTCAACGGGCAAACCCATCAGGCGGGCACTCTGTTCGCTGTTGCCAATGGCGTACATCGTGCGGCCAAACCGGGTATACCGGGCGATGTAGATGGCCGCGAAGAACACTACCAGCGCCACCACGGAGTACAGGTACACATACGATTTACCAAACCCGGGGATCAGCACTTTTTGCAGACCGATGGATTTATAAAGCGGGTCAGTGATGGTAACTGATGTGAGGCTGATGATGTATGCCATACCGCGGCAGAAGAAGCTGCCCATCAGGGTGACGACAAAGGCTTCCACCTTCAACCGTTGGATGATGAAGCCCTGGAATGCCCCGAATGAGACGCCCATAACCAGCATGAGCGGCAACACAACGAACGCGTGGACTCCATTCTTCAACAGTACGGAAGTAGCCATTGTAGTCAACGCCAGCATTGAAGCGACTGACAGGTCAATGCCGTTGGAAATAACGACGAAGGTCATACCAATGGCCAGAAGCAAAAGGCTGGCATTGTTAATGAACAGATTGAAGAACACCTGAGGTTTCTGCATGGCAGGATAAAGCTGGCCGCATGCAATGTAACCAATGATGAAGATCAAAATGGTGAACAGCAGTGTTCCATTATTAAGGAGGAAGGTTTTAGTTCGCGGCCACATTGCTTCCGCCTTTCTTTGCACCAAACCGGTTGATCAAACCTTTTACCTGGTCGGAATAGAGCAGGATGACGAGCATTACCAGAACAGCTTTGGCTGCCAGCAGGGTGTTGGCCGGGATACCCACGGTGTACATGGTGAGGGTGAAGGTCCAAATGATCATGGCGCCAAGGATGCTGGAAGCCAGTGAGAACCGGCCGCCGGCCATCAGGGTGCCGCCGATAACCACCGAGAGGATGGCATCCAATTCGTACGCCAGGCCGATGTTATTGGCATCGCAGCTGTGCACATACGAGCTGAGGATCAAGCCTGCAATGGAGCCGCAGAAACCGCAGAAGGTGTACACGAACAGTTTAATGTTCTTTTCGCTGATGCCGGAATACAGGGATGATTTTGAATTGATACCCACTGATTCAATGAACAGACCGATGGATGTTTTCCGCACCAGTACCCACGCGATCAGGAACACCAGCGCCACAATATAAATGGAAACGGGCAGGCCCAGAATGAAGCCGTTGCCGAACCAGAAGTAGGGCGTGTAGTAGATGGTCATGATCTGGCCGTTGGTGATCAACTGCGCAATACCGCGCCCGGCCACCATCAGGATCAATGTGGCCACCATGGGTTGGATGCGCACGCGGGAGACGAGGAAACCGTTCCACAGGCCACATAATGTACCCGCGGCGATATCTGCCAGCACGATCAGCGGCAGCGGGGTGTTGGTTGTATCGGCTGTGAGGATCTCCACATCGATCAGTTTGTCACCCAGCGCGGGGTTGATGAGCACGGCGCCCATAGCCGCTGAGATCGCGATCACAGCGCCCACAGAGAGGTCAACACCGCCGGTGGCGATAACCAGCGTCATGCCGATGGCCACGATCGCCAGGGGGGCGCCGTCATTCAGCACGTCGATCAGGTTGCCATACAGATGGCCGTCAAGAATACCGATCTTGAAAAAGGTGGGAGCGTAGATCGCGTCAAAGACCAAAAGCATGGCCAGCGCGATGATCGGCCAAAAAATACGGCTGTGCCGGAATTTTGAGAAAAGTTCGTTCAACTTCATAGATCACCTGCCATGGTGTGCATAATGGTTTGATCATCCACTTCTTCGCCGAATTCAGCAACCAGTTTGTGATCACGGAGAACCATTACACGGTGACTGCAGCGCAAGACTTCCTCAAGTTCGGATGAAATGAAGATACAGGATTTTCCTTCCGCTGCCAGATCAAGTACCAATTTCTGAATTTCTGTTTTGGCGCCCACATCAATACCGCGGGTGGGCTCATCGAGGATCAACACCTGCGGGTTGGTAGCCAGCCAGCGGGCGAGAATGACTTTCTGCTGATTGCCGCCGCTCAAGTTTTTGGTCAACTGATCGGGGGATGGGGTGACAATACCCAGCAGTTTGATGTACTTATCCGCGTATTCGTACTGTTTCTGCGGCTGGATAAATTTGAACCAGCCGTATCGGGCCTGCAGGGCCAGGATGATGTTTTCGCGGATCGTCAGTTCGCCGACAATACCCAGGGCCTTGCGGTCTTCAGGGCAGAGGGCGATACCATTGTTTAGTGAATCGATCGGTGAATAGCTGGTGACCTTTTTCCCGTTGATCATCAGTTCGCCCGAATCGGGAGTATCAATACCGAAAATCAGGTTGGCCAGTTCCGTACGTCCGGAACCGAGCAAACCGGCCAGCCCCACTACTTCGCCTTTCTGCATGCAAAGGTTCGTGGGTTCCAGGTAATTCTCTTTACCCAGATCCTTAGCCTCAAGAACCGCCTCGCCAACGATCTTCTTTTCAGTTTTCAGTTTGGCTTTGGTCAGGTCGTCAAGGTCTGAGACACTGCGTCCGAGCATATTGGCGATCAATTTCACGCGGGGGAGTGATGTTGTATCAAACGTGCCTACATACTTACCATTGCGGAGTACGGTGATCCGGTCAGTCACTTCATAGACCTGATCAAGGAAGTGGGTAATGAAAACTACCCCAATCCCTTCGCTCTTCAACTTCCGCATAACATCAAAGAGCTCTTTTGTTTCGTGCGCGTCCAATGAGGAGGTCGGCTCATCAAGGATCAAGACCTTGGCGGATTCAAATTCCAACGCGCGGGTGATGGCCACCATCTGCTGGATAGCCACAGAATAGTTGCCCAGCGGTTTTGTCACATCAACATCAACACCCAGCTTGCTGAGTGACTTGGCCGCCATTTCGTTCATTTTCTTCCAACTGATGTTACCCAGAACGCCTTTGGGTTCATGCCCCAGCATAACGTTTTCAGCCACAGAAATATTAGTGCACAGGTTCACTTCCTGGTACACAGTGGTGATCCCAATTTCCTGGGCATGCATTGGGGAATGGACTTCAATGGTCTTACCGTCAAATTCGATCAAACCGGAATCCGGATGCTCAACACCGGTGAGGCATTTGATCAGGGTGGATTTGCCGGCGCCATTTTCGCCCATCAATGCGTGAACTTCTCCGCGTTTCAAAGAGAAATCCACGTTTTCCAGAGCGTGAACCCCTGGGAAGGTCTTCGTAATACCTTTTGCACTCAATATATAAGGAGTTTCCATCATAACGTCTGCCTTTTGGAGCTATTCAGATATTTCAGTATGCCGGGGTTTTCGTAGAGAAGCGGCGTTGGGTTGCAACACCGCTTCTCTGCATTATTGAACTAACGTACTGTGATGTTGGCTACAATGTTCGCAAGGATTTTAGTACTTGCGGCCGGGCAGCAGTTCGGCAGCTTTTTCAGCGTAGTAAACTTCTTCGATGGTCTCGGTCTCAGCTTCGAACGGTTTTCCATTGAGGATGTTCAGAGCGAGTTCCATGGTCTGGGGGCCGAGGAGGGGATTGCATTCGACATCGACCTGGATCCAACCATCAGCCATAGCCTGGAAACCACCGCGGGTACCGTCAACGGAGACGACTTTGATGTCACCGGGTTTGAGGCCGGCGGCTTTCATAGCTTCGATAGCGCCGATAGCCATGTCATCATTGTGGATGAAAGCACCCTTGATCTCGGAACCGTATTTCTTCAGGAAGGCTTCCATAACGGGTTTGCCTTCGGCACGGGTGAAGTTACCGGTCTGGGAGTCGATGATTTCGATGTTCTTGGGCAGGGTCTTGCGGAAACCTTCAGCACGGCCGGTGGCAGCGCCGGAACCGGTTGTACCGGAGAGTTCAACGATCTTGCCGCCTTCGGGCAGGAGTTTGCCCATTTCGGTACCGGCTTTTTCGCCTTCGCTAACCATGTTGGAGCCGATGTGGGCAGCGTACAGGGATTTGTCAGCTTTGACGGAGCGGTCAACAATGATCACGGGGATACCAGCGTCTTTGGCTTCCTGGAGAACAGCGTCCCAACCATCTTCTACCACAGGAGGCAGAGCGATAACGGAGACACCCTGCTGGATGCAGGAGCGCAGAGCGGAGATCTGATTTTCCTGTTTCTGCTGGGCATCGGAGAAGATCAATTTGACGCCCAATTTTTCCGCGGTTTCCTTGAAGGAAGCGGTGTTGGCGGTGCGCCAGTCGGATTCAGCGCCCAACTGCGGGTAGCACATGGTCATATCTTTGTAGGTGATTTCTTTCGCAGCAGCGGGGGCTTCGGCAGCGGGAGCTTCGGCTTTGGGGGCTTCAGCAGCGGGGGCCGGGGTGGCGGGGGCGGCGCAGGCTACCAGGGAGGCAACCATGACCATCAACAGAGCAACGTACGAAACAACTTTCAAAACTTTCATCCCATTTCTCCTTCATAGAAATCAAACAAGTTTTTGGTATTGCCGAGAATGATAAAAGGCTTCTTCTTTATCTCTTCTTCTTCCGTTATCCTCCTCCCGGGGAATTCTCACAAATTCCCGGAAATTATTGCCTGAGGTCTTCTTCCTTTTTATGGGAGAGGATGACAGGCGTGATACGAATTGGATGATTTCAAAACTGTGGTTTGGAAGAGCACTAAACCACCCAATTACCCTTTGTTGCGGGCCAGGACGAAGATCCGGGTAATTCCTGGGTAAAACACACCCTGTTTTGGTTAGTACCGATTAAAGAAAACGCCAGGAAAAGATCGCTCGGGGGGTAAATACCTGGCTACCCGCCATTTTGTGATAACGTTCCCGTTATCGTTCACACTGAGATATTAGCAAACGCAGAGAGCAATGTCAAGAGGATTCAAATAAGCCCCGTGATCTTGGTTACATCCATCCTGATTTTTGTCACCATTCGTCACCCCGGGAAGCCGTTTTTTATATTTTTTTCCCTTATTTGTCCCATATAACGGGACGTTTTTCTCTCTTACCCGCCCGCGGGCCTCCCCAACCCGCCCGATATCCGTTCCCGGTATGATAAGATTGCTTGACAAATATATTTCCTTTTGCTACGATGTTATCGTTCCCGAGACCGTTACCGGGAATTAATGACAGGAAGGGACCGGACTTTGAATTTCAGCAAACGCCCCACCATCAAAGAAGTTGCCCAGGCCGCGGGGGTTTCCACTCAAACCGTTTCACGTGTCATCAACGACCGTCCGGATGTAGCAGGGGAAACACGCGATAAGATCAATCGGGTAATTGAAGAACTCGGTTACCAACCGAGCGCACTGGCGCGCAGCTTGATCCAGCAGCGCAGTTACACGCTGGGCGTGGTGACGGCTGGCCTGAAACATATGGGCCCATCCCGCACATTGAATGGTATTACCTTCCAATCTGAAAAAATGGGCTATTCCCTTCTTTTGAAAGAATTGCCCCGTTTTGACACCGAGAACATCAAACCCCTGCTTCAAAACCTGCTCTCACACCATGTAGACGGCATCCTCTGGGCTGTGCCCCAGGTGGGTGACAACCGCTCATGGCTCAATGACGAACTGCCCGAATTGCCCATTCCCATCGTATTTCTCACGATGGAAAACCACCCCGGCCTCACAATCATCAGCTTTGACAACTTCCTGGCCGGCCGCATGGCCACCGAACACCTGCTTCAGCAGGGCTACCGGCGCATCGGCCACATCGCCGGCCCCCTGGACTGGTGGGAAAGCCGCCAACGTAAAGCCGGCTGGAAATCCGCCCTGCACTCCGCCGGGATCGAAGCCCTCGAATCACAATGCACCGAAGGCAACTGGTCATCCTCCAGCGGCGAGGCAGCATTCAAACAGCTAATGAGACAATACCCCGATATGGATGCTGTTTTTGTGGGCAACGACCAGATGGCCATGTCGGTCATTCAGATCGCCTGCAAGAACAATGTGGATATCCCCCGTGACCTGGGTGTGATCGGTGTTGACGGCCTGTCTGAATCCGCGTACCTGTCCACCCCGCTGACCACCATCGTGCTGGACCAGTATCTGCTCGGCTGCACCGCGGTTGAAGAGATCGTGCACGCGGTGGAACGTTCGCGTGAGCATTCTGACCACGAAAACCAGCGCACGATCATTTTAAGCCCCGAACTGCTCGTCAGAGAGAGTTCATTGCGCCTTAGAACCCTGGAACCCGCGTCACCATGATAGACGGATTTTCCCCCATTCATACGCTGATAACATCACACCCCATTCCCGCTAAGTGCGGGAATGCTACTGTATGGAAACCGGGATTTTCCTTTATTTGTCCCATCTTCCCCCTGAGGGGCGCACCCTCAAACAAACATCTCTTGAAAACGGCTTCCCATCGGGAAGAATGTTCCATTTTTTAATTATTTGAGGAGGATCTATGCCCAGGTACACAATTGGAGTAGATTTTGGTTCCGAATCCGGCCGCGCGGTGCTGGTGGATGTAAGCAACGGTAAAGAAATCGCCACATCGGTCTACCCGTATTCAAATTGCGTTATTGATGAAAAACTCCCCGAATCCGGCATTAAGTTGGAACTCGACTGGGCATTACAGGATCCGGATGATTATCTTCGCACCTTCCAGAACACCATTCCGGATGTGTTGAAGCAGTCGGGCGTCAAACCCGAAGATGTGATCGGTCTTGGTATCGATTTCACCGCCTGCACCATGCTGCCTGTCAAAAAAGACGGCACCCCGCTGTGCGGCCTGCCCGAATACCGCAAAAACCCGCACGCCTGGGTCAAGTTGTGGAAACACCACGCCGCCCAGCCCGAAGCGGACAAGATCAACGAGACCGCCCGCGCCATGGGCGAAAACTGGCTCGACCGCTACGGCGGCAAGATCTCTTCCGAGTGGTTCTTCTCCAAGGTTTTGCAGATCGCCAATGAAGATCCGGCCATCTATAAAGCCGCCGACCGTCTGCTCGAAGCGGCGGACTGGGTTGTATGGCGCCTCACCGGCGTTGAAACCCGTAATAGCTGCACAGCCGGTTACAAAGCCATCTGGTCAAAACGTGAAGGCTTCCCCTCCAAAGCATTCTTCAAAGCCTTGAATCCGCTGATCGAGAATGTGGTGGAAGAGAAGATGACCACCAACATTACCCCCATCGGCCAGAAAGCCGGCGGTTTGACGGACGAAGCCGCCAAATGGACCGGCCTGCGCCCCGGCACCCCGGTGGCCATCGCCAATGTGGATGCGCACGTGGCCGTGCCCGCCGCCACAGTGGTCACCCCCGGAACCATGGTAATGATCATGGGCACCTCCACCTGTGACATGGTGCTGGGCACCGAAGAACACATTGTCCCAGGTATGTGCGGCTACGTGGAAGACGGCATCATCCCCGGTTACTTCGGTTATGAAGCCGGTCAGTCTTGCGTGGGCGATCACTTCGCCTGGTTCGTGGAAAACTGCGTCCCCGCCTCGTACACCCAGGAAGCCGCCGAGCGCAAGATCGACATCCACAAGCTGCTGGAAGAAAAAGCCAGCAAGTTGAAACCCGGCGAAAGCGGCCTGGTAGCCCTTGACTGGTGGAACGGCAACCGCTCCGTGCTGGTAGACGTCAACCTCACCGGTATGATGCTGGGCATGACCCTGGCCACCAAACCGGAAGAAATGTACCGCGCGTTGATCGAGGCCACGGCCTACGGCAAACGCATGATCATCGAGACCTTCGTGAAGAACGGCGTGCCGATCAACGAACTGGTTGCCTGCGGCGGCCTGCCCGATAAGAACCCCATGCTGATGCAGATCTACGCCGATGTCATCGGTGTGCCGCTGAAGATCAGCGCCTCCAAACAAACACCCGCCCTGGGTTCCGCCATGTTCGGCGCTGTAGTAGCCGGCAAGGCTGCCGGCGGGTATGACAGCATCGTGGATGCCGCCAAAGCCATGGCTGCCGTCAAAGATGTGGTGTACAAACCCATCGCCGCCAACCAGGAAGTGTACGAAAAGCTGTACCAGGAATATGTGTTGTTACACGATTACTTTGGCCGCGGCGCCAACGATGCCATGAAACGTCTCAAAGCCATCAAGGCCAGCGCCCACTAATTCAGGAGCAAGCGAATAATGTTAGAAAAGATCAAAGAAGAACTTGTATACCTTCACCTGAAACTGGTGGAATACAAGCTCGTGGTGTGGACGGGCGGCAATGTCTCCGCGCGTGACCCTGAGACCGGCCTGATCGTCATCAAGGCATCCGGTGTGCCGTATGAAGGCATGGGACCGCAGCACATGGTGGTTCTGGATATGGACGGCAAAGTGGTGGAAGGTGACCTGAAACCCTCATCCGACGTGTACAGCCACCTGTATATCTACAAGCACCGCGCAGACGTCAACGGCGTAGTGCATACCCACTCCAACTACGCCACCGCCTTCGCCGCCGTCGGGCAGCCCATTCCCTGCGTGCTCACCGCCATCAGCGACGAGTTCGGCTGCGATATCCCCTGCGCCGGCTTTGTGCGCATTGGTGACGAAGCTATCGGCAAGGAAGTTGTGGACCACATCGGCACATCCACTGCCTGCCTGCTGCAGAACCATGGCGTATTCACAATTGGAAACTCCGCCAAATCGGCCGTTAAGAGCGCCGTGATGGTGGAAGATGCCGCCCGCACCGTTTGGATGGCAAAGCAACTGGGACAGTTGATCCCGATCCCGCAGGAAGATATTGAGAAACTGCATTACCGCTACACGCATATCTATGGCCAGTAGGCGAGTGAGGAAATTATGATCGATCTGAAGAAATTTGATGTTTGGTTCGTCACCGGCAGTCAGCACCTGTATGGTCCCGAAGTTCTGGATCAGATTGCCGCCCATTCCAAAGAGATCGCGGCCGCCCTGGGCGCCAGTTCCGCGATCCCGGTAAATGTTGTCTGCAAACCGGTTATGACCACCGTGGAAGAGATCACCCGCCTGTGCCTCGAAGCCAACGCGGATGACAAATGCGCGGGTATCATCACCTGGATGCACACCTTCTCGCCGGCCAAAAAATGGGCCAATGGCCTGAAATTGCTGCAGAAGCCCATGGCCCACCTGCACACCCAGTACTACCGCGAGATCCCCTGGTCTGAAATTGACATGGACTACATGAACCTGCACCAGTCCGCCCATGGTGACCGTGAATTCGGGTTCATCGGCGCCCGCCTGCGCATGGAACGCCACGTTGTGGTGGGCCACTGGCAGGATGCCGCCGTGCAGAAAGAACTGGGTGACTGGAGCCGCGCCGCCTGTGGTATCGCCGACGCCAAGACCATGAAACTGGCCCGCTTCGGCGACAACATGCGCGAAGTAGCCGTCACCGAAGGCAACAAAGTATCCGCCCAGATCCAGTTCGGTTACTGCGTCAACGGTTACGGTATTGGCGACCTGGTGAAGGTTGTCAACGAAGCCACTGACGCAGATATTGACAAACTGGTCAAAGAATACCTGGATACCTACGAAGTGGACAGCAAACTGCTGCCCGGTAAAGAAAAACACGCCTCCGTCCGCGAAGCCGCCCGCATGGAAATTGGCATGCGCCGCTTCCTGGAAGCCGGCGGATTCACCGCCTTCACCACCACCTTCGAAGACCTGCACGGCCTTCCGCAGCTTCCCGGCCTGGCCTGCCAGCGCCTGATGAACGACGGCTACGGTTTCGGCGCCGAAGGCGACTGGAAAACCGCCGCCCTTGTGCGCACTATGAAAGTAATGAATGCCGGCCTGAAAGGCGGCGTCAGCTTCATGGAAGATTACACCTACCACTTCAGCCCCAAAGGCGACCGCATTCTGGGCGCCCACATGCTGGAAGTCTGCCCGTCCATCGCGTCGGGTAAATCAAAACTCGAGGTCCTGCCCCTGGGTATCGGCGGCAAAGCTGACCCCGCCCGCCTGATCTTCGACTCACAGACCGGTCCCGCCGTGGCCGCTTCATTGGTCGACCTTGGCGACCGCTACCGCCTGATCGTTACCCAGGTGGATGTTGTCCCCACCGAACACCCGCTTCCCAAGCTGCCTGTTGCCCGCGCGCTGTGGGCTCCACAGCCGGACCTGAAACGTGCCGCGGCCGCGTGGATCTACGCCGGCGGCGCGCATCACACCAGCTTCAGCTACTCACTGACCCAGGATCACCTGCGCGATTTCGCCGATATGGCCGGAATTGAATACGTGGGTATCGACAATTCCCTGGATCTGAACCGCTTCAAGCAGGAACTGAAGTGGAACGATCTGTACTATCACATGGCAAAAGGGCTCTGATCTTCCTCCAAAAGATTTTAGCTTTTGCATTGAACAATGAAGAAGGGTTGCGGGCTGAAACGCAGCCCTTCTTCGTTTAAGAAAAGCGTTCAGCCCATCTCACAATTTATCAGAATATGATCTGGACTATAATAATTTCAGTTCATCCACAAGCAACTAATCATAAATAATAAAACCGAAGTAAATTACAAAATAACATCTTCGGAAACTAGAAGGGGGTAAAGTGAAAAAGCCCAATATCGCTTCATATATTCGATTTCTAATACCGGTTTTTATTTTAACTGGTTGTTCTCAGGCAACACTTCCGGCAAAGTTGACGGATACTCCTGAACCACCAACAATTACGCCAACTTCAACCATTGTCCCTCCAACGGCAACTTTTACTCCAACCGTAACTTTTACTCCGACAGAAACAAATACACCTGTCCCTTCATCCACTCCAACAATTACGGCAAGTCCAACTCCTTCAATCCCAACGTCTTGTTCTGACCAGGCAAAAATGGATGAAGTTGTTTCTACTTTTCTGGCAACCACTAAATTCACTACATATGAAGATTACGTAGCATCATTGGAGCCTGTAAGGCCAAAAAGCCCAGACGTGCGGGGTGTTACATATTCAAGTCTTGCCTTCAACGATATTAGTATTCCAGTTTATTTACTTGGTTCTTTCGAAATATCCATGAAGAATTTCCCGCCGGCTAATGAAACCGATAAAGGCATATGTTTGTTGTATGCAAATCCCGATTTTCCACGGCCATTATCGGTATTAGGAGCCGGTGAATTTAACGGCCAATTTATTGTTGCATCAACAGCTTTGGTCAGAAAACCCAATTTTTATCCAGAAACAGGATTTATGTCAAAGAAGAAATTCATTGAGTGGATAAATTCACAAATTGGGAATATCAGCAAAATTGGTTTAATACTAAATTTTTATGATGCGAGTTTTTTTCAAGAACATAAAGGATTAAGTTTTGAGAAGAGCTTATCAATCTTGCCTGGTGAGTTTGCAAGTGTTATCAGGCAAGGTTATCCCCTAAATGAAAAACGAGCACGCGAAAATTTCAAAGATAATTACAAACATGGTCAAGAAGTTATTCTAGATATCCTATCAAAATATGGAACCCTTTTTATTTATGATTTTGATTTTGCCCTAATAAAAGTATCAGATTTTAATGTTTCAAAACAGACCCCGGTTTTAATTGACGAAACATCGCGGCGGGTAATTTATGATGATGAATTTGTCGATAATGTGGATTTATATTTAGATAAGAGGAATGAAAAGGAACTATGTCAAAAACGTTCTGCATATAAAGGGGAATGCGGAATATTAATAAAACCAAACGGAAATTTTCTGCATTTTGCAGTTGATTTTTTGGATGACTTTATTAATTCATCTGATTATGATTATTTGGAGTTCTTTCTTAAGACATCCGGCCAAAAATACAACTTTTTTGTATTTGGAAGAGATGAATATAAAGGTTGGGAAGATAGAAATGGATATATTATTAGACGACAAGACCAGAACTTTGATTTATATAACAGATGGTTGGGGATAATAAATACCGTTGATGATTCAAAGAAGAAAGACTGGGTTCTTATCCGAATTCCTATCTCAAACTTACGCAGAGATGCTGATGGATACATACATGGATTGTCATTTGCTTACTTTATAAACATGGGGGAAGTGAGTATCGATGAAATAAGCCTGGTAAAGGAAATTAAGCCATAGTTATCAAATCAGTTGAGAATTATGTATTGTTCAACCGATAATCCTTGCTCATAACAAGGATTATCGGTTGTTAAACATAGATGAGAACCCGGTCAAACCGTGCCCTGGTGGGTTGCTACTGGAAAAAGCATCCAGCACAGGCCGCGATTTCCGGCAGGTTTTGATTCTACCGGATGGACATGTCAATAACCGGGCGTTCAACACCACCCTATATAACCGGTGCGAAAAAGTCACCTTCCCCCCGAGGGGGAAGGCCGGGATGAGGGCAACGTCCGCCGGGAAAGCATCAAATGGACGCGCCAGTCTCCCGGCAGGCCGTGGTGCGTTGAATGCGGGTATGCTCTATTACGGCATCCATCCTGTGAATGATGTCAGCGAATGGGCATTCAACAGCACCCTACATATGCAGGGAAGGACTGGATGATAGTGACGTTTGCCAGGGATAAATCCAGCGCGAAAAAGTCACCTTCCCCCCGAGGGGGAAGGCCGGGATGAGGGTGACGTCTGCCGGGTACACATCAATTGGACGCGCCCGTCTCCCGGCAGGCCGTGGTGCGTTGAATGCGGGTATGCTCTATTACGGCATCCA
>CAYOKC010000024.1:7838-8756 GCA_964404415.1 uncultured Leptolinea sp. | reverse complement strand
TGTGAATGATGTCAGCGAATGGGCATTCAACAGCACCCTACATATGCAGGGAAGGCCGGGATGAGGGTGACATCTGCCGGGTACGCATCAAATGGACGCGCCCGTCACCCGGCAAGCCTTGGTGGGTTGAACGCAGTATCCAGCCGGCTGTGATTCTGCCGGATGGACATGTCAAAATGGGGGCGTTCAACCCACCCTACGGGTTTTTGTCCCCATTCAGCATCACAAACAAAAACCCCCGCCTGTTTCCAGGCGGGGGCATAACGACAGGCTTCAGCGGGTCATTTGACCAGCAGGAAGGTACCTGTCATGTTGTGGGTCTTGGTCCACTTCAGCGCTTCGCGAGCGCCGCCGAGGGCTACCCAGTCACCCAGGCCGCCATTGGCCGTAACATCCCAGAACAACATGATGAACTCATTGTTGATCTGGTCCGGCGCCAACGGGAACACCAGGGTATCGGTGGCACCCGCAGGCATCTGCGTGACCACCTCATTATTGAACATCAATGTCACCGTGAATCCGTCGATGAACTTCCACGGTTCCGGTATAGGAGCCGGAAGGTCGGCATCGGCTACCAGTTCCATACTGGCCATGTAGCCGCACATGGGCTGGTTGAAGATGGTCGCTTCCTTACCAGGCAGGAGTTCGATGGTGCTGATTCCGTCACAAGACAGAGCCACGAACTCACCACCGGTGACCGGGATCAAACCGGCAGCCAGCGGGTTGACAATGAACGGATTGACGATCTCATCAGGTCCTCCGCCCGGGGTGACAGGTTCAGGGTAGCATTCGGTCTCATTGTTTTCAACGACCTCATGTGCCCAGGTGAACTTGTCATACCAGCCATTTTCCTCGAAGGTATTGGAATCCAGGGTGATCGTTGAATGCCACGGGTTTGCCACAGCATGCAACCCGAAG
>CAYOKC010000024.1:0-7828 GCA_964404415.1 uncultured Leptolinea sp. | reverse complement strand
TGCGGCAAGCGCCCGCGCCGGCGCAATTGCTGGCGGCCGTCGCCAGCGGGATAATCGCGTACGGCGGGGCGCTCTGGCTGCAAGGCCCAGAACGCTTGCAGGACACGTTGGGCAAGATCCTTTCCGCATTGAGGGGCGGCTGACATGAAAGTGCTGCAGGTGATCGAGATATCACGTCCGGCCTTCAACACCGCGCCGCCAATACCATTACCGATCGCTTCCACATAATTCAATGTGATATCGCGCCAGGCATCACCCACCAGCCCGAACGACCAGTTGTCGTTAAAGCTGCTCTCGTTGATCGTGATGGAACCGTGCAGTGACTTGATGAAGGCACCGTCACCATTGGCCCACTTCAGATCATATGGAGGCAATGGAGGATATCCGCCGCCGCCCTTCAGAGTGACGTCAGAGATCACTTCTCCGCCGCCAAACATCAGGAACGGGCTGAAGGAGTTGTTATTGGCCGTGGTATTATCGATCTCCACATCTCCGTTCGCGAAGACAAACACGCCAAATCCGTCGTTATTGTCAAACTCAGAATCAGAGATGTCCACACCGCCAAACATGGTGTCAAACAGTGCGCCGTACCCCGGGGTACCCCAGTGGTCGGCGTTATTGCTGGCGCTCACGTTATCAGCAGAAATATGCAACTTGGCATAAACCTGCAGTCCAGGGCCCCAGTTCCAATCGAAATTGGAATCCTTGACCATGAAGGCGGATAACGTGTGGAACTTCGCGCCGTAGGTGTCTTCCAGGTATGGTGTGCCGTTTCCGAAGACATCCGTTCCGGCAACCTTGATAAAGCCGCCGGCATCACCGTTCACGCCATAATTGCGGTTATGGTTAAACTCGCTGTCCAGAATGATCAACTTGCCATCGGTTTCGAGTCTCGCGCCAAAGGCTTCTCCCATTCCGGGCCACATCGCGCCGAAGAAAGGATACCCGTTGAAGTTGGCTTCAACGCCGTCCAGCAGAATGCTGCCTTTAGGCTTCGGCATGGGCGGGTAACCGTTACCAACAGATTCAACCTGATACTGTGGACCAGTCCCAGCACCAGCCGCCGCATACAATCCTTCGTTGTAGTTGTAGTTGAAAATGGTATCCGTGATGCGGATATCACTGCCGCTGTACAGGTGAGCGCCATAGCGGTCCTGTTGAACCGGTATGCGTTCGACCCCGTCACCACCATCCAGCATCACACGGGGGGTAGGCCCGCCATCTACAAACCACCAGCCGTTATGGTTGAACTCGGAGCCTTTGATGTTGATATCACCAGCGGCTTCCGCTTCCAGACCATATCCTGTCATATTGTAGGAGAAGTAGGAGTTCAGTATGCTGATCCAGTGCTTTGATCCGAGGAACGCGCCGTTATTCATATTTCCATTAGCGGTTACGCCATCAAGGGCGATCGAATTGGCATGAACTTGCAGGCCGTATTCACCAAAGTTGTGATCCATGTGACTGTCTTTGATGTCGACAGATCCGAGCGTATAGATCGATACGCCTTCTTCGCCATTGAAGTCAGCCGTTACGCCGTCAAGGTATACATTGTGGCGTGAATCCACAATGAGCACCCCATGGCCGTGCTTGTTGCCGCTAAAGACGCTGTCGATCAATGTGATATATCCGCCGCCGCCATCTGACATAAATCCGTTGCCCCATTCGGAGGTGGCCATCACATGTTTCATAAAGATGTTGCCGCTATCCACTGCCTTAATGGCGTCAATTGAACAGGGATTCTTGGGGCTGCATCCGCTGTCTTCTGAGATCACTTTCACCCCGTCCATGTAGGTGTTCATGACCTTCTTAAGCAGGATACCGCCTTCCTTGCCCTTTTCCACTACACTGGTATCTTTGATCAAAAGGAAGGCCAGATGATCGGCATTGATGCCGTATCCGCCTTCATAATCTTTGATCTTGGAATCGGTGATTGTGACCATAAAGCTATTGGTGGCCCTTACCGCGTCTCCCGAGCCCTTGTTTGTAATGGTCATATTGTCCAAATGAACAGTATTGGATTTATTGATGGAGACCGTTGGATTTGGATCACCATAGAACCCGGTGGTAAGGATGAAGTTGCTCAGCGATACTGAACCGGCGATATTGCTGATCACAAACGCCTGGCTGAGCGAGGTCTGGCTGGTGGCTTCACCGGTGAACATATTGGTGACGCCGCCCACGATGACCAGATCGGTAATGAACGGGCTGGCAATCACGATCGGGTTGGTGGTATGGCGATGGTAATCTTCTGCTACGTAAATGGTGGAATCACCGTTACCCGGTATTGAAGCAAAACCAACTGCCATTTCGATAGTCGGGAAGAAGATGCAGGTGCCATCCGATACTGTATCGTCACCGGGGCACCACATCGGGTCACCTTCCACCAGAATCTCTTCGGCTTCCACCGAAACCAGCGGCAGCTCTTCGCCAAGGGCGTCTGTCACCACCAGTTCAGTCTCTGCCGGCAGGGCTTCCAGCACTTCAGCCGGTGTATCCAGCACTTCGTCTACCGGTTCTTCCGCTACTTCTGGCAGTGGAACAATGGGGGCACCGCAGGCAACCGGTTCGCCGGTGACTTCGTCAATGGCGCCTTCCACGCAGGCAGGTTCCACCACAGCCGGGGCGGCTTCAAGAGCCGGGTCCGCTGTCGGTTCCACAACCGGTTCGGTCGTAACTTCGGCTTCTGGTGCTGCGGATCCCTCCGCGGCAGCACCTTCAGGAGCCTCTTCGGTGACTACCGGTTCAGCGGGCGTATCAGCCGGTGTGTCAGCCGGTGTGTCAGCCGGTGTATCGGCCGGTGGGTCAGCCGGGGGTTCGGCTTCTCCTCCACCCTCGGCTTCACCGCCTGTTTCCCCTTCACCCGAACCTTCATCCGGGGTCACAACCTCTTCCGTGCCGGGATCTGTGGTTCCGCCATCCTGGGCATACGCCACCATACCCGTGGGGAAGAGCATCCCCATCGTGAAGATCAAAATAAACGCAGCTTGAAACAGGATCACAAACTTGCTTCTTGTGACCATAACATTTACCTCCTGTTTGGTATCACCCAAAATCAAGAAGGCTGGAACCAGGTTAGTCGTGTTCCCCCCGGGAGGGCGGTTACATTCCAGCATTGCCGCTCCCTTTCGTTTGCCTGGCTGCCGGCTGGCAGGCCGGGTTTTTATTTGCCCAGCATCACCTCCTTATTATTTTTTTCCGGGTCTGTGGACACCGCCAGTTTATATCCAAGACCTTCACGGCTGACGATCAGCCGCGGGTTACCCGGATCTTTCTCAAGCTGCGAGCGCAGCAGGAAGATCAGGTATTTGATCCGGCTTTGAACATGGATATTGGGATCGTTCCACACGTCAAAGGCGATGGTGGCCAGGTCAACCCACTGACCCGGCCGGCGCGCCAGTGAAGCCAGCACACCGAACTCCCGCGCCGGTAATACCGTGATCCGGCCTTCAAGAGTTACCTCACGCGTGTTGCTATCGATCTCCAGACCATTGGCCGGGAATTTGAATACTTGTGACTGGTGCTGAGTACCGTGCTGCGCCGTCACACGGCGGATTCGGGCCACCAGTTCAGAGGGGTGGAACGGCTTGGTCACATAGTCATCCGCCCCCTGCTGCAGCGCGCGCACAATATCATCGGTCTCCGTCAACGCGGAAACAACCAGTACGGGCACACTGCTCATCTTGCGGATCTGGTCATACAGCATCCAGCCGTCCATACCGGGCATCATCAGGTCTAGCAGAACCGCGTCAGGGGTATTCTGAGCGAGACGCTTTAACGCTTCAGGCCCGCTGGTGGCTGATATCACGTCTATGCCCGAATTCATGAGGATCTGCTTGATCAGGTTGACGGTGTCTATCTCATCGTCAACCACCAGGATAAGTTTATGGTGAATGTCTGAATCAAGCAGATCCAGATCAATACCTTTTTCAACCGGTGTCGAAGTAAACAGGGTAGAGGTAGTCATGATCCCTCCCCGGAGACGAAAAAACAACCGGCCATTCAGATGGACCGGTTTCGCTATTAGCTCCCTGACACCATATCCCGCCTGCTAAAAACGGGTAAGCGACCAATTATTGGTGGCAGATCCTTGCTTTCAACAGTGAACAGCATGTTGAAGGCTGTTTGGTTTATGAACAATAATGAGAGCTGTCTGAAGCATAAAGATGCTGAATAATCCCTCAACGACATATCCCATTATAGAAAGAACCTGGAGGTTGTCAAACATATTGAATGAAGGTTAGAACGGGGTCACAGAGTGATCCTGTACTTCTATGTACAATTGAATATACCTGTGTGTACCTCCTTTATTATCAATTTTCCCCTTTCTGAAAATATTAATTTTTGTTTTATTCCATTCGGGGTGTATAGTGAATAATAATAAAGGGTACCAATTCATCTTTTGTTCCGGCATTAAATACCTGAAACAAGAACACCCCCTTATATCAGAATTCACAGCGGCCGCGGCATTTTCTGGGGGAAAACCGGGAACGCATTCCATACCGGAGTGACTCTGTGAATTTTCAATACGCGAACGCATTGATCGTTACAGCCATGATCTCCTTCTCGCTGGCAGGAGTGGCGTTTCAACGCCGCAGGGCTCCCGGAGCGATACCGCTGGGGGTCATCCTGTTCGCGTTGGGGATTTGGACATTCGCGTATGGCCTGCGGTGGACGACCACCGACCTGCAAATGGTCTATTTCTGGCTCAATCTGACCTATTTTGGCATTGTGCTGACTCCCGCCGCCGTGCTTGTTTTTACCTTCCAGTACTCCCAGCACCCGTTCCAGTTTTCACGCCGCCATTACGCGCTGCTGGCCATCGAACCCGCGGTCACCCTCATACTGTTGTTGACGGACCCGCTGCACCACCTGTTCTTTGGCGGAACACGTGACCCCAATTCCATCCTCGCGGGGGGTATCTGGTTCTATTTCAACGCGGTCTATACCTACATAATGATCACTATTGCTGTAGTTGTTCTCATCCAACACATCCGCAATTCAACCAACATCGCCCGGCAGCAAGGGATGATCATTTTGATCGGATTCTTCATCCCGATCATTATCAGCGGGCTTGAACTTTTGAATATCATCCCGATCGTCGGGCTTGACCTTACACCATTCGTTTTCTTTGTCAGCGGTTTTGTGGTGCTGATTGGTTTCTTCTATTACCGCCTGCTGGATATCACGCCGATCGCCTATTCGCGCCTGTTTCAGCATTCGATCAACGGATTGATCGTGATGGACAGCCAATGGCGGATAGTAGACGTTAACCCTGTCGGCCAGCGTATTCTGGGCAGGGTCGAATCCGGCATAGGCTGTGACGTCCGGACGGCTTTTGCCTCCCAACCTGAAATTACCCGCTTACTGGAAAGCAGGGAAATGCGGTCCACCATTGTACGCTTTGAGATCGACGGTAACCGGCTGGACTTCGATACCGCCTTATTCCCCATACGCACCACACACTCGCAGCCGGACGGTTGGCTGATGGTGTTCCACGATATCTCCGCTTTCAGGCGCACGGAAGAAGCGCTGATCGCTTCAGAAAACAAGATCCGTTCCCTGTTTCAATCCATCACCGATCCAGTTATGGTGATTAGCCGCGATGGCCGGTATCTGGAGGTAGCTCCCACCAACCCGAACGGGCAAATGAATGATCCCCTGCGGATTGTGGGGAAATCTGTCAAAGATATATTTCAGGAAGAAGAAGCCCGACAGATCATGGATGCCATTCAGGAAGCCCTGAAAACACGATCCATCGTTCATCTGGATTACCGTATGGTGATCGATGGAAAAGACTTCTGGTATGCCGGCAACGTCTCAGCGTTGACAGAAGATTCGGTGATCTGGCTGGCCCGGGATATCACATCTCGCAAGAAAATGGAACAGGATCTGCGTGAACGTGAAATGCGCCTGGGGCTGGCACAGGAGATCGCCCATGTAGGGTACTGGGAATACAACCTGAAAGACGGCCTGTACTGGGCATCGGATGAATACTACAAGATCATGGGATTAAGTGCCGATAGCGGCATATCGTCATTGAATGAACTGGAGAAATATTTCAAGATCAAGAATAAAGCCCGCTGGGCAGAGTCAACCCGCGAGTGGCTGGAATCGCTGCCCAACCGGGAAGGTGATTTCGAGATCACACGCAAAGGCGAATCCGAACCCCGCATTCTCCACACCATCACCCGGGTGCAATATAGCGCTGAAAATAAACCGGCAAAAGTCGTCGGCGTGGTGCACGATGTAACCAATCAGAAACGGGCGGAACGCGCCCTAGAAAAACGCATGATGGCCCTAACCCTGCCGCTGGAAAAAAACCAGACACTTGCCCTGGAAGACCTGTTCAACATTGACGACCTGCAGCACATTCAGGATGATTTTTCGAACGCCATGGGGGTGGCTTCGGTCATCACCCGGCTTGATGGCACACCGACCACCCAATACAGCAATTTCACCCGTTTCTGCGGCTCCATGATCCGGGCAAACACAAAGGGGTGCGTGGATTGTATATCCATTAATGCCGATATCTCCAACCTGTCAGTTGACGGAAGACCGTACACCATCCCATGTCCCAATACGCAATTGATGCATGCCAGCGCGCCGATCATGGTGGGCGGTAAACATATAGCCAACTGGCTGGTAGGCCAGGTGCGGCTTAACGGAACAGGGCCCCAAACCGCCCTGGAATATTCCCGCCGCCTTGGCATGGATGAAGCCGAAGCAGTGCTGGCATTCGACGAAATCCCCGAAGTAACTGAAGAGCAATTTGAAAAAGTAACCCGTGCATTATTTACCCTTTCCACCTACCTCTCCAACACGGCCTACCAGAACGTGCAGCAGGCACGCTTTATCACCGACCGGAAAAAAGCCGAAGACGCCCTCCGGTTATCTGAAGCCAAATTACGGTCGCTTTTTACCGCCATGACCGATGTGATCATCATCTACGGCGGTGACGGGGAATACCGCGAGATCGCCTCTACGAATTCCCAACGGTACTACCGTCCACCGCATGAACTGCTGCACCAAAAAATCACCGACGTGTTTCCGGAAGATATTGCCACGCTTTTCATGCGCACCATCCGCCAGACGTTGGAGATGAAAGAGATGTCGCGAGTGGATTACAGCCTGCTTATCGGCGGGCGGGAATACTGGTTCTCGGCCAACGTCTCACCGTTCACGGAAGATAGCGTTATATGGGTGGCGCGTGACATTACCGACCGCAAAAAGGTGGAAGATACCCTGCATTACCAGTCAACGCATGATACGCTGACCGGTCTATACAACCGCCAGTATTACGAGACTGAAATTGAACGGCTTCAGCACTCCCGCCTCTTCCCGATCAGCATCATCATGATCGATGTTGACGGGCTGAAATGGGTGAATGACCACCGCGGGCATCAAGCCGGTGACGAGTTGCTGCAGCGCGTGGCCGGTTTGCTTAAGAGCGCCTTCCGGCCCGAGGATATGGTCGCCCGCATGGGCGGTGATGAGTTTGTGGTTGTGCTCCCGCTGACGGCTGAACCAGCCTCCCGCCTGGCGCTAAAACGCCTGGAAGAAATTCTGGAAAAGCACAACCAGCTTTTCCCGCCAGAGCAGCATCTCGGGCTTTCCATGGGGACGGCCACCGGAACCTCCGGGTTATTGTTGACCGAAGTGTTCAAGATGGCCGATCAGGCTATGTACCTGGTTAAATCACGCAAAAAAGCACAGGCAGCCAACCCGGCGGAAATTTCTCAGAGCCAGACCGCATCCCATCAGTAACCGGCGCGAAAAAGTCACCTTCCCCCCAGGGGGAAGGCCGGGATGAGGGCGAAGTCTACCA
>CAYOKC010000023.1:4896-36600 GCA_964404415.1 uncultured Leptolinea sp. | reverse complement strand
GATTCTAAGTTCTACCTCGGGCGGATTTTTGACACAAAACTGGGGAAAGCGGGTACAGACCCGTACCTGTATGATCCGGCTGATCTGACCACCCACGCGGTGATCACAGGCATGACCGGTTCCGGGAAAACCGGTTTTTGCGTCAGCCTGATGGAAGAGGCCGCGTTGAAGGGTATTCCAGCCATCTCGGTCGATCCCAAAGGCGACCTGACCAACCTGGTACTGCATTTTCCGGATCTGCTGCCGGCGGATTTCAAACCATGGGTAGACCCTGACGCGGCCCGCCGTGACGGCAAAACCGTGGATGTTCTGGCGGAGGAGACGGCCGCGAACTGGGCAAAAGGCCTCGCGGATTACGGTTTGGGGAAAGAACAACTGGAGAAGTTGAAGTCATCGGTTGATTTCACCATTTACACACCGGGTTCCACCTCAGGTGTGCCGGTGAACATTCTGGCATCATTCCAGTCTCCTGAGATACCCTGGATCGGAAATGAGGAGATCCTGCGAGAGAAGATCGCCAGTATTGTCACCGCGCTGCTCGGGCTGGTAGGGTTGACGGATATCGATCCGCTTAAATCCCGCGAACACATATTGCTTTCCAATCTGCTGGAAAACGCCTGGAGCACCGGGAAGACGCTGGAACTGACTGACCTCATATTGCAGGTGCAGAATCCCCCGTTTGAACGTCTGGGGGCGCTGCCGGTGGATGGTTTCTTCCCGCCGAAAGACCGCAATGAACTCAGCATGCTGTTGAATAATTTCATGGCATCCCCTTCGTTCCAGGTGTGGCTCACCGGCCAAACGCTGGATATTCAAAAAATCCTCTACAAAGATGACGGCTCACCACGCCACTCCATCTTTTACATTGCCCACCTGAGTGAAACCGAGCGCATGTTCTTTGTCACGTTGTTGTATTCATCCATAGAATCATGGATGCGTACCCAGCGGGGTACCGGCAGCCTGCGGGCGCTGGTCTATTTTGACGAGATCATGGGTTATCTGCCGCCCATTGCCAACCCGCCTTCGCGCACCGTCATTTTACGGATGTTAAAGCAGGCGCGCGCGTTTGGTGTGGGGCTGGTACTGGCCACCCAGAACCCGGTTGACCTGGATTACAAGGCCCTTTCGAACGCGGGGACATGGGTGATCGGCCGTCTGCAAACCGAACAGGATAAGAACCGCCTGCTTGACGGCCTGACCAGCGCGGCGGGCGGTATTGACCGCGGTGAGATGGATAAATTGATCTCCAGTATCGGTAAGCGTGTATTCCTTGTGCAAAACGTCCACGCCAAAACACCGGTACTCATTGGCACCCGCTGGTGCCTGAATTACCTGGCCGGTCCGATGACCCGCTCCCAGATTCCAGCAGCCAACGCGCTGGCTGGGGTAAAGCCTTTATCCGCAGCCGCGCCGGTAAAAGCAGCCGCGCAAGAGCCGGTGGTTGGAGCGGCGGCTGCCGCCACACCTGCCGCGGCACAGCCGGCAGCCGCGCTAAAACCGGCTGGAAACGGCTATACGTCCACCCGCCCCGGAACACCGCAGGGGATGGATGAGGTGTTCTTCCCGAACGACCTGTCATTTACACAGGCTGCCGAACAGGCCGGCGCCACAGGCGAACAGAGCGGAATGGTCTACCGGCCGGCTTTGCTGGCGCAACTACAGGTCAATTACCTGTCAAGATCATACAACCTGGATACGTCACGCCGGATGGCAGCCCTGGTGGAAGATGAGATCAACGGCCGGCCTACCTGGGAGGATGTGACCTTCTCCGAGCAGGACGTGAAAGCGTTGAAAGCGCAGCGTGAACCCGTGTCTGCCCAGTATGATGCCCTTCCCGGCTGGTTGACGGATACCAAACGTCTGTCGCAACTGCAAAATGATTTTGAAGACTGGGCGTACCGTACCGGTTCGATAAATATTCTCACCAATAAATCTCTCAAACAATTCGCGCCAGTGGGGATGTCAAAGGAAGATTTTATAGCCGTTTGCAGGAACGCCGCTGAAGCCGCGGCGAAAGATGATCTGGAAAAACTTGACCGTACCTTTGAGACCAAGAATTCCACCCTGATGGGAAAGATCAAGAAACAGAAAATAGAGATCGACCAGAAGCAAAGTGTGGCTGACGCGCGGCGGACTGACACATTTGTCAAAGGCGCGAGTGTGGCCGGTAATGTGCTGCTGGGATTATTCGGCGGGAAAAAGAGCGGGCTGAGTTCCGCCATCTCCGGTGGATCGGCTGCCATGAATAAGCACAGGCAGGCAGAGGAGGCCAGCGCGCGCCTTGAGCAGGAAAAGCAGGAATTAGCCATGCTGGAAGAGCAGTTAGCCCAGCTTCAAAAAAACCTGGAAGCAGAGAAAGCGGATGCGCTCGGAAAATGGCAGCGTGTGGCCGAAGATGTAACCGAAATTCCTGTGGCTCCGGCGAAGAAAGATATTTATACCGAGTTATTTGGTATAGCCTGGCTTCCGTATTACACCGTCAAAGCCAGCATGGAAGACCGGTTCATCCCGGCGTTCAAGCGGTAAAGATCAAAAATAAATTAAACATCCCCTGTAAATTTGATGTTTTACAGGGGATGTTTTGTTTTCAAAGTCACCTTCCTCCAAATCCGTATTTTGATTTGGGGGAAGGCTGGGATGGGGGTTCGCTCTGCCGGGGACATCGCAACGGTTCATTTAGGTGCCCGTGAACGAAAATCGTAAATATTTTTGTAAGTATGCCCCTCACCCAACCTCTCCCCGAAGGGGAGAGGCTTAATTCACAATAGTTCACATATCCTGACGCCCCGCGAGCGCCCGCAACAAAGTGGACTGGTCGGCGTATTCCAGATCTCCGCCGGCGGGCAGGCCGCGTGCCAGGCGGGTGATGCGGATGCCCAGCGGCGCGAGTTGCTGCTTGAGGAACAATGCCGTTGCGTCACCTTCCATGCTCGGGTTGGTGGCCAGGATGATCTCGGTCACAGGCTCCGTGCGGAACCGTTCAAGTAATTCACGGATTCGCAAATGTTCCGGGCCAATGCCCTCAATGGGTGAAAGCACGCCGTGCAGCACATGATACCGTCCGCCAAAGGCCGCGGTCGACTCAATGGCGATCACATCCAGTGGTTCTTCCACCACGCAAATTGACCCGTTGGCGCGCTTCGGGTTGGCGCATACATCACACACTTCTTGTGTGGATGCGGTGATGTTGTAACAAACCTTACAGAAGGCTGTGGCGCTTTTCAAAGCCTGCAGCGCATCCGCCAGTTGACGTGATACCTCTTCCGGCGAACGCAGTAGAAAGAACGTCAGACGTGAAGCTGTTTTGGGGCCAATTCCCGGCAGCCGTTCGAAGGCTGACGTCAGGTTGGTCACAGGCGCGGGCAGGATAGGCATAATTTAGAACGGCAGGCCGCTGGCGAGCGGACCCATTTCCTGGCTGGTCAGATCTCGCGATTTGTCCAGTGCCTGATTGACAGCGCTCAAGATCAGGTCCTGCAGCATTTCAGCGTCAGCATCTTTTAGCATTTCAGGGTCTATGGTCACTGATTTGCAGTGCTGGTCGCCGGTCATTACCACCTGAACGGTACCGCCGCCCACACTTGATGTGACGGTCATCTCAGTCAGGCGGTTCTGGGCGGCTTCCATCTGTTCCTGCAATTTCTTGAATTGCGACATCATTCCGCTGCCGCCGGCTCCACCACCCATACCACCGGGCATTCCCATGCCTCGATTAAATCCCTTTGCCATGGTTATCTCCTTGTCACTTATTGCTTTTTGATCTGCCCGCCCAGGTTTATGGCTGTATTCACCAGACCTTCGCGGGGTATTTCGGTGTTGCTTGCTGCGCTGGTTTTCGCGCTGACAACATTGCAGACGATCTGCAGGTTGGCTTTGGTCACATGGTAGATGGCCCGGCGGGTCATCTCCATATTATCGTCCATTTCCATCTTCTGTTTCACGATGTCACTGGCAAAACTCAGGATCAGCCGGTCGCCCTCGATGTTGATCTTGCGAACAGAATTGAGCAGGGCCTCCGTCTGGGCTTTGGCTTTTTTCACCGTCATGCGGATCTGCGGCCAGGCTTTTTGCAGATCGTCCATGGTCAATGTACCGGATGCCGGAGTGGCGGCAGGATTCTCAGTCTCCGGTTCAGCCGGAACGGTTGCCGTGGTTTCAGCTGCTTTCGACGGTTCGGGCGTTTTTTCAGGTTCAATAGGAGTGGCAGCCGGTTTGTTCTGTTTTGCCGGTTCGGCGGCGCGTGAAGGCGGGTGGGATGGGGCCTGGAAATCGGGCATTTTCATTTCCCGCAGGTTGACTTCGGGAGCGGCGGCTGCTGCCACCGGAACAACAGGATGCGCAACTTCGATAGCTGAGATGACCGCCAGTTCCAGGTGAAGGCCGGGGTTCCATGTGGAGCGGGCTTCACCCGCTGCCGTGTTGAACAACCGGATGGTCTCCACCAGGCGCGGTGTGGGGAATTTTTCCGCCTGCCGCACCATGATGTCACGGTTTTCAATGGTGGCTTCCACCGCGTCTTTGTTGCCCACGCGCACCTGCAGCAGGTTGCGGAGGTAGTCCACCATCTGCCGGGCGAGCTGACGGGCATCGCTTCCGGAATCAAGCGCGTTATGGATCACCCTCAAACCGCCAGATGGGTCCTCCGCTATAAGCGTATCTACCAGGTCAACCACCGCCTGAAGCGCCGCGGTACCCAGTACGGTTTGAGCCAGGGCAAGCGTCACGGTTTCACCGGTGGATGAAAGTTGATCCAGTAATGAAATGGCGTCGCGCATACTTCCGGTTGACTGCCGGGCGATTAGCGTAAGGGCGTTATCATCCGCGTCGATTTTTTCATTAATAGAAAGCTGGCGCAGACAGGCGGATATTTCGGCTACCGGGATACGCCGGAATTCGTGCCGCTGGCAGCGCGACAACACAGTAGCCGGGATCTTATGGATCTCGGTTGTAGCCAGGATGAAGATGGCATGCGGTGGGGGTTCTTCCAGTGTTTTCAAGAGCGCGTTGAACGCGGCTGTTGAAAGCATGTGCACTTCATCAATAATATAGATCTTGAACTTGCCCTGTGAAGGAGCGAAATTTATCTTATCGCGCAGATCGCGCATATCGTCAACGCTGGTGTTGGAGGCGGCGTCGATCTCGATCAGATCCAGCATGCGGTTCTCATTGACCGCGCGGCAATTGTCACATTCGTCACATGGGCGCCGAGTTGGATCTTCCGCCAGGCAGTTAACCGCCTTGGCGAGCAATCGGGCTGTGGTTGTTTTCCCCGTCCCGCGGGGTCCGGAAAACAGGTAGGCATGCCCCACGCGGTCGCCGCGGATGGCGTTTTGCAATGTTTTGACCACGTGTTCCTGGCCAATGACCTGGTCCCACAAACGGGGGCGCCATTTTCGGTATAGTGCCTGAGACATAGTTTTCACCAGACGCGCTGAAAGATTGCCTGCGTTTCAGCCGCGGAGTATTATTCGGGAAGTGGAACAGGCATTAACCGCAGCGAATCCACAGGGACGCGCAAATTGTAACCGGAAATGCGCCGGTTCAACTGACGGATTGATTCGAGCTTTTCTTCCGTCAGGGAAACTCCCCCGCGCAAGGTTTCCATGCACAGGGCAATTTCCTGTTGAAGCTGCCGGCGGTCTTCCAGCCAGACGGGCAGGAAGCGGTTGGCTTTTAAAATATGGTTGGCCATAAAGCTTTCGCTGCCGGTTGGGTGCGGGTCATCCAGATGGATCGGTTTGCCCTTGCCTTCCAGATCGGAAAAGATACCTTCAGACTGGGCTGCTTTAATCTTGTTTTCCGCGATCAATTTGAGAGCGTCCATTTTTTTATGGGATCCTGTATGTAGCCTGGGCTGTTCCGTTTTGATCCAATAATGTGACCAATTCGCCGGATTTCCATACCGGTTCTTTGATTCCCCAGTGCAATTCTATGACCGTATTGGTCCCTGGTTTGGTATACAGTTTTATTGCTCCATCCTTGTTCAACATCAATTGCGGAAAGACATACCTGTGATTGTCTTCATCTTCCAGTTTCCATCCGGTCAGCCAGAGTTCTCCGCTGCCAGTATGTTTGAGTAGTATTACTTCCGTATTCAGATCACCCACACCAAAGATATTTTCGATCTGCATCGAGCCGCTTACCGGAGCGTTGGTCGGCGCCGGTTCAGAGGCAGAAACCTGTGCGGATGGCGCGGGATCTGGGGATCCGGGTGTGGCCGCAAGAACAGGTGACTGGACTTCCGCTTCCCGGGTCTTCTGGGCAGCCAGTTGTGCCACAGGCTGGACAACCGGCTGGATCGCGGGTTTATGGGTTCTGTCCCAGATGGAGATGACAGTCAACGTCGTGACGGCTGACACGACGGCATTGAGAAACAGATAAAAAAACAATCGCTTCCAAGGGTTCATGTTGTACAGCTGAAATCATAGCACAGTTTTGGCGATACAATAACCGGCATGTTGTACATTATTGACGGACATAACCTGATTCCTTTTGTGCGGGGATTGAGCCTTAAACAGATGGATGATGAGATGCGCTTGTTGGATCTGTTACAGGGATTCGCGCGGGATAAAAGGGCGCAGGTGGAAGTATTCTTTGATGGAGCGGCGCCCGGTTGGGCTGGAACCCGAAAATACGGCAGTATCACCGCGCATTTTGTGTTGCGCGGGCGTACCGCGGATGAAGCCATCCGCCGCCGTTTGGATCAATTGCCGCAGGGAAGCGGGGTGGCTGTAGTGAGCGCGGACAGGCAGGTGCAGGCCGAAGCACGCAGTCACAGGGCAGAGGTGATTCCCAGCGGTGTTTTCGCGCAAAACCTGACCATCCAAAAACCGGAGCCGCCAAAAAAGAAAAAAGCTTCCGATATCGGTTTGAGTGACGAAGAGATTGATGAATGGTTGGACCTCTTTGGTGATGATCACGATTGATTTTACAGATAATTTATTCGATTTCGACATAAAAGGTGTGTATTATCTAATAGACGTGGCTTACTGTTACACAAGGGATCACGTCCCACCATATCGTTCGGTCTTTCCTCCCGGAGATCGAACAGATTAAATTACCGGTTCTAATATGGTGGATCTCTCTGAAAAAGCTGAAGAGGCATGCAATTGCGTCCTCTTCAGCTTTTTGTTTTAACATGCGGGAAAAAGTTCCGGATTGATGAAGGGGATCAACGCCAGCAAAACCGCATGCCGGTAAAGCTCTTCCCGGTCAACTTTATCCGCGGTCAATATACCTACCGCGCCATTCATTTGTTTTGAATTCCGGCGGCCGAAAAACCGGTCATCCGCTTCACCAAGTTCAACCCCCTGGTTG
This sequence comes from uncultured Leptolinea sp., assembly GCA_964404415.1. Taxonomy (GTDB): domain Bacteria; phylum Chloroflexota; class Anaerolineae; order Anaerolineales; family Anaerolineaceae; genus Leptolinea. The sequence continues at coordinate 29,283 of CAYOKC010000023.1, read as the reverse complement.
ACCAGATCGGCCACGCCGGGCGGCAGAAAAAATGACGCAGACCGGCTCCATCCTGTTTGCCGGCGGCCCGCGATAACGATCCAGGCAAAGGCGGAGAGTTGTCCATCCACTATGGATACACCGCCTTCTATAGCCGTCCAGTAATCGGCGGCGGGGTGTAATAACCGGGCAGAATTCATGCGGTTGACTGCCCCCAGCCGGGTTTCATCGTCACCTACAGGTTGATCACGTACCCCTGAGGCAACGTCAACCGGAGTAATAAAGAAGCTCTCCGCTGGGAAGAGCTCTTGAAATCCATGAAGCATTGCCTGTTTCTTAACAGGATTTTTGGAAGCGATGATGATCTCAGTCATGTGGTAATTATACGCGCTAGACTGTATCATCCTCCATGGCTAACAGCATGTCCGAGATCGGGGTTTCAGCCATATCCGAACCCAGGTCAGGTTCCCGGGCGCTCACTAGAATATTAAATAATCCTTGTTTTGGCTCCACCCCAACCGACCGGAAAATTTCAGCCGCGCCGCACTTTAGGGTCTCGTCTTGAATAACCCGGGTGTTTCTCTTAGCGTGCCAGCATGTCACAATTTTCCAGATACACGGATTGTCAATGGACTGGATCAATATTGTTTCGCGAATCTGGGGGGGGACGATTTCCGTGGCGCGTCGAAAAGCTATTTTGAGTTCTTCCCATTTCGCAGGCGGTACGTTGGCTTCCAATACGGACATTACCATATTTTGCCTCCTGTCTAAATGGTTGGTAAAAGAGTACACCAATAGTACAGGCTAACCCGTTGATATTCAACCGGCGAATTTGATAGGTTTAATGAAGCTTTTTTAGTGACGGGATTCTCAGGAACACGATGACCGAGCTTACCATCAGGCAGGCGGCGAAGATCAGGACAGTTTCCGGTTCCTGTAACTTTTCCGCCAGTTCTCCGGCCAACAGCGAGCCAAAAGGTTGCGATCCAAAAAAGACCAGCACATAAATGCTCATCACGCGTCCGCGCAGATGGTCGGGCACGGCGGTTTGAATGAGCGCGTTCGCGTTGTTGATCACCAGCATAAAGAAAAATCCGACCAGGCAAAGGAAAACCAGTGAGAAGGGGATATGGGTCATAACCGCGAAACCGGCAATCACTACCGGCAATAAAAGACTGCCAGCCGTGAATGCCTGTCCCCTCACCCGGTAGCGGCTGAGCCAGGCGATGAAAAGCCCGCCGATCATTGAGCCCAACCCCCGGGCTGAAAGCATCAAACCGTTGGTTGACGCGTCGCCCCTCAGTACTTCCACGGACCAGGCGGGGGTCAATGTAAACACGCCGCTCCCGAACGCCCCGACAATTCCTACCATGATCATGATGCCGATGATCACCTGGCTGTTCCGCATGTAGTCAAGTCCTTCTTTGATCCGGGCGGCGATATTGCCGGATTCGACTTTCTCTGACCATTCCGGAAGTTTCATCATGGCGAGAGCGGTGATCACCGCGATAAAGGAGATGCCATTGATCGTAAAACACCAGGCCGGGCCGACTAAAGCGTAGGCGAACCCTGCCACGGCTGGACCAACCACGGTTGCCATATTGAACATGGTTGAGTTCAACGCGATCGCGTTGGTGAGGTCTTCGCGGTCAACGAGTTCGACCACAAATGACTGCCTTGCGGGTGCGTCAAATGCCGTGGCGATTCCAAGAAGGAAGGCGAGTATCAGGATGTGCCAGGGTTGGATCAACCCGGAAAAGACGAGCGCGGCCTGGATAAACGCCAGGATCATCATGGAAGCCTGGGTGATGATGATCATCTTGCGCCGCGATATCCTGTCTGCGATCACGCCGCCATACAGGGTGAACAGCCAGGAAGGCAGACCGGAGGCAAACGCCACATAACCCAGGAAAGCAGGGGAATTGGTTAATTGATATATCAGGAAGCCCTGCGCGGTATTCTGCATCCAGGTGCCAACCAGTGAAACCAGTTGGCCGTAAAACCATAACCGATAATTGGGATGGCGCAACGCGATGAATGTCTGCTTAACACTGAATCCCACACGCCGCACGAAATTCTTAGTCTGTGTGAACATTATGACGATTGTATTCCGGTTGTTCTGTTTCCGGAAGATTGACTGTTTTAGAAAATTGTCCGAATTGTTTTAGAAAATACCCGGAATGAGAGCTGATGTTCTTCTCTTGTACTCCAGATACTCTTCGCCGAATTCTTCTGTTAATAGCTGTTCTTCCGATGGCAGCCGTGTAATGATCATCGCCGCGACTGCCGGCAGATACACACAGCCGAACAGATTGGCGGACAGGAACAACAATCCCAGACCAAAAATCAGGAACCCGGTATACATCGGATGCCGGAAAATACGGTAAATTCCACGAATGATCAAACGGTGGCCTGGTTGGATCTCCAGTTCCGGCGACCATTGCCTGCCCAGATGCCGGTAGGCCAGGAGGAACAAAACATTTCCGGTTAGCATCAACACGGCGCCTGCCCAGCGCAGCACAACAGGAAGAGCGAAATCCAGGCTGGTAGTATCCGGAAGGACGGCGTATAGATAGGCCAAAACCATCGCTCCGCCGGTCAACCGGATTAAGAATTGTTCACGCGGGCGGTGTGAAAAGCGGCTGTTTTCAGCCTGTTGTTTATTGCGGGTCATCCACAGGCGTGACAGGGTTTGCATGGCGAGCAATACACCGGTGGTTATCCGGATTAATATGGGCATTTCCAGATCAGGCATAACGCAGAATCCTTTATTTTTTAACTGGTTTGCAACAGGTTTAACTAGAAAACGGACTTATGATACACTCTCAAGGCTATGGATGAGAAGACCCTGACTATTCTGGAATACCCGAAAATCTTATCCCGGCTGGCTGGATACGCCTCTTTTAGCGCGTCACAGGAATTGGCCGGAGCATTGAAGCCTACCCGCAGCCTGGAAGAAGCCCGTCGGCGACAGGCTGTCACATCGGAAGCCGCGCGGCTGTTAAGTGTCAACGATACAGTCAGTATTGGGGGCGCGGTGGACATCCGTCCGCTGGCCTCACTGGCCGGGCGCGGCGGCGTGTTGACACCCGGTGAGTTGCTGAACATCAAAGGGACGCTTGTCTCCGCGCGTGAACTGTATCGCGTGTTTGACCACGCGGGTGACGGCTATCCGCGGTTATTTGCCATGGCGGCGCCGCTGGCTCCGGGATTGGGGCTGGTGGATGCCATCTCCCGCTGCATTTCGGAGCGCGGAGAAGTGATGGACCAGGCTTCCGACAAACTGGCAGGCATCCGGCGTGAGGTTAAAGCGGCTCACGAGAAATTATTAAGCAAGCTGGACCGGATCGTAAATGACGGCCATATCGCGCCCATGCTGCAGGAGGGTATCGTCACGCAGCGCAATGGCCGGTATGTAATCCCTCTGCGGGCTGACTACAAAGGCCGCGTGAAAGCGATAATCCATGACCAGTCCGCTTCCGGCGCCACGTTGTTTGTGGAGCCGCTGGCTACGGTTGAGCTGAACAACCAGTGGCAGGAGATGATCCTGCAGGAGAAAGAGGAAGAACGCCGGGTTTTGCTGGAACTTTCATCGCAGGTGGGCGCCAACGCAGAAGCGTTGTCTCATATCGTTGAGAGCCTGGCTGAATTGGATTTTGCCTTTATGTGCGCCCGCTACGCGCAGGATCTGCGCGCTGTGGAACCTGAACTCATTATGTTTGAACAAGGCCGGCCGGATAATCACCCGGGAAGCTCAATTAAACTGTATCAGGCGCGGCATCCCTTGCTGGATCCGGAGACAGTTGTGCCGGTCGACCTGGTGTTGGACGAAAAAACTTTCGCGCTGGTGCTGACAGGTCCGAATACTGGCGGGAAGACAGTCACCCTGAAGACGCTCGGCCTGCTGGTTCTGATGGCCCAGAGCGGCTTGCATATCCCGGTCCGGTCAGGTTCGGCGCTGAACGTATTCCCGAAATTATTCGCGGATATTGGCGACGAGCAGTCCATCGAACAATCGCTTTCAACATTCTCAGGGCATATCCGCAATATTGTGCATATTTTACGGCGGGCGGACCGCGCGTCTCTGGTGTTATTTGACGAATTGGGCGCCGGAACCGACCCACAGGAAGGCGCCGCCCTGGCGCGGGCCATACTGTCCAATTTGATCCAGCGGGGTATCACCTGCCTGGTGGCCACGCATTACCCTGAATTAAAAACGTACGCCCATTCAACCCCCGGGGCGATCAATGGCAGTATGGAATTTGACCTGAAGTCACTGCGGCCAACCTACCGGTTGAATATCGGCCTGCCCGGGCGGTCCAATGCCCTGTTAATCGCGGAGAAGATCGGTCTGCCGGCAGATATCATAGAGGATGCCCGTTCATCCACCAGCCCCGAGGATATGCGCGCCGAAGATCTATTGGATGAGATCCATAACCAGCGGGATCTGGCCCGAACTGACCGCGCCACCGCGGAAACGGCCCGGCTTGAAGCGGAAAAACTGAAAAAGCAACTGGTTGACAGATTATCCGCTATTGAAGATGAACGAAGGGCGGTGCTTGAAAATGCCCGCCTGGAAGCGGAAAAACGTATTACCGACCTTGAAAACGAACTCGCCGACCTGCGGAAAGACCTGTTAAAAGCCCGGCAACCGCTTCAGGCACTGGAAAAGCCGCGCGAATCGTTGGATGATTTGCGCGAGAAAACGGAGAAACCGGTTGAACGCAAAACCGGAACCTCTGCACCAAAAACAGGGTTACGCCTTGGTGAGCGGGTGCGCATCCGTTCTCTTGGAATGGAAGGCGTAATTTGTGGTATCAGCGCGGAAGATGTGGAAGTGCAGGTTGGCTCCATGCGGCTGCGGACACGTCAGGATGAAATTGAACGCAGAACGGGGACGCCGGTTGCCGAAAAGACAGTTGAACCTCCATCACGATCCTTTTCAGGCGCCGGAAGCACAATAGCGCCATCACCTGGAATGGAAATAGACCTGCGAGGGCAGCGGGCGGAAGACGCGCTGATCGCGATGGACCGTTACATTGAATCCGCCTATCTGTCCGGAATGCCTTTTGTGCGCATCATCCATGGCAAAGGGACCGGCAAGCTGCGCCAGGTATTACGCGACGCGCTGCGCGCGTCGCCGCATGTCACCCGATGGGAAGATGGACTGCGCAACGAGGGTGGAGAAGGTGTGACCGTAGCCCATCTTCAGGAAGATTAAATAAAAAAGGTCGATAGTGTTTTCTCCCGACTCACTACCGACCTTTTCGCGCTGGTTCCCTCTACCAGCGCAGGTGTTTGCGATGTAACTAACCGTCAGTATAACCTTTCACCGTTGACAAAACATTGACAAACGTAATTTATTTTACACGATTTGTTCTGACGAGGGGGCAAATCTCTACGGGAAACTTACATATTTGTTGGGACGTTCCTCAAAAACTGAAAAAATCTCTCATCATCAAATTTTTCTGAATACAAATGATTTTTTTCCGCGTTCGTGATCAATCTTTCGATCCATTCACCCGGTTGAATAACGCCTTTTGAATACAGGTTCGAAATAACCTGTTCCGCCAGTGAGTTTTCCAGGGTATCCCATAAATATTGCAATCTCGGCAGGCTGCCGGGAATGGTGATCAATGAAAAACCGCGGGACTGTGCTTCAGAGATCACGTTTTCAAATATTTCGTTAGCCTCGTCAAACCGTCCATTGGTTTCCAATAATTGGGCGTACAGGTACCTGGCTGGTATAAAAATCGATCCCAATTGATTTTTTTCGGCTTGTTCTATGGCGGATATAAGGATCTGAAGACCGGCTTCCAGATCTCCATTCATTGCTGTGGCATATCCAAGACGATAGAAGTTATCTAACCCGGAATGAGCCCCGGGCATTATTTCGAAACCAAGTTTGTATTCATTTATCGCTTTATCGTACATATGAAGTGTCAAAAAAACATCACCGCGCAAGCAATACGCTGATGACATAATTTCTATGTATTTATTATCAGTAGCCAGTTGCATTGCTGTAACCGCCAGGTCCCATCCACTGTCTAATCTGGCCTGGAGAGTATTTAGACGGGATTCAATAATCGAAATATAGGCCAGTATGCGTGGATTTCGGTGAGTTATCATCGCTTTCTTTGCCTGGTTTATATATTTCACCGATTCAGAAAATCTACCCGAATAATATTCGGCGATAGCTAATGTCGTAAATGCTCCCGGATGAGCAGATTGTTTGGAAACCAGTAAATAAGAATTCCGCAGAGCTTCCTTTCCATATTCAACTGCCTGCGAGAGCATGCCAAGGGTTGAACATAGAAGGCTTGAAAAGTCCTGAACCAATGCAACAACTTCCCTTGTTTTTTGGTTATTTTGAGCATCGCCAAGTTTGTTTGCTTCATTGAGAATTTCGATTGCCCGTGCGTTAAATCCCGCTATTGACAGCGTCATGGCAAACCAATACCTGCTTCTAATTTTCTCCAATTGATTGTTTGTTTTGTTGATAATTTCTATGCCTTCTTCCAAAAAAACCAGGGCTCTTTCTATTTCAGAACTATAAACGTTTGAAAGTCCCATACCACTTAAGCCAACGCCTATTAGCAATTGACTATTGATTTGTAATCCTGCTTCATACATATTAGTGAAACATTCATTCAGCGATGGTAAATCCATCAAGTTGTATGCCATATCACCCCATTCAGAAAACAGGGCGTACAGGTCATCTTCTGAGATCAATTCACCTAATTCCAACCGGATATGGTTGGCCCTGGAAAAGGCGAAATTGGCTTCCTCGCGTGAAAACAATTCCCGCGCGGATTGTGCCGCTTTCAACCAGTATTGGAACGCTTCTAGCGGCTTGCCACCCATCTCAAAATGACGGGCAATAACACTGGCCTGCCGCCGTGACTGATTGCCTCTCAACTTGATTTTTGCCCGGGCAATCTGTTCATTTAAATAACACAACCTGGCGGGTGATAAATGGGTTAGCAGAGAATCACGGGAAAAACTGTGATTGAAACTGTACCGGCCAATCCCCTCGCTGCTGGCCAGGGAATGGATGAATTGTTTGGATTCAAGTTCTTCCAGTATCCGAACAAGGTCTTTATCAGGGCAGATATCAAGAAATTCCAGGACGTCATACTGGAACTCCATTCCGCACACGGCAGCCGCTCCAAGAATCTCTTTTGAGAGATTGTCCAGTATTTCCTCTTTTTCTTCAATAATGGAGGTTAACTTTTCTGAGATCTTTATTTTGTTTATATCGAGAGAAGAAGAGTCATCTTCCGCCTCCAGGATAGAGGTCAAAGTCTCCCTGATCAATAGGGGATTGCCCCCGGTGGCAGCCTGTAACCTCTTAACAAATGCCTGATCCGGGTCTTTTCCAAGGATATTCCGCGCCATCAATCCGGTCTCCTGAAGGATGAACGGTTTGAGATCAATTCTGGGAATGAATTTATGCCTGTCATCATCCCGTATCAAGAACCGGGCTTTTAAGTTATCCATTTCAATTCTTGAGGATAAAATCAGAAACACATTTTCTTTATAGAAACCAGCCCTGGCAAGATACATCAGCGCGTCGATTGAATCGGAGTCAATCCAGTGGATGTTTTCCATAACAACGATTGCCCGGTTACCCCGGATATTCTTTTTAAATAATTGATAGATCGCCTCAAAAAGCAACTCCCGGCTGGTTTCGAGTGGTACATTTTCCTGTACTGAAACTGGATTATTCCCCGGTGCGAATCCTGGAAGGATTAATGAAAGAGAGTTCTTGCTGATATTGTCCAGCTTTTCGAAATCTTCCTGCTTAAAGTGATTTCGAATTAAGTTAATAAACGGTTGCAACGGCTGGTTTACTTCATCTTCATGGCAGGTAACATAGAAAGTCCGCTGCTTTGCTTTCAACGAAGAACAGAAATGGCGAACAAAATGTGTCTTACCCGAGCCGACTTCACCCAATAAAAATACGACACCACCTTCGAGATAGTATTCTTCCATCCGTTCGAGTTCACCGGACCTTCCGATAAACCCGGATGCAGCGGATCCCCCCGCGCTACCCGTTAGTTGACTTTTCCGCAGGTCTCTTGCAGGGGATTGCGTTGTTTCTTTGATCGTTAATTGAAGAATTTCCGGGGGAACTTCTTCCAGTTCGCGTTGATACAGGTCTTTTAAATACCGGTAATACGATTGCGCGTCGGTTATGCGGCCGGCCTTGTAATACAAAGCCAGTAAATATTCCTGTGAATATTCATCAAGCGGATCCGATTCCAGAGCTTTATTGGTATACAGGATGGCTTTATCAAGATCTCCGGTAGTAGAGAAATGATCTGTCAGACGTTCAAGGCTCTGGATCCGGTAATACTCCAATGAATTTGATTTCGATTGAAACCAATCATCAAACGCGTTGGCTGTCAGACTGACAGATCCTTCGAGAAAGAAAGGACTCCGCCACAGGGAAACCGCCTGTTCCAGATTGTCAACCACCTTTTCGGGAAGAATACCCTGTTCCCGCGACTTTCCGAAAAAGCTGACGGCCGGCTGGACCAATGACAGGAAATGAAATACGTCTGAATACGATAGCTCCCTGTCAAGCCATATTCGGTCTTGGTCTGTTCGTATGGCATCCGATTCCGGTAGTTCACTCCGCAGTTTACTAAGCAATTCACGCAGGTTTTTGCGCGCGTCTGTTTCACTGGATTCTTTCCACAACCTGGAAATCAGATCTCCCCGTGAGACTCCATCCGGTTGACCTGCAAGATAATACAACAATACCCTCGCCTGACGGCGTCGAATCTTCAACGGCGTATCGTCATCGAGAATGGCGGGCGGACCCAGAAGAAGAATTTTTAACATTGTGTTCAGGAAGGAGAAGATTTTTTTATGAAATCCCCGGCTTCCGTAACAAGCGCCCTTGCGGATTCCATTCCGGCATCACTGGTAGTTCCCAGCATTAACGCCAGTTCGCGAACACGGTCATCTCCGGCCAGATCTGTGGTTTGTGTCATTGTGCGGTCGTTGACGATCTTCTTGCCAACGGTGAAGTGCTGGTCGCCAAACGCGGCCAGTTGAGGCAGATGGGTTACACAGAATACCTGGTGAGACCGGGCAACCTGCCAGAGTTTTTCACCCACTGGTCGATCTCATCGAAGATCAACGTGGGTACTTCATCGGCGCGAGCCAGCACATTTTTTAGCGCAAGCATGAGGCGTGATGTCTCACCACCTGACGCGATCTTGACCATGGGTTTCAACCCTTCACCCGGGTTGGGAGCGATGAGGAATTCCACCTGATCGAAGCCGGTGCTGTCAAACCTCATGGTGTCACCGTGTTCATCCGGCAATCCGGTGGGATCCGGTTGGGTGCGCATGTCCACCTTAAAACGCGCGCCGGGCATGTGTAGGTCCTGCAATTGTGCTTCCACGGCTGACGATAATTTCCCGGCCGCTTCTTTGCGAAGTCGGCTCAGTGAGAGGCCCTTTTCAGCGAGAGCGGCCAGAATGTGTTTTTCATCCGCTTCCAGTTGTTCGATCTGCTCCCCGGCATGTTCGATCGATTCGAGTTGCCTGCGGGCATCTTCCATAAATGCCTGGGCGGATGCTTCATCCCCGCCGTATTTCCGGCTGAGATTCCGGATCAACTCGATGCGGTCTTCCATCTGTTCCAGACGGCGCGGATTGATCTCAATGCGTTCGAGGTAATCGCTCAATGTGCGGGTTAATTCCGCGATGTCATCCGATGTGGATTCCGCTTTATCGAGTACCGCTGACATGGATGGATCGATGCGCGCGAGTGACGTCAACGCGCGGACAGCCTGTCCGAACAGATCGCTCACAGATGGAGCGTCGGCTTCGCCTTCATCCAGAATGCGCATAGCGTCCTGCCCCAGGGCAGCCAGGTTTTCCGCGTTGGCCAGCCTGTCGCGTTCCACTACCAGCTCATCCAGTTCGCCCGGTTTGAGGCGGGCAGAATCAATTTCATTTACCTGGTACCGCAGCAGATCCGTCATTCGGGCGGCATCTTTTTCCTGGTCGCGTAACGCGGCCAGTGTTTTCCGGAGGGACGAGAGCCGGTTGAAATCCTCGCGATAGGCTGTAAGCAATGTGCCGGAACCGGCAAAACGGTCCAGCAACAGAATATGCTGCTTGGTATTCAACAGTGACAGGTGTTCAGATTGGCCGTGAATATCCACCAGAGACGTGCCTATCTCTTTCAACAGGCTTTGGCTCACGGATCGTCCGTTCACACGGCAGGATGTGCGGCCTTCTTTTCGGATCTCACGGCTGAGATTGACCTGCCCGGGTTCGTCCATAAGGTCTTCTCTGGTGAGGATCCCGTCCACTTCAGGATTGGTAGCGAAATACGCTTCCAGGAGGGCTTTTTCTTCCCCGCCTCGAACCATGCCGGCATCGGCTTTGCCCCCCACCAGGGCTTCAATGGCATCCAGAATGATAGACTTGCCAGCGCCGGTTTCGCCGGTGAAGATCACCAGACCGGAGGCAAAATTCAGCTCCAGGTGCTGGATGATCGCGAAGTTGTCGATGCGGAGTTCTTGCAGCATAGTTTTTACCGGGTGATCTGGATACCGCTCAGGCGGGTATATACGGTGGTGGCGACCAGCGCGGCATACAGCCCCGGCCAGATCAGTCCAATCAGGAGTTCAGCGCCTCCGTAACCGAGAAGGGCAACAAACACCAGGGGGAGGATGGAGCCGAGCGCGCCAATGACAGACGCGCCGGCGGCTGTGAAGAACAACGGTTTGCTGCGACGTCTCCCCGTGGCTTTACGGACGGCTTCAGCAATGATCCAGCCCACTCCCGGCGCGATCAGAAAAATGAAAAAACCGGCAAACCCGATCAGTAGACTACCAAGATAGGAAAGGATAACGGGTATAAAAAACGCCGCGACGTAGTCCACCGGGCGGGCGGTGTCAAAGATCTTCTGTTGCGAACGCACGCATTCTTTGCAACGGTATCCGGTGGGGGTGCGAACCGCGCATTCCGTACAGATCAGTTTTTCACAGCGGTTGCAGCGCAGGTAGGTCTCGCGGGTTGGATGATTGGCGCAATATTGTTTTGATGAATTTTCTTCGGTCATTCGTTATTTCCGGCGCTGGGATTATGTTCCATATAGTGGGTGATATTCCGGTAAAAATACCCCGGGTCTTTTAATCGGACCATCCGTAAATGATAATCCGACGCGGTGCAGTCAATTCTATCGCCATCCACAACCACAATGGGCGGATGGCCATCCACGCTTAATACAGCTTCATGGTTTGTGCTAACGTTGACAGAGACCACGCTGCCCTCCGGTAAGATGACAGCCCGGTCCATGGAAAGGTGCGGGGCAACGGGTACGATCAGCAGGTTGTGTGTCTCCGGCGGCAAAATGGGGCCGCCCGCTGCCAGCGCGTACGCGGTGGAACCGGTTGGTGTGGCCACGATCAATCCGTCTGCCACATAGGTGGCAACACGTGATTGGTTGACGCTGGCCGTCAACTGGATGGGGCGCACAAACTGACCGCGGCAGATCACCACTTCGTTGATAGATTGCCAGTTCCCAAGTGACAGGTCACCACGGAAGTGTTCGATCTTTAACATCATGCGTTCTTCCAGCCGGTAATTTCCTGAAAGAATGGTGTCAACTGCGGATTGCCAGTTGGTTCGCCCGACTTCGGTTAGAAACCCGAAGTGCCCCATATTGATCCCAAATAGTGGGATGTCTTTCGGGGCAGCCAGGTGGCCGGCACGCAAAATGGTGCCATCTCCCCCCAGCGCGATCAACATGTCAAAATCGCCGTTCGCGATGTGACCTTTCACGACCTCGTCGTAAACCGAACCTTCGTAAGCGGTCTCGGCACCATGGTCAACCAGATATCGGGCTACCGTGGAGGCAGTCTGAGACGCGTCCGGCAGGTTGGGGTGACAGAGAACGGCAAACCTTCGCAGGGTGGAAGAACCTGTTTTCATACAGGTATTATAAGGTAAAGATATTCAGTTGGTCAGGCGATGGAGAGAATATTCCGACTCGTTCAGGCGGTCGGTGTGCTCGATCAGGGCGCGTTCCATCAACTGGAAACGCAGGCTGAGGGTAAGGTCCCCGCGGGTTTTTTCTACGATATTGCGAACAAGATCGGTCTGGCGGCGCAATCCCTGGGTAACAGCATCCGGATAGTCCATGGTCACCAGATGGGTATAGATCTCATCCATGCTGGCCAGAAGTCGTTCCGCTTCATCGGAATAACCCTGCCGCAGGATATCCAGACAGCGGCGGCGTAATTCACCCACCACCTCGGCGAGCCCATTCCAGTATGTGGCGGTTTCAACCCCCAGGTCTTCGGGCGCCGGCAGTTCCTTATCCTGGATCAACGCGACGGTAATGCTGGCTTCCGTGAATTCTTTGATCGCGTCTTGCGTATAGCCGGCATAAAAAAGATCGGGGAAATTGGCCAAACCCTGTTTTAGTGATTGAGCCAATTCCCCGGCCTGTTTTAATTCGATTTGCGCGTTTTCCACCTCGCCGCGGTGAATGGCCCGGATGGTATGGGCTGCGTGGCGGGTTAGCTGGCGCGCCTGGGCAAGCGCCTCATCCCGCATTTTGGTGCGGGTGTCAAAATCTTTGTGCGACCGTTCGCTGATCGCTTCGAGCGCCTGCATTTTTATCATGGCTTGAACCTAGAAGGGAAGTTCGTCTTCAGTAGTGGAGCCGGTATCAATGTCTTCGCCAGCGCCGGATTGTTCGCCGCCTTCGGTGCGGGAGCTCAGGAAGCGCACATTGGTCGCGCTGATCTCAAATGACGCGCCAGAGGAGCCGTCTGACCGTTTGAAGATGCGGGGACCACCTGTGGCAGGATCAGCAACCAGGCGTCCTTCAACAATCACCTTGCTGCCTTTTTTCAAATAATTGTGGGTTGATTCGGCCTGTTTCCCCCAGACGGATACCCGGAACCAGATCGTCTCTTTTACCTGCTGACCGTTTGAATCAGTGTAATTCCGGTTTGTGGCTACATTGAAACTGGTGACAGCCTGCCCTGATGGTGTGTACCGCATCTCAGGATCTTTACCTAGATTACCGGCGATAATGATTGTCTGGAACATTGAATTTCCTCCTCAAGCTTTCGTGACATGAAAAAAGTGTATATCCTATTTTACCTTTTTCTCCATTTCACGCTTGACATGTTTTCTGTTAATGGGAATTAAGTACCATAATGACATTGGATATAATCAATAAATATATGAGTTTTGAACCCGCGGGGCCTGGAGGGTTGCCTTCCTGTCCCGTGTCCGATGGATACCCTGAATAATTCCCGTTGAAGACAAATTTTCCGGAGAACAAAATGAGCCAGGAACAATCCACCAGGCAGGAACAATCCATTCCGAAGAAATTCATCGCCGGAATACTTGTGATCGCGGCGGCTGTGATCTACCTTATCGTTTCATCCACGCAGGCAAGCGCGGAATATTTCTTAACGGTTGACGAGGTGCTCTCCCGGCAGGAAGAACTGGCGGGTAAGAATATCCGGATTTCGGGAGTGGTGCTCGGCGATTCTATTCAATATGATCCCGGCGACCTGACTCTCTCATTCACCATTGCCCATATAGCCGGTGATAATGCATCAATTGAACAGGCCGGCGGACTGGCGGCTGCCCTTCACGAGGCGGCTACAGATCCCGGACGAAAGACGATCAAAGTTGTGTACAAAGGGGTAAAACCGGACCTGATGAAAGACGAAGCGCAGGCAATTTTGACAGGTTCACTGGGGGCCGATGGTTCATTTGTGGCCAGGGAAGTATTAATGAAGTGCCCGACTAAATATGAACAGGCTGTTCCCGGTCAGGTGGTAACCCCATAATATGGCCGCCAATCTTGGTTATGGCTCCCTTGTCATCGCCTTTTTTCTGGCTGTGTATAGCGCGGTTATGTCTCATCTGGGCGCGCAGAAAAAAGCCCCGCTGTTTGTTGAGAGCGCCCGCCTTGGATTGTTGCTTTCATTTGTGCTGACCAGCCTGGCAACAGCCTGCCTGGTCTACTTATTAATAAGCGCGCGCTATGATGTGCAATATGTTTTCAGTGTGATCAGCAATGACATGCCTGTGTATCTCCGGGTGACGGCGCTATGGGGCGGGCAGGCTGGTTCGCTTTTATTCTGGTCATTTTTACTGGGCGGGTATGGCAGCCTGGTCACCGGGAACCACTGGGACCGGGATAATGAGTTCCTTCCCTGGGTGCTGGTTGTCCTTTCCATCACGCTGGGATTCTTCTTATGCCTCTCTGTCTTTTTTGAGAATCCTTTTATCCGGTTCTGGCAATACCCGGATGGATCGTACGTTGCTTCCATGATGCAGCCGGAAGGCACATCGGCGTTGTTGAGTGTTGATGGCGCGGGGATGAACCCGTTGCTGCGGCATCTGGGTATGGTTCTGCATCCGCCCATGCTCTACCTCGGATTCACCGGATTTATCATCCCGTTCTCATTTTGCATCGCCGCCCTGGTCACTGGCCGCACCGATGACCGCTGGATCCGGTTGACACGCCGCTGGACCTTGATCGCCTGGTTGTTCCTTTCGCTTGGACTTATCCTGGGAAGCCGCTGGGCGTATGACGTTCTAGGTTGGGGCGGCTACTGGAGCTGGGATCCGGTGGAAATTGCCGCGTTCATGCCCTGGCTTCTGGGGACAGCGTTTCTGCATTCGGTCATGTCACAGGAAAAGATGGGGTTGTTCAAACGCTGGAACATGGTGTTGATCATTCTCACCTATGACCTGGTGATCTTCGGCACGTTCCTCACCCGGTCCGGTGTGTTATCTTCGGTGCATTCATTCTCACAATCCTCGATCGGGATGATATTCCTGGTCTTTATCGCCCTCACATTTGGTTTCTCTCTTGGATTGTTGCTCTGGCGGTGGGACATCCTGCGTACAGCCAATCCGCTGCGGTCATTGTTCTCGCGCGAATCGTTATTTTTGTTCAACAACCTGATCTTCCTGGGAATCTTTGTCATCTGCCTGTGGGGAGTTTTATATCCGGTCATCTCAGAAGTGTTTACCGGTCAGAAAGTGACCGTTGGCCCCCCGTTCTATGAGCGCGCGGCAGGCCCGTTGTTCGCCGCGCTCTTATTCCTTATGGGCGTCGCGCCTCTATCCGCGTGGGGGCATTCCACAGCCCGAACCCTGGGCAAACGGCTGATCATTCCAGTTGTTGGCCTGGTTCCGGTGATCGTTTTTATTCTGGCTTCAGGCATACGTTCCATCGCCGCGATCATTGGTCTGGGTTTTGCCGCGCTGGTGGTTTTTGTTATTCTGTTTGAATTGCATAGCCTGGTATCCACCCGCTGTAGGCGGACGGGCATTCCGCCTGTAATTGCCATCTGGCAGGTTGTCAGCGCGAACCGCAGGCGGTATGGCGGATATATCATCCATATCGGCGTTGTGATGATGGCTCTCGGGGTCATCGGTATTGAATTCTTTCAAACGGAAACGCAGGGAACCATTGCCCGGGGGCAGAGTATCGCGCTGGGCTCCTACTCGTTTACCTACCGGGACCTTGCCAATTTTGACACACCGGACGGACGGAATGTCGCCCGCGCGGTCATCAATATCAAAAAGGGTGACCGGGCACTGGGGGAAGTCTACCCGCGCCGTGATTATTATTACCAGTCCCAGCAGCCGGTGACCATCCCGGGTGTGCTAAGTTCGTTGGAAGAAGACCTGTATGTGGTTCTGGTGGACTGGCAGCCCATCAATTCGCAGGGCGCCACGTATAAGATCTACCGCAATCCCCTGGTCGCCTGGCTCTGGGTGGGAGGACTGGTATTCATGCTGGGGACCCTGGTCGCGGCCTGGCCGGACCTGAAGATGGACCGTGAACGTTTGGTCCGGATGGCGGCACGCCAGGCAAGGGAGGAAGCCGGGAGATGAAACGCGCATCCTTGCTCTTACTTGGTTTTTCTGTATTATTGGCCGGTTTGCTGGCATACCAGCCGGTTATTGCCCAGCAGCCAACCCCATCGGACGATGACGTCAACGCGCTGGCACGGCAATTATATTGCCCGGTCTGCGAGAATACCCCGCTGGATGTTTGCCCGACCAAAGCCTGTGCCCAATGGCGCGAGATGATCCGCGAGAAAATGGTGCTGGGTTGGTCGGAAGATCAGATCAAGAAATACTTTGCCGAACAGTACGGTGAGCAGGTTTTGTCAACACCTTCCATCGACGGTCCCAACCGGGCGATCTATATTGTGCCGTTGTTTTTGTTTTTGGTTGGAGGTGCTTTTTCTGTTTTATATATCCGCTCGTTGCGAAAACGGACGCCGCTAACCGGTGGTTCAATTTCGCAAGAAATACCGGAAAATGATCCCTACATGGCCAGAGTGGAAGAAGAACTGGCGGATCGAAGGAAGCGCTGAAGGGCGGTAATGACATGGGCAATCTGAAAAATGGATCCTCCGATCATAAACGCCAGCCGGTCTGGTTTGTGGTCTTCTGTTTTCTGATACTGGCAGGTTTTATCGGTTTGATCGCCGCCGGATACCTGCGAACCACCTCGGGCGCGATCACCAAAGGATCCAAACTTCCTGATTTAGAATTGACTACATTTGACCGGCAAACCTATAAAACGGCTGGGCTTTCAGATACCGTGGTGGTGGTCAATTTCTGGGCTTCGTGGTGTCAACCCTGCCAGGAAGAGGCGGCGGCGCTGGAGAAAGCCTGGCAGAAATACCGTGACGGAGGGAAAGTTCTGTTCCTCGGCGTGGATTACATGGACACGGAAACTCAGGCTCTTCAATACCTGTCAGCAAATCCGGTCTCGTACCCGAATGGCCCGGATGCCGGGGGGCGGATTTCCTCCGCGTTTCGTGTTCGCGGTGTTCCGGAAACCTACATTTTTGACCGCAATGGGATTCTGGTGTATTCACTCAAAGGCCCGTTCTCATCGAGTGACAACATCACCCAGATCATTGATCCGCTGCTGAAAGAGGATTGACCCATGGATACCGGATCATTATTACTTATCACCGCCATCATCATCCTGGTTATTTTTATTGTCTCCCGCCCGTTTTATACAACAGAACCAACCGCGCGCGTGAACCCGGCACCCGGAAGTGCGGATCCGGATTACGAGCTATCTGAACTGATGGTGGAAAAAGAGCGGCTTCTTTCGGCCCTTCGGGACCTGGACACGGATCACGATCTGGGAAAGATCCCGGATACTATCTACCATGAACAGCGCGAGCGGTTGTTGCGCGAAGCCGCGTTGAATTTGCGGTTAATTGATGGTCTTGAGCATGCCGTTTCCGAAGATGACATACCGGGAATTTCTGTAAGCGGTCCGGAAGTAAAAACCACTCCACCGCAAAAATGGGATGAGATTGAGGGACAGATCGCCGAACGCCGGCGAAAACGGAGTGAAAAGTCGGCAGGTTTTTGCCCGCACTGTGGAAAAGTCTTGCAAAAATCGGATTATTTTTGCCCCACATGTGGAGCGAAAGTTTAGAAACACCCGCCATGTTGACTCACATCACGGCCAAATGTTTTTTTCCGTACCGGATGCTGGCAGGAATGTTAGTATCGGCGGTGAGTCTCATGTTGGTTGCCGGGTGTACCGGCCCGATGATCCAGGATGTTGCCCCGCCGCGAAACGTTCAATCCACTCCGTTGGCGATATCCTCTGTTTCCGGCGTGGCAGATATATCCCCGCTTCTACCCCCTGACCCGGATGCCGGCAAAACAATATACATGGATGAATGCGCGTCCTGTCACGGTGACAGTGGTATGGGTGACGGTCCACGCGCTGAAAAGCTGCCATCCATTCCGCCCCCGGTCGGGGCACCGGCGTATTCCCGGGCGGTGCCTCCCACCCGCTGGTTCCAGGTGATCACCCAGGGGCGCATTGACCGGTTGATGCCGGGATACGGTGCCTCTTTAAGTGACCGTCAACGCTGGGATATTGTGGCCTACCTGATGACACTCGGTACAACCCCTGAGCAGATCGCGCGGGGATGGAATGCCTACCGTTCGGAATGTCAGGAATGCCATGGCACGGAGACCACAGGGGGTTTTGGCAATTCTCCGAAATTATCCGGACCTGAATTGTTCCACCGGTCTGTGGATGACCTGGTCTCTGTTCTGACGTATGACCGAAATTCACTGATCCATGCCGGGATTCAGCTGCCCGATGATGAAAAAGTGAGTATATTTGCCTTTTTGCGTACCCTCGTTTTTCACCGTCAGACAACCGGAGCGGAAAACGAGCTCGATCCTCCCTCAACAAGCGTAACCACTCCCCTTGCCATCTCCATAACCGGCAGCGTAATAAATGGATCCGGAGGGACAGTTCCCGTTCATCAATCTGTAAAACTTCTGTCAATTGATGGCAGAGTGCCTGGTTTTAGCCGTGAAACCATTGCCGGGAGCGATGGCCGGTTTGTGTTTAATGATGTACCTGCCACGGCTGATCGAACGTATATAGTTTCCACCCGTTACAGAGATATTGACTATACATCCGAAGTACTGCAAGCCGGCCATCCGGATGAATTGGACGATGTTCGCGTTATGCTCTATGAGCCTGAAACGGATATCTCGCTGATCGCCGCGGACAGGGTGCATATTTTCTTTGAATACCCCCGGTCTGACACCATCAGGGTGGTGCAATTGTATGTGTTGAACAATCCCACCAACCGGATGGTCACAGCCTCATCTGCCAGCGGGGTAGTTATTAATTATCCGTTGCCACCCGGAGCTTTGAACCTGCAATTTCAATATGGAACCCTCGGGCAGCGCTTTCTGATGACCGCTGACGGGATCGGCGATACCCAGCCTGTCACACCCGGTGACAGCACCCAGGTTCTTTTTTCCTATGATCTCCCTTACCGGGGTGAAGCGATATTTGATGTCACCATCCCTGTAAAAGCGGAGACCGTCAACGTGCTTCTCGCCGCGGAAGGTGTCACATTGAAATCCCGCCAATTGCAGGAGGTGGGGGAGAAAAATGTCCAGAATAATACATGGCGGTTGTTTACGGCTGCCGGCATGGATGCCGGTACCGCGATACACGTGCAGATATCCGGCAAGCCGCGGGTGACCACCCCGAGAGAAAATGAAATGAGCAGCAGCCTGGCCGTGGGAACTATTTCACTGGTGATCGTGGTTGTTTTTATCACCACGATCCTGTTCAGGGATGCAATGGAAAAACGGACACAAGTCCATGAAGCGGCTATGGCTCACACAGTTACGGTAGACCGAGACGCTATCCTGGACGCGATCATAGCGCTGGATGACCAGTACCAGGCAGGACAGATCCCCGCGGCCGCGTACCATGAGCGGCGGGCTGAATTGAAGAACCGGCTGGAGAGGATCCTGGAATGACCTCGGACAAACCTGTGATAGTCACCAGGGGTCTGACCAAACGGCTGGGGCGAAGAGACGCGCTGCGGGGTGTTGACCTGCGCATAGAGAAGGGCAGTATCACCGCGTTGATCGGACCTAATGGAGCCGGGAAGACCACTCTGCTGCGGATCCTGTCAACGTTAATGCGGCCAGATTCCGGCGAGGTGATTGTCAACGGATACCGGCTTCCCGCGCAGGCAGACAGGGCGCGGCGGGGTCTGGGGGCCATGTTCCACCATTCCATGGTATATGGCGACCTCAACGCCCATGAAAATTTAAGCTTCCACGCCCGCCTGCATCATGTGGATAAGCCGGATACAGATATAGACCATGTACTGGTTGGACTCGGATTGGATCCTGACCGGGTGGAACCGGCGCGCACGTATTCCCGCGGTATGCTGCAGCGGCTGGCACTGGCCAAAGCGCTGCTCCTCCAACCTAAGGTGCTGTTGCTGGATGAACCTTTTACCGGATTGGATACACATTCCGTCGAGAAACTGAATGACATTCTCACAAACGAAGCAAAGCGTGGATGTACCATCCTTTTTTCAGGGCATGATCTTTCAGGTATGGAAAAGATCGCCTCCCATTTCATTTTTTTGGCGGAAGGCAGGGTGGTTGGTATTCATGAGCGTGGCGATCTGCCGGTAGGCGGCCTGGTTGGCCTGTATCAGAAGGTGTTAAACGGTGCGAGCGACGGAGAGCCGGAATGACGCAATTCAAGGAATATATCCGGACTGTGCTGGGGATCCTGCGGAAAGACCTGCTGCTGGAATGGCGCAGCCGTGAACAGGTGGGCGGTATGCTGGTCTTCGCGCTGCTGGCGATCCTGATATTCAATTTCGCGTTGGAACTGGAAGCCTCTCCTACTCCGGGGACAGTTTCCGGCGTTTTGTGGGTTACTTTAATTTTTGCCGGTACTATCGGTTTGAACCGGGCGATGGCATCAGAAAAAGCCAACGGTTGCTTTGACGGTCTACTGCTGGCGCCGGTTGACCGGTCTGCTGTCTTCTTTGGCAAGGCTTTCGGCAACACCCTGTTTATGTGGGTGGTGGCGGCAATCCTGCTGCCTCTGTTGGCTGTGCTGTATCCGGTCAACGTGATACACGGCGGGATCGTTATGACCATTGTGCTCGGCACACTTGGCTATTCTCTGTCCGGTACACTGCTGGCCGCGATGACCTATCAGACCCGCGCGCGGGATATGCTGCTGCCTATTTTGCTATTCCCGGTAGCGCTGCCGGTGCTGCTGGCGGCTGTCAAAGCCACCGGAATGCTGCTTGGCGGTTTTCCCCTGGCGGATGCCCATTTCTGGGTGAATATGCTTCTGGCTTTTGATGTGATCTTTGCCGTACTGGGCTGGATGCTGTTTGATTTTGTGGTGGAAGAATAACCGGAGAGATCGACCATGCTGAAACAATCCAAAAACCTGACCATTTTGGACGCGGTTTCCGCTATATTACTGGCTGCGGCCATCGTCATTGTGTTCTTTTTCACTCCGTTGGAAGAAACCATGGGCGCGGTGCAGAAAGTGTTTTACATGCATGTTTCCGCCGCCTGGGTGGGGATGCTCGGGTTCTTTGCGGCGGCCGTATGCGGGGCGGTATATCTGAAGACGCGGGAATCCTACTGGGACCTGATGTCGGAAACCGGTGTGGAGATCGGGCTGGTATTCACCCTCGTGGGCATCGTCAGCGGATCGATCTGGGCCAAACCGGTGTGGAACACCTGGTGGACCTGGGATCCGCGGCTGACCACTTCGGCGGTGATGGTACTGGTCTTTCTGGCGTACGGGATGCTGCGCCAGGGGCTGGATGACCCCGGACGGAGGGCGCGCTATTCAGCGGTGTATGCGGTGGCGGGTTTTGTTACTGTGCCATTGACGTTCTTCTCCATCCGCCTTTTCCGCACCATCCACCCGGTGGTTGTCGCCGGATCAAGCGGAATGTTTGCCATGGATCAGGCTATGCTGACGGCGTTCATTTCCTGCCTGGCGGCGTTCACCGTGTTGTTCGCCGACCTTTTCTGGCACCGCTACCTTCTGGGCAGGCAAACGGAAGAGCTCGAAATTCTTCAAGCTGGAGCTGAATGAGAATCGTTATGAACATCCTGCCGGATACCTGGACGTACTTTTATGCCGGTTACACGGTTATATTGCTATCAATATTGGGTTATGTAATTTCGTTGATTGTCCGCTGGCGGCAGGTGATAACCCGGCTTGACGCGGCGCGGAAACGGAAAATTAATCCGTGAGTTTTTTGACCATCGAATATTGAGTTTTGTTGATCACGAAACCCAGATCCTTATAAAAACGGTGGGCTTCTTCACGGATGATGTTGGTGTGCAGGCGCACCGTCGGGATGCCGAGTGACCTGGCCCACTCTTCCACCGCGGCGATCAACAACCCCCCGATCCCTTGCCTGCGGTGATCCTTACCCACGACCAGTCCGTCAATCTCCACCAGAGGGTCCACCTCAAGGCTGACGTGCTCACCGGCCTGAATATAACCGGCGGCTTTGCCATCACCCGGATCAGCTACAAAGATGACTTTGTCTGAGGATGACAGGATACTGGTCAGCCGTTGAGTCATGGCTTCACGGCCGGTGGGGTAGCCAAGCTGCTCCGCGAGGGAGATGATGCTATCAAGGTCGTCCAGAGTGGCGCGGCGGATGGTTATGTTGGGGGTCATTTCGGGCATTATAGCGGAAAACAAGTGGGATGTGGTCGCTTGCCTGCCCCTTGTTCTTTAAGGGGCGAGCGCATCCTGTAAAACCAAAATTTGTTTGCAAAAGAATATTGACAACCGTATAAGTTGTGCTAATATAAATACGTAGCCAATAAGCTACGTATAGGAGAATCAATGAAGAATATCTTTACCAAAAAATCACTGGTTATCCTCGGGACGGCTGAAGCCGTCAGCGGTATCGGTGACTGGATCACTATGATGGCTGTGCTGGCCATGCTGGTGTTCCGTGGCGGCGGCGGCGTGGCGGCCAGCAGCGGTATTTTCCTCGCCGGGCTGGTGCCCACGTTGATCGTCAGCCCGTTGGCCGGCTGGCTGGTTGACCGTGTGAATCGCAGGACTTTGCTCATCGGCAGCCAGCTTATGGCCGGCCTGGTAGTAAGCGGGTTGTTTTTCACAACGCAATTGGAGATGATCTATGTCATCCTCGCGTTGGAAGCCGTGGTGATCTCGGTCGTCGCCCCCACCCGCCAGGCGGTCATCCCCGATCTGGTGGATCGCGACGACCTGACCAAAGCCAACGCCTTCCTGCAGCAATTGGCGGGGCTGGTCAAGGTGTTCTCGCCGGTACTGGCCGGGTTTGTTCTGACTGTGATGGATCCGCACCAGGCTATCCTGTTTGATGTGGCTTCGTTTTTCGTCTCCGCGTTTGTGATGACCTTCCTCCCGTCTCTGCCGCCGCACCGGATTGAGCCTGAGTCCGTATCTTCTGCCAGAACCGGCGTAATGGAAACAGGGAACCCGTTCCTGGTGATGCGTTCCATCCCGCAGATCCGCATCCTCTTCATCACCGTGTTTACAGCCATCCTGGGGATTATCGGGTTTGACGTCTTGATTTCCATTTACACCCGCGATGTTTTACTGGCAGGTGAAACGTTCTACGGTCTAACCATAAGCCTTGTAGGAATTGGGTCACTGGTTGCCACCGTCCTCCTGATGCGGCGGAAGACGAACGGTAATCCATGGAAGGATATGACGGTGGGCTTTGCCCTGTTGGGTGTGCTGCCGGTTGCCCTGGTGGTAGCGTTTCAGTTTGACAATGTCACGCTGGCGCGTTATCTGCTGATCGGATCGTGTTTTATCGGCGGTATCGGCAACGGACTGGTGCATGTTCAGGTGGGCACGATCATGCAGTTGGTCACACCCGCGAACATCCTCGGGCGGGTGGGCGGTTGGTTGCAAACGGTGATGGTCGCCAGTCAACTGGTGGGGCTGCTGGCTACACCGGTTCTGGTGCCGAAGTATGTTTCGATGGAGACGTATTTTGCCGGGATGTGTGTGTTGATCGGGATATTACTTGCCTATCTGATCTTCTTTGTTCTGGGCAAACCGGGTATGAATATAGCCGGTTCAACAGCAGACATTGATTAAAATAAAGCCATGACTGATCAATCCGGTTCTGACGAAAAAGGGTGGAAGATCGTCCAGTCTGCCGCCATGGAGATGGACGCGGCTCTGGCGATAGCCGGGGGCAGTTTTCCCCGCGCAGGATTGACAGCCGATATCAAACCATTACAAGACGCTCCGGAGGACTGGAAAGCCCTCTGGAGCGTGTTTTTCAAGGAAATGACCTGGTACAGTTCCATTCTGGAAAACCTCGCTGTGATGGCTGGTGTGCTGGATGAGCCGGATTATTCGCGGGCTACCATGGCCATCCGCGGTTTGACCATGGAAGAGGCCGTCGGCCGGATGCAAGAATTGACGTCCGGCCCAGGTGTTGAGGGGCCGGCTGAAACGAACCTGGAAGAAACCCTCCGGGACCTATTCATTCGCTACCGGCGTTCCGCGTATGAGAAAATCAACCTGATCCATCCCAAAGACCAGTTATATGAGAACCGGTTGACCCGGGAGATCCAATTTTGTCTTGAGATCATCCGGGGTGGAAAAAGTCACGACGAATTCTGGCACTGGCTGGATCAGTTTTACTACGGCATATACCAGCCCTGGCGCGAATCGCGCCGCGCGTTCATGGGCGGACTGGAACAGCGGGTTATCACCATACTGGCTGACAATGGCAGGGGCGGGAAAGGGATAGACCTGTCCTGGCTTCCTGAGATGAACCTCGCGCTGCGCTACCCCGAGATCAAGACGGCTGTTGAAAACCGTGTTTTATTCGTTAATTTCTGGTTGGAACCTTTCGGTTTTGCCGATACCTACGCGTTGATGCCGGGAATAGTCTACATTTCTTTTGCGGAGCCCGGCCAGATGTACGAGAATTTTCTGGCGTACTCGAAAAATCTGGCCGCGCAGGCTCAGGCGTTGGCTGACCCCACCCGGCTGATCATT
>CAYOKC010000023.1:0-4886 GCA_964404415.1 uncultured Leptolinea sp. | reverse complement strand
TTTGAGGTTGATCCGCGTGATGAGCATGACCAACACGGATATGGCCGCCTATCTCGGCCTGTCAAGGCCTACGGTGAGCATTCACGCGCGGTTATTGCGTGAAGCCGGGCTGATCAACTCGTGGGAAGAGGGGCGTATCACCCGCCATGAGATCAACCCGGAAGCGGTGCGTAAACTTTTCTCCGAATTGGAAGCATTTCTGGACCTCCCGGCCCCCAAACAGGAATGATTATTGCACTATTTAATGTGCAATTAACCAGTATATAGTGCAGAATTGTATGTTTCACGCTATACTATTCTGGTATTTTGGTATTTTTTTGCTTCAGGAGGAAAGTTAAATGATCGGAAGCCAGACCAGAAAGACCTCCATTTTCCTGATCACAATGCAGGTTATCGTCGCCCTTATTCTGGCGGCAGGGTTTGTCATCACCCCGGGTGCTAAAGCCACGGGTAAAGCCATCCCCACGTTCAATATTGTTTCCGTGGTCAAGGATGTTTCTGTCACCATTCAAACGTCGACATTCCCACCGGACAAGCTCTTCACCGTCCGGATGGGCTACGGGAATACCGATGGATCCGGTGGTGTGGTGGTTTCCACCACGAACTCCGGCGCCGGTGGCGCCTTCCAGGAGACCTACTTGATCCCGGATATCTTAAAGGGACAGGACGTTATTGCCATCCGCATGGACGCGCCAGGCGGTTTTTATGCCTACAATTATTTCCGCAATGACCCCAATTTCCTGGGTTCGGCCAGCGCCATCAATCCGCCTCCGGCGGGAACAGCCGGTGCACTGGTTTCAACCACACCGGGCTACACGGGCATCCCCACGTTCTCGATCAAATCTGTGAAAGCCGATTCACAGGTGACGGTTAAGATGCATAACTTCCCGCCCAACCGTGATTTCACCGTTCGCATGGGGTACTTTGGAACCCTGGCGAAAGGCGGTGAAGTCATCGGGACGACCAACACCGGCGAGGGCGGCGACATGGAAGAGACCTACGAAATTCCAGCCTCCCTGCGCGGCGTTCATCAGATCGCCATCCGCATGGATGCCACCCGCTATCTGTTCTCGTATAACTGGTTCTACAATGTGAACACAGAGAAGACCGGCGCCAGCGGCGCAGGCGGCACTGGTGGCACAGGCAGCAGCGGTGGAGAGACTGCAACAGAAGGCGCCGGCGGTGAAACCGCAGCGGCACCCGAGGCCGCGGCTCCGTCTCCGGTGGAACCGGTTTATGTGGGTATTCCCACGTTCACCATCGGTGAGGTGGTTCAAGACAAAACAGTTTCCATTATGACCAGCAACATGCCCCTCCACACGGATTATTCCGTTCTGATGGGACCTTACGGCACGATGGGTGCTGCAGGCACGGTGGCCGGAACCGGAAAGGTGGAAGATTCCGGCAACCTTAAGTTGACATTCGACATCCCCGCCAGCCTGAAAGGCAGCACATTCATAGCCCTCCGGCTTGAGGCTTCCAACGGTTACTACGCGTACAACTGGTTCCGCAACCTGAACACCAAAGTGACCGCTCCCGCTGCCCCGGCTGTACCCACCCCCACCCCTGTCAGCCCGATGACGGCTGAAGCGGCGCCATTGACGGAAGTCACCCCTGAAACGGCTCCTGCCGCGCCACCCGCCGGCGAAGCGCCCATGATCAGCCCGAATGTCTCACCTGATTACAACTCCGTGCCTTCCTTCACTATCAGCTCCGTGGTGAAAGATTCCATGGTGTCTGTCTTTGCGAAGGATTTCCCTGCAAACCAGACCTTCACCGTTCGCATGGGTGAATACGGAACCGCGGGTGTTGGCGGCATCGTAGTCTCCACGACTGATACCGGAAAGGGTGGGGATTTCACCGCCACGTACACCATTCCGGATGCCCTCAAGGGGACGGAAGCCATTGCCATCCGCATGGATAGTCCGTCAGGTTATTATGCGTTCAACTGGTTCTATAACAGCTCCAGCCGGTAACTTTTTTCCATAATACGTTTTTGGGACACGGGATTGGATTTCCACAGGGAAATTTGAGCCCGTGTCCTCTGTTAATCACTCAGGAAGGTTTGACCTTGAAGAAACTGACCATCGTTTTATTATTGTTGACAATGTCACTTTCGGGCTGCGCCGGTCTTCCGCAAATACCCGCTCTGGCAATTCCGACGGCAGCTGTGCTGGCAACACCCATCCCTAACGGACCAACGAAAACACCGGCTGCAGAAGCGGCGCCCTCGGCCAACGCCCCGGTGGTGGCCGCTCCAACAACAGCCGCGCCAGCCGTCGAACCGACCATTTCACCGGTAATGCCGGTGATGCCGGATATTGACCCTGAGAAAACGGTCTCCCTGTTCCTGGAAGGGAAAAAGGCCAATGCCAACTTCGCGCTCGCGTCCACCCTGTTGAGTATTAATTACGCGGCACAGATCAAAGATGACGCCGGTCTGGCGGCCATTTTCGGCGCGGAAGCGGTAATTGGCGAATACAATTTGGGCTTTCCGTCATACTCGGCTGACGCGTTGACTTCATCGCTGGAGTCGACCATCTATCTCCCTGAACCGTCCAATGTGCGTTTTAACCTTGTTATGGAAAACAATGAATGGAAGATAGACGGGATCACCATTTTGACTCAAGCCGGTGAATACCCCTCAACCCCGGAGGGTGTGATCCTGAGTTTTCTGGCATCCTACCAGGAAGCTCCGGACAGGATGTCTGGATTTCTGACGTCAACCCGCCGTGGACAGCAGCCGCCGGGCGGTTCCACTGCCATGCTGCAGATAACCGGAAACTTTGAAGGCATGGTCATTCAATCCGCGGCCGTCAACCCTGAGCCGCCTTCCGCGTCGATCGTGGTGGTGATCCAGGCTGGCGGAAAGAATTATCTCCGCAAATTCATTCTCACTCGGGACGCGGCGGGTTGGGGTATCGATTCCATTGAAGCTGTCAACGAATGAACCGGTTGTGTCTGGTTTGTCTAGAGTAATTTGTCTGTACCTTTGTGGACATCTGTACCAAATCCCACTTGACAGCATAGTATAATAGCGCGACTATATGGGTAATAATACGTTATTTTAGGTATATACCCGAAAATCCCACGTTTGCTGTTTGATTCAGACTCCCGGAATCGAACTTGCAACCCAAAAAGCAGGTGGCTCTATGGAGCAAAATCTTCGAGTTTTACCCAATCATTTCAGTTTACCGCGACGGTTGTCACGCCTGTCTGAATTGGCTTACAACCTGTGGTGGACCTGGAATCCTGAAGCCCAGATGCTGTTCTCCTTTATTGATAAGTTACTCTGGGACCGGCTTTCCCATAACCCGATCGCTTTTCTGCGCCAAGTGGAACGCGCCCGTCTAAATGCCGTAACTGGCGACCGCAATTATCTTGATTTTTATGACAGGGTGCTGCATAACTTTGACACCTACATGAAGGCCGAGAACACATGGTATGACAGGACCTATCCCAACCATACCGATAAGCAGATCGCTTACTTCTCGTTCGAGTTTGGCCTGCATGAATCCCTGCCGGTATATGCCGGCGGCCTGGGCATCCTTTCCGGCGACCACCTGAAGGAAGCCAGCGACCTGGGTATCCCCCTGGTGGCTGTTGGTTTTGTCTACATCCTTGGTTATTTCTCACAGCGCATCACAGAAGACGGCTGGCAGGAGACACGTACCCAGGTATTGAAACTGGACGAAATGCCGGTCATCCCGCTCTATGACGAAGAAGGCCGCCCGCTAGTGGTGCATGTTGAACTGCCCAAACGGACCGTGGCCGCGCGGTTGTGGAAAGTCCAGGTAGGGCGTGTCAGCCTGTACCTGATGGATACCAACGTATCCACCAACAACCCCACAGATCAGCAGTTGACGTCACGCCTGTACACCAGCGATCTGGACGTACGCATTTCCCAGGAGATATTGCTGGGTATCGGCGGCGTACGGACCCTGCGAAAACTGGATTACAAACCGAATGTCTGGCACATGAACGAAGGACATTCCGCGTTCCTGGTGTTGGAGCGTATCCGTGAGCTGGTCGAGAAGGGCGTCTCATTCGAAGATGCCGGTAACATTGTGAAGAAATCGAACGTCTTTACTACCCATACTCCCGTTCCCGCCGGAAATGACGCGTTCCCATTCTGGCTATTGGATAAATACTTCTCTTCCTACTGGCCCGAATTGAAATTGGACCGCGACCAGTTCATCAAACTGGGTTCGGCTCAATCTGAATGGGGTGAGCAGTTCAGCATGCCGGTTCTCGCCCTGAAACTTTCCGAGCAGCGCAACGGTGTTTCTGAATTGCATGGGCAGGTTTCCCGCAAGATGTGGCAATTCCTCTGGCCTGACCTTACCGACCAGGAAGTCCCCATCAGTCACATCACCAATGGCGTGCATACCGGCACATGGATCGCCCGCCGTATGCGCCTGCTGTTTGACCGCTACTTCGGGCCGGATTGGCTGCAGCATATTGACGATCCCGAAATGTGGGCGCAGATCGAAGAAATTCCGGATGCCGAACTTTGGGCTATCCGCCGCCACCTCAAACGCAAACTGGTGACCTTTGCCAACGAACGCGCGCGCCGGTCCTGGATGTCCAACTCGGTGCATCCGGTTCAGGTGATCGCTGGCGGTGTATTGCTGGAGCCGTACTCATTGACCATCGGGTTCGCCCGGCGTTTTGCCACCTACAAACGTGCAAACCTGATCATGCGCGACCTTGACCGGCTGCAGCGCATCATCAACAATCCCTCAATGCCGGTGCAGATCATTTTTGCCGGCAAGGCACATCCTGCCGACGAACCCGGCAAGCTGCTGATCCAGGAAGTCTACCGCATGGTAAAAGACTCGCGTTGCGGCGGCCGCCTGGCTTTTATTGAAGATTATGACATGAAC
>CAYOKC010000022.1:0-36664 GCA_964404415.1 uncultured Leptolinea sp. | reverse complement strand
GCCGGATTGATCGCCGCCGTAAATACGGTCACCCTTTACCACTACCGGTGACCAGACCGTGCCGCCGGTGGTTACTGTCCAGTTGCGTTTACCGGTTTTCGCGTTATAGCTGATCAATTCGTTGTTCAAGGTACCCACATACAGGTTCCCGTCTTCATCGGCTGTGAGGCTGAAGAAGACCGGTCCGCCGGCATTATCAGACCAGACCTTTTCGTAACCTTTTCCATCTGCAGTTTCGCGGATGGCATACACATTGCGGTCAATGGAAGCGACGTAGATCATGTCTCCATAGACCACCGGTTTGGTCCAGATGCCATCTGAAGCTTCATCGAAAGCCCACTTCAACTTTTTCAGATCTTTGTCATACGCGTACAGCTTATGATCCGCGTTCGCGGCAAGGATCAGGTCACCTGCGACTGTGGCAGATGAAAGAAAACGGCCCGAGGCGTTTGATAATTTTTCTATATCTTCGGTCGAATTCCCTTCAATAGAAGCGCCGATCGTGCGGATATTGCCGGAATAATCTGTCAGGATAATATTGTCACCCAGCTTCACAGGCGCAGAACCGAAATTGGTGCTGCCTTCGGGTTCCTTCGGATAGCGCAATTTATCTTTATCACCAAACCCGGTGTGTTCACGGGCTTTGTCATTTTCTACGAAATGAGAAATGTCTACGGCATAAACATACGAATGGTTCACCATATAGATGGTTTCACCATCCACCAGGCTTTCCGGCCAACTGCGGTCCGGCATGGCGCCTGTCGCGCAGGCGGATAATACGACCGCGAGAAGGAGCATTATGGACAAAGGGAAGAATTTTCTCTTGATGATTTGCATTTGTGTCTACTCTCTACAATTATTGCCGTTTAAGGCACCGGGTCATACCCGCCCGGATTGAATGGATTGCACCGCAACACGCGCCAAACGGCCATAAAGAAGCCTTTTATAGCGCCGTACTTGTAGATCGCCTGATATCCGTAATGGGAGCAGCTCGGATAAAATCGGCAGGTATCAGGCGGCATCGTTGGACTGATAACCGCCTGGTATCCGCGGATCAAACTCAGCAGGGCGATACGCGGGAGATTCTTGAATGTTATTGGAATATCACGAAGACGGGGTTCATCGTGATACTTTTCCAGTACAACCGTTTCGTCATCCATTGTTTTTTTCAACTAGCCCGGACCGTTGAAACACACTCTGAGCGGCGTCAGCCAATTCGGAAAAACCGGCATCCCGTGATCTTCCTCTGGCAATAAGTACCGCTTCGAAACCTTCTTTCAACGCCGGTAGCATATTGTCGCAAATGGCACGTAAACGCCGTCTGACAAGGTTCCGTTCAACGGCGCCGCCGATTGACTTTCCTGTGATCAACGCGATGCGTCTGGTGCTATCTTCTGTCCGGGTGATCACCAACACAACAAGCGGGTGGGCATAGGATTTTCCAAAACGCCGCACCCGCTTGATATCGTTGGACCGGGTCAGGCGAAACCTGCGTTTCACCCATTTACCTTATTTCCTGAACGTCAACACGGTATTTGCCCGGCTTTTGACCAGATGGATCACTGGACAAAAGCCCTGGAAGCCGCTCTACCAGCGGATCCGCTTTACGTGATTGTTCATCGAGACTGTCAATTTGTGACGGCCTTTGAGGCGGCGTCGTTTCAATACTTCGCGGCCATCCGCTGTGCTCATCCGTTCGCGGAAACCATGAACGCGAAGGCGGCGGCGAATTTTTGGTTGATAAGTCCGTTTGGTCATGCTATACCCTTTCAAACCATGAAGAATGCTGGTTCAACTCAATATAAGAGGTGATATTTTAACTCAGGGCAGGCAGGCAGTCAAGCAGACGGCCGCCAACCTGAGAATTATTGGGCGTTCGCGCGCGGCCGCGTGCCTTCAAACAGGTCGGAAAGCTGTTTGGCACCTTCCGGGTCTGTTACGGCCAGTACTTCGTCATCTTTTTCAAAAATGGAGACCCCGCGGGGAACCACCACCTCACCCTTCCGGATGATGGCCGCGATCACACAATGGTCCGGCAGGTCAGCGTCTTTCAGCATCAAACCGATAGCCCGGGCGCCTTCAGGGATCTTCTCTGTCACCAGCGAGTAATTGCCGCGGCGAAGCTTTAACAGGGTCATCATATCGCCCATCGACATCTCTTCTTCGATGATGTGCGACATAATGGTCGACTGGTTGACGGCCACATCGACGCTGAAAACATCGTCAAACAACCAGGCGTCACGCGGATTGTTCACACGGGCAATGGTGCGAGGCACATTATATTTCAACCGGGCAAAATGGCAGACGGCAAGGTTGACTTCATCGCGCGTGGTTACCGCGGCCAGTACGTCGGCTTCACTGACACCGGCCTGGTCAAGCACGGTCGGGTCAATGGGGTTGCCCTGAAAAATAGATTCAGTAGGGAGTTCCCGATGGATCATGGAGAGGATCTCTGTTCGGTTTTCCACCACATGAACGGTATGGTTTTGCTGAATAAGAGTTTTGGCCAGTTGAATACCGGTCCGGCCGCCGCCTACGATCACAACAAACATATCAGGCCTCCTGAATATCCACGTTCTTCAAACGGCGGCGCATACCTTCAATACCTTCAAAGGTGGCACTCATCAACGCGACATCGCCATCACGCATGACGGTATCACGTGTGGGAATGATCGCCCGGCCGGCCCGGGTAAGTGAAACAGGGATGCAGTCTTCACATTCCAGTAGTTCTTTGAACGGACGGCCATCCCAGCTTTTGTTGATAACCACTTCGTAGATTTCCACCTCGCCATTGCCGGCCGAAAACACCGTGCGGATGTCGGAATGGAAGATCAGCTCTTCCATGCGCTGAGCCCCCCAACTGGTGGAACTCACCGTTTGCAGCCCGAAATATTCAAAGATCTCACGGCTGCGTGGATCATAGTTACGTGCCAGCACATTGGGGACGTTGTATACCGTTTTAGCCACATAGGCGGCTACGGTGTTCAACGCGTCGGAATTGGTAACGGCTGCCAGAGCGTCTGCCTTTTCCACACCTGCCCGATGCAAAACATCCTGGCTTAATGCTTCGCCTTCATTGATCCGGCCTTGAAAATCGGCCGGCAGGTTATTGAAGGCAGCCGGAACATTATCAATGACAGATACTTCATGACCGCGCTTATACAGGTTATACGCCAGTTCAGCGCCCAGACGGCCGCAGCCTACAACGATCACTTTCATGGTTTCTTCTCCTCAGTCCACCTGGTACGGGACATTGGTAATAACGATATCTTTGCGGAATCGCAAAGCCATTCTTAATTCCATGGCGGTCTGGGTGTGCAGCGCGTTGGCCGCCATATTTCTCGGGATGAACTCAGGCACAACAATGGTGATGATGTCATTGGGTTGCCGGGTCAGGTCAATCTCGTCAATATAATTCAAAAGAGGTTCCAGAAAAACCCGGTACGGCGATTCGAGGATCACCAGACGGGTGCCGTCACCCCACAACTCCCATTTTTGACGGATCTTTGACGTCTCTTCTTCTTCCACGGATACATGCACAGCGGTGATATCGTCTGAGAGGGTTTTGGCGTAGCGTAACGCGGCCAGCGTTCCACGGTGAACACCGCCAATCGGAAGGATCACCCGGTGACGCGCGATGCGGGCGGGAGAAACATACGTCTCCATGGACAGGCGTTTCGCCAGCCCTTTGTAATGACGATGGATCACATAGAATAAATACACGAGTATGGGCAGTAAAAAGATCACCAGATACGCGCCATCGGTAAATTTTGTGATGGCAAAAACAAACATAATGATCAGAGTACACACTGCCCCAAAACCGTTAACGATCATCTTGAAAAGCCAGAATTTATCGTGGTGAACGGTGGAACCCCGTTCCACAATTTCATCGTCCGGTTTCAGACGGCCGGATTTCCACCAACGGTGCGCCATACCGGCTTGCGATAACGTGAAACTCAAGAACACACCGATGGCATACAGCGGGATCAGTTTTGTCACTGACGCCTGGAAGATTATGATCAGCAAGGATGCCAGGGCTGCAAGCGCCACAATTCCACGTGAGTAGACCAGCCGGCTTCCACGCCAGGCAAGTTGCCGGGGAAGAAATCCGTCTTTGCCAACCAACGCGCTCAACCGGGGGAAGCCCGCGAATGCTGTATTGGCAGCCATGATCAAAATGATCGTGGTCGCCGCGATTACCAGCATATACAGCCAGCCTTTATCGCCATACGCGGTCCGCGCGAGCTGCGAGATCAAGGTCTCTTCTTCTGAAGGAGTCGCCCCTACCTGATGTGACAGGAATGTAATACCCAACATCATGGATCCCAGGATGGTAGCCATGAGGATCAGGATTTTGCCCGCGTTGGAACTGCGGGGTTCTTTAAATGCCATGACGCCGTTGGATATCGCTTCCACACCGGTCAGCGCGGATGTTCCGCTGGCGAATGCTTTGAGGATCAGGAATACCGTCACCGGTTGGAGCAGGGTATGTTCCGCCAGTATGTCCATGGGCGGGTTTACCACCTGCCCTAAGGCCCCGGTCAAATACCGGAACATTCCGAATCCAATAGTGATAAACATTGTCAGGAGGAAGAAATACGTAGGAACGGCAAAAGCGTAACCGGCTTCCTTCACTCCCCTTAGGTTGATCATCATGATAAATAAAACCAACACGACACCAATCTCAACCCGGTAAGTAAATAGATCGGGAAAAGCAGAGACGACCTGAGCTACACCGGAGGAGATGGAGACAGCTACCGTCAAGATGTAATCAGTAAGGAGAGCGGCAGCCGCGATCTGGGCTGGAAACTCCCCGAGATTGTCGCGGGAAACAATGTAAGCCCCACCGCCATCCGGATAGGCATGGATTGTCTGTTCATACGAAAGTGTCAGAATGACCAACAGCCCGCAAATGGCAAACGCCAGTGGGATGGATATACCAAAAGCTGTTGATCCCGCGGCCGCCAGAATGATCAGCATTTCCTGCGGCGCGTAGGCTACGGAAGAGAGCGCGTCGGAAGAAAAAATAGCCAGGCCAATGGCCTTACCGATCTTTTGTTCGCCTTCATCGGCGGTTGCCAGAGGTCTGCCAAAGAGAACTGTCAGCAATGACCGGTTAGGTTCATACTTCGAGTCATGCCGCATGACAGTAGTGCCACTGTCTTCCTCAATATTCATATGTTCCCGCATAAGGGGTCACCTTTTCTGCTAAATACGACCGTTTATATTCCACAAAGCGCATGATTATACATCCATCGCACATTGTCAACAAGATTTCCAGCCTATAAAATACCGGGTGATCTTTTCCCGTCAATCGAGGCTTTCATCCGGTTTGCCTAGCACAGTGTTGTCGATCAGACGGGTTTTACCCATGTATACCGCCATGGAAACCAACGCCTGCGATTCGATCCGGTCTATTTCGTGCAATGTTACGGTATCAGCGATCGAAATGTATTGCACTTTCGCGGACGGCTCAGTAGCAAAAACACCATCCATGGCTTCTCTGATGGCTTTAGTGCTGCGTTCACCGGAAGCGAAAACCGAACGTGCCTGGCGCAATGAGCGTGACAGTACCAGCGCGGCTTTCCGCTGGGATTCATCCAGGTAAGTATTGCGGCTGGATAGGGCCAGTCCGTCTCTTTCCCGCACGATCGGGCAGATCACCATTTCAAGGTTGTAATTTAAATCCTTGACCATTCGCGAGAGCACGGTCACCTGCTGGGCGTCTTTCTGCCCGAAGAAGGCTTTATCGGGCTGAACCGCGTTGAACAATTTGGCGACGACGGTTGTTACACCACGAAAATGCGTGGGACGCATGGCGCCTTCCAGCACTTTTGTTACCTCTTCCACTGTGACATAGGATTGATACCCTTCCGGGTACATCACGTCATCCAATGGGGCAAAGATCAACTCAGTACCGGCATCTTTTAATAAAGCCGCGTCGCGGTCGAGGTCCCGCGGGTATGCGGCGAAATCTTCGTTCGGGGCAAACTGTGTAGGGTTGACGAAGATACTGACAACCACGTGGTCGCATTCCTGGCGCGCGCGTTTCACCAGCGAGATATGGCCGGGATGCAGAAATCCCATGGTAGGCACCAGACCAATGGTGCCCTTCATATTTTTCTTCGCGGCGCGCAATTCTTCCAATGTTCTAACAATTTCCATGATCAGATTTCCTCTCTCCTTATATATCGTACGAGTTGAGTCACTGTGCGTTGCACAGGGGTTTGGATTCGGTATTTTTCTGCCAGTTCCAGGATGGCGCCGTTGATATCATTGATCTCGGTCTCCCGTCCATGCAGCACATCCTGCAGCATGGAACAGCGGTTATTGGAAGAAGCCGACAGAATATCACGCAGGCGCTGCCGCATTCTCTCCGCTTCGATCGGGCAGCCATCCGCCGCTGCCACGTCACAAGCCTCACCGATCAAAGAGTCCATCAATGACATAACGTCAGGCAAACCGGACATATCGCCATTTTTCATGCGCAAGATCGCGCCAACTGGATTGGCCGCGGAATTGATGATGGCTTTTTCCCAGGTCATCCGGCGGATGTCATCCACAACTGTGACGTCAAATCCGGCGGTTTGCAGCATATCCCGGTAAGCTTCCACTTCAGGATGCCTGCCTAACAGAACAGATTCCCCGCCATTGTGCCTCACGATCCCCGGTTCGATCTGTTCAGCCGCGCAGGTGGTTGTGCCGGAGATAGTTCGGGATTCACCCAGGATCTCTACCATGCGCATCCGTGGTGTCAGTCCGTTTTGTAGTGAAAGTACCGGGCATGTTTCCGCAAGCCAGGGTTTGACGCGCTTCAAGGCTGACGATGTTTGATACGCTTTGGTCAACAGGATAGCCCGGGTGTAAGAGGTCCGGTCCATTTCCGGGTCTAAAACATTCACCGGAAAATAATCCCTCCGGACTCCGGAGATCAATCCGATCCCATTTTGCCGTATGGCAGACATCGCGGGGTCCCAGGTACCAGTCAACGCGACCGTCACTCCGGCGCTCGCCAGGCGCGCGGCAAACAGGCAGGCTAACGCCCCGCTTCCAATAATTAACACAGGTTGTGACATAAGGTTATTGAATAATTCGTAACGTTTCTTCCCATTCCGGATCGGTCATCTCGTAGGTATGTTCCGTCCCCGGGAAAGTGCCGTTCTGAACCTCGGATAAGTAACCGGAAAACGCGGTTTTCATCTCCTGATTCTGACTGGCATATTTCTTCACAAATTTTGGGGTGAATTTACTAAAAAGCCCCAGCATATCCGGCGTGACCAAAACCTGCCCGTCACAACCCGCACCGGCGCCTATGCCTATTGTGGGAATTACCAGCCGGCGAGAAACCTCTGCTGCCAAGCGCGCGGGGATGGATTCGAGCACAATGCCGAAACATCCAGCTTCTTCCAGAATGCGGGCGTCATCCAGCAACCGTTGGGCGGCGGAGGCCGTATTGGCCTGAACACCAAACCCGCCGAATTTGTTGACCGATTGCGGTGTTAGACCCAGATGCCCCATTACAGGAATCCCGGCCGCGACTATAGCCTGAATGGCGCTGGCGCGTTCCCGTCCGCCTTCCAATTTGACCGCATACATTCCACCTTCCTGCAGCAATCGGCCGGAATTTCGCACCGCTTCCTCTATGGATACCTGGTAGGAAAGAAACGGCAGATCACCGATCAGCAATGGATGTTTTGCTCCGCGGGCCACGGCTTTGCAGTGGTGGAGCATATCTTCCATGGTGACCTGCAGGGTGGTCTCATAACCCAGAACGACCATCCCCAGCGAATCCCCCACCAGAATGGAATGGATTCCGCTCTCCTCCATAACCGATGCGGTGACCGCGTCGTAGGCCGTTAGCATGGCGATTTTCTCGCCGTTTTTCTTCATACGAAGGAAGGTCTGGGTGGTTATTTTCTTACGGGGTGTTTCGGTTTCGTGAGACATGCGTCCCTCACTGGTTTTCTACAATAGTATACGGTTCGAATTATAAAACCATATCGACTTATTTTAATTTAATAAAACAACTCCCCGCGCGGGGAGTTGTTTAACGTTGTGAAAAATCGCATCCGGCTTATATCAGGCCAGATGGTAAATCGTTAAATAAACCAGCGTTTGGTTCAGCAACTGGTAGGCTACCTCACCAAAGGTAATTGGACCGACCATCTCGCCGGTCTTCATGCCCTCAAGGTTGGAGTACAGGTAATTCAAAATACAGTTGCATGAAAAGACCACACTCTTTTTATTGATCATGTTGGTCGTGGCGTACTCTTTATAGTCATCTTCGAACACAAATGACATAAATTCGCGGAAATAATTCTCGACAGGCGCCGCGAAGCGGTAACGCACATTTTTAAAGACGGGCGCGTAAAAAGCCACTGTTCCTTTTGCCGCATCCACTGCCTGGATACTGATATTGACGGCCGCGCCGCTGTAATCGGCTACCAGCGGAAGTTTGGTGTCAATATTGTTCTCCGTCACATATTGAGCAAAATTGACGGACTTACCATTGACAACTGCCTCTTGTGCTTCGAAACCGTCCACGGTGAAGGTGATCTCATCCCCGGTGCCCTGCTTGAAAATGTTGAGGATGTTAATATCCGCCACAATTTTCGGCGGCAGGGTGACAGACAACATTACCGCTTTGGAATCGTATACCTCACCAGTTTCACCGTTAAAAACCTTCGGGGTCACTTTTCCCAGTTCATCCAGCAGAATTCCTGAAATCCACCCCAATAACGGACGTGTGGCAAAATCCGGAAATTCCGGTGCTTTAATGGCAAACGTTTGATGGATCTCCGTAAACGCGGGGATCAATATAAAACCGAAGCCATTTTCGGGAATATCGCGATACACACCGGAAATGGTGGAAGGATCATAAATATGAACCTTCGCTGCCGTCGCGTACCCCGGTATGCCCGTCACCAGGATTTTTTCTTTTGAAACCAGGCCGCCGTCTTCGCCCATGAAATACGGGGTGGTTCCCGCCACCCAGTGACCGCGTGGAAGTTGACGTAACGCAACTTCGTCTCCCGCAAGGATAAGGTTATATCCCTGTGAGATCATTTGTTTCACTTCATCAATCGTATAGAGTACTCTGTTCATGGCATCGCCCCTATGAAACCAGTTTCGTTATGTCATTCATTGCGGATGGAAGGTGCTGATTCTTTTCCAGAAGGTCATGCAATTGCCCCGCGCATTTTTCGACATTGGCATCTGACGGATCATGTTCAACATCCATGATCAATCTTCCAAGTAGCATTTTTAATGCCAGGTATTCAAAATCAAACTGTTTTCGTTTAAACAACAAATCTTTCCAAACAACATCATTGGTAGCCGGTATAGACATACTTCCCCTTTCTTCCTGCCCTTTGTTTTCTTTCTAATAAAGATTATATACTTTAAGGTAATTCGTGCATTTTCAATCTTGCAAAGTGTAGTATACTGGACATTGTTTATCCTATTTATATAATAAAAATCAAGAATATCTTGATTTTTCAGCAATCAGAAATCATTGAGAAACATTGGAGGAAATCACTATGGTACTCACACCTCATCTAAAGCGAAAAGTAGCAATCGTCGGCACGGGCAACGTGGGTGCTACATTTGCGTATTCACTGTTGATCAGTGGACTGGCGTCTGAGATCGTGCTGATCGATGCCAATACCAGTAAAGCGGAAGGCGAGGCGATGGACCTCAATCATGCCGTCCCTATGCACTCCCCCACCCGTATCTTTACCGGCACATACGAAGACTGCGCCGGCGCCGCCATCACCGTGATCACCGCCGGCAGCGCGCAGCGGCCGGGTGAAACCCGCCTTGACCTGATCCAGCGGAATGCCGCCATTTTCCGCTCCATCGTGGAAAATGTTGTTAAATACAACCCTGACGGCATCATTCTTGTGGCCACAAATCCGGTTGACGTGTTGACGTATGCCACCTGGAAATTCTCCGGCCTGCCGGCCAACCGGGTGATCGGTTCCGGGACTGTGTTGGATACTGCCCGTTTCCGTTACCTGCTCAGCCAGCGGTTCGATGTTGACCCGCGCAGCGTTCACGCCTACATAGTTGGCGAGCACGGTGACAGCGAAGTCCCCGTCTGGTCGTTGGCCAATATCGCCGGCATGCGCCTGGCAGATTACTGCGCGGCCAATAACATGGGCTGCCGCATGGAAGAACTGGATGATATATTCAAACAGACACGCGACGCGGCATATGAGATCATTTCGCGCAAAGGCGCCACGTATTACGCCATCGCCTCCGGTTTGATGCGGATTGTGGAAGCCATCCTGCGCGATCAGGCGACCGTGATCTCCGTCTCCACACACATTGACGATTACTACGGGATCAAGGATGTCTACCTCAGCCTTCCGAGCGTGGTGGATATGGGCGGTATTGAACGCACCATCCGCCTCGATCTAAACGAAGAAGAGATTGCCGGTTTGCAGCATTCGGCAAAAGTCTTGAAAGAGACGATTGACACGATCAAGTTCTAAGCAAGACCGAAAACAAAGAACAACCCCGGTGAACGACAACTCACCGGGGTTGTTTTATGTGATGATCCGGCCGGTCAGCCCGTGGCTGTCAGTACCGGTGAATTCCACCGTGTCAACAACATTGATCTTTTCGTCAATCACATCATTTTTCACGGGGGCGGCCACCCGGATATATGCTTCATTGTAACCATACAGCCATGAACCATTCTCATCCGGCGCTGCCGTTTCCCAGAGCACTTGCCCCTTTTTCCCAATAAACCCACGCGAGAATTCCAGAGCGGAATCAGCCATCACCCGCCGTACCTCTGCCGCGCGTTCTTTGCGTACTCTGGGAGGTACCTTACCGGGGAGGTTTATGGCCGGGGTACCGGGCCTTTCAGAATAGGGAAAAACATGCCCGCCTGAAAAACCAGCCTGCCGGATGAAACCTATGCTTTGTTGAAATTCCTCCGGTGTTTCGCCCGGGAATCCGGTGATCACATCGGTAGTAATGGAAAAATCCGGATCAAGCTCCCGTGCCCAATTCAGCCTTTCCACATACTCATCCGGAGTGTTCAACCGGCCCATACGTTTCAATGTGAAGGCACACCCGGATTGTAATGAGATATGCAAATGACGGCACAGGCGCGGATCGTCAAACAGGCGGAAAAATTCCTGATCCAGGTCCCAGGGTTCAATTGACGAAAGGCGGAGTCTGGTTACTCCGGTTTCATTCAAGACCTGCCGGATTAATTGTTTCAGGTCAGATGGTTGGGGGAAATGTTTTCCCCATGTTCCAAGCTGGACTCCGCTGAGGACGATCTCACGCGCCCCGCCTTCCAGCGCGGAATGGATATCCATGAGAACCCGTTTGACCGGCAGTCCACGTGACGGCCCGCGCGCCACACGGGTGACGCAGTATGTGCAGTGGGCGTCGCAGCCGTCCTGCACTTTTACGAAAGCCCGTGTGCGGTGCCGGGCACCCGGCAGGGCTTCTCGTTCAATGTGAGACAGATCCATGTCTGAAAGGTTTGTTTCCAGAATGGTTGAAGCCAGGCGGTCTTTATCGTCATTGACCACCACCCGCGAATTGGCAGAAATCGCCAGGGCGGCCTGTGGTTCAAGCGTGGCCCAACAACCGGTAGCCACAATATTCATTTCCGGTGACAGGCGCGCCGCCTGCCGCAATTTCTGGCGCGAATCGGAAGCCGCCTGGGTTGTCACCGCGCAGGTGTTGACCACAACCATGTCGGCTTCCGCCATACTGCCAACGATCACATGCCCGGCCTGACGGAATTCCAGCGCCATGCGTTCAATTTCACTCTGATTAAGTCGGCACCCGACCGTATCCAAATAAATCTTCATGCGCTTTCTACTGATCTTATCTGCCGGTAAAGTGGAGAGATTTTATCATTATTTGATACCCGGGTTTTGCGGCAAAGGAACAACTTCGCCAAAGTATTCTTTCAACAAACGACCTGCCAGTTGGGCTTCATACGAACGTCCACCCAGATTGACACATTGTTCAAGAGCATCCCGGGCTGTGGGAAAATCCGCCCGCTCAAGCGCCAATTGCCCGATATGCAGCCAGACAGGAGCGTATTCCTCATCCTTCTCAACAGCGATCTGGTAAGCCGTTGAAGCGTCCAGCGGTTTTCCCAGCGCGGAAAGGATCAGGCCTTTCAGATCATAGCCATCCGGAGCGTCTTTATCCAGTTGTATGACGGAATTCGCGGCTTCCAGCCCCACCTCTTCCAACCGGTATCCGTATTGGATGCTGAAACGAGCCGCCGCCCGGTATCCGGCCGGGTCGCCGGGATACAGGTCTACCGCGCGTTGATAGGCCATTACCGCGTCATCAAGACGCCCGCCTTCTGCCAGCGCGTTCCCCAATTCAAGATGCCAGATGATCTCGTCCGGATTATCCCGGATGTTCTCTTCCAGTAATGCGATGGCTTTTTTGGTGTCGTGTTGACGCCGGTAATACAGGGCGGCGGTCAGCCTCACAGCAGGCGAATCCGGCGACATTTCCAATGCCCGGGTGATGGCTTCCGCGCCGCTCTTTCCCTGTTGCTGACGGGCTTCCGCCAGCAATGCCCAGCCGTCAGCTATTTCCGGAGACTGATCCACAGCCCGCGTAAACGCAAATTCCGCCAGGTCCCATTCAGCGATTGCGCCGAACCGGCGTCCGATCTGGAACCAGCGCTGTGACCCGTCCGGTTCTACTGCCGCGGCCTTCATTGATTGGAACCAATCTTTAACCCAGTCCGGCAAGGAAGAGTCCTGGATATCTTCGATGGATAGCTGTTCC
Source organism: uncultured Leptolinea sp. (assembly GCA_964404415.1). Lineage (GTDB taxonomy): Bacteria > Chloroflexota > Anaerolineae > Anaerolineales > Anaerolineaceae > Leptolinea. The sequence goes on along the minus strand of CAYOKC010000022.1, from coordinate 23,878 downwards.
GGGGAAACAACACCAGTGAGCAATATCAGGTCAATTTCTGATTCGGGTGTATTTAAACCCCGGTCCTGCAACAGGCGCAAACTGGCGAGGGACTGGTCAAATTGCTGGTCAGCCCGGAGAAGTTTTGCCCGCTCGATCAGAATGGTTTGCAGGTCACTGTCGGAGACAGCCTTATTGCCGGCATATTCCAACAACTGTCTGCCTCTCTCTCTGTCACCGGTGCTCTCATACGCGTTAGCCAGAATGATGACGTCTTCAACCGCCAGACGGTCGTTTGGTATCCACGGTTCGAGGATGGAAATCACCTTATCCGGTTGGCCCTGACGGGCATACATATATGCCAGGGTACGCCAATCCAGGGCGCGCCACGGCTGGACGTTATTGATTCTCCGGTACATCTCTTCCGCCGTTTGCGCCTGCCCGGCCGTCAGGAAGCGGTCCGCCACCTTCTTCCAGCCGTCCACCTTCCAGTCAACGGCAAAATACGCGATCCAGACCGCGAAAAGGCATGCCAGAATGATTTTTAGCAGGTGTTTTCCCAATTCGACCTCAAAGCAGGTTTTCTTGACACTGTTAAACCGCTGTGTTAGAGTAAAGCCAGTTTTTGCCGTAAATACTGATGGAACTATGGATACAGCGTGAAGACAACTATTGTAATCCCCACATTCAATGAAGCGAAGAACCTTCCCGTTCTCGTGGAAAAATTATTCAGCCTCCCGGTTCAAGTCCTGTCCATTCTGGTTGTGGACGATAACAGCCCGGATGGCACCGGCCAGATCGCCGAAGATCTGGGCAAACAATACAACGGGCGGGTAAGCGTGCTGCACCGTGCCGGTAAGATGGGACTTGGTTCCGCCTACATTCAGGGTTTTCAGATCGCCATGCAGAACGGAGCGGAAGCGGTTGGGCAGATGGATGCCGATTTCTCCCATCCCGCCGAGAAGATCGTCGAACTCGTTCAAACACTGGAAACCTGTGACATGGCACTGGGTTCACGCTACGTCCCCGGCGGCAAGCTGGACGAACGTTGGCCCCTGTGGCGCAAAGCCCTTTCCGGTTTCGGAAACTTCTACGCCCGTACCATTCTGGGTATGAAACTGCGAGACGTCACCGGCGGTTTCCGCCTGTGGAAAAGCGCCACACTCAAAGCCATGCCGCTGGATACCATCCGCTCAAACGGGTATATCTTCCAGGTGGAAATGGCGTATGTAGCCTCAAAGCTGGGTTTCCAGTTCAAGGAAGTTCCCATTTATTTTGCCGACCGCCGTTGGGGTCAATCCAAGATGTCTTTCCGCATCCAGGTTGAGGCCGCCATTCGCGTCTGGCAGCTGCCATTCATATACCGGAAAATAAAAAAAGTAGTGTAACCGACAATTTTCAAGGGCCTCCCGAACGGGAGGTCTTTTGTATTAAATTGACATCCCTAAAACGGGGGGATAGAATGAATTCACCATTTAGAGAATAAGAGGATACTTCCATGCCAAATGAACTGACATCCGCCCAGCTTGCCGGATATATTGATCACACCCTGCTGAAACAGGATGCCACAGTCGGGCAAATTGAAAAACTGTGTGAAGAAGCGGCGCAATACCATTTCGCCTCAGTTTGCGTAAACGCCACCTACGCGGCGCTTTGCGAGAAACTGCTTAAAGATACCGGAGTAAAAGTATGCTGCGTTGTCGGTTTCCCGCTGGGCGCCACACTTTCATCCGTAAAGGCGTTTGAAACCGAGCAGGTTATTGCCGGTGGAGCCGAAGAAGTGGATATGGTTTTGAATGTCAGCGCGATGAAATCAGGAAATTACACGCTGGTGAAAGATGACATCAGCGCCGTGGTACGGGCCGCGCACGCGAAGAGCGCGTTAGTCAAGGTGATCATCGAAACCTGCCTGTTGACTGACGAGGAAAAAATAAAAGCCTGCCAGATATGCCAATCTGCCGGAGCTGATTTTGTCAAAACCTCAACCGGTTTCAGCATCGCCGGCGCCACCGTGGAAGATGTGGCATTAATGCGCAAGACGGTCGGCCCTGATATGGGCGTCAAGGCAGCCGGGGGCGTGCGCAGCCGTGACGATGTGCTGGCCATGATCAAAGCCGGCGCCACGCGCATCGGCACCAGCGGCGGCGTCAAGATCATGGAAGGCGCCGAGATTAAAAGCGGGTACTAATATATAGAGATAGAAAAAAGGCGGACCCCAAATAATTACAGGGTCCGCCTTTTATATTTAACTCCAGATGTTACCGCCGTGGGCGCAGGATCACCCGGATGGGCGTTCCGATGAAATCATATTCCTTGCGGATACTATTCTCGAGATACCGCACATACGTAAAGTGAGCCAGAGACGGATCATTCACATAGATCAGGAACGTCGGCGGATCGCTGCGCACCTGGGTTCCGTAGTACATGCGCAGTGACCGGCCTTTGTGAGCCGGTGAAGCATGCGCGTCCTGCGCGGACTGGATGATACGGTTCAACTGTGACGTAGTCAGTCGGGCCAACCGTTCTTCCTGAACACGGATCACCATGGGCATCACCTGGTCAACCCGCTGGTTAGTTTTCGCGGAAATGAACAGGATCGGCACATAATCCATGAACTTCAGGTCTTCCTGTATCTTGGCGGTGTATTCCGCCATGGTATAGGTGTCTTTTTCCACCGCGTCCCATTTGTTTACCACCACCACCGCGCTCTTCCAGGCTTCCACGATATAACCGGCAATGTGCGCGTCTTGGGCGCTGAGCGGGACGGTGGCATCCAGAACAAGAATGGACACATCAGCCCGTTCGATGGAGCGCATGGAGCGGATGACGCTGTACTTCTCTACCCCGGGTTCCACCTTTCCGCGTTTACGGATGCCCGCGGTATCGATCAATGTGACATCAATGCCATTAAAGTTCAGTTTCGTGTCAGTGGCGTCGCGCGTGGTGCCGGCAATGGGGCTGACGATCGCGCGTTCCTCACCCACCAGCCGGTTCAACAGGCTGGATTTTCCCACATTCGGCTTGCCGACAATCGCCACCTTGATGGATTCGTCCTCAACCTCTTCTTCCTTCGGGGGAAACAAGGCCACCAGTTCATCCAGCAGGTCGCCGGTACCGGTGCCGTGCAGGGCGGAAAGCGCGAATGGTTCACCTATCCCCAGCGCGTGGAAGTCAACCGCGTTAGACCGCAATCCGGCAGAATCGGCTTTATTGACAACCAGCAGGATAGGCGGCGTCAACTTGCCATCCACCATCTTCTGGTTACGCCGCAGCATGCCGGCCACTTCTTCGTCCGCCGGTGTGACACCGGAAGCCGCGTCCACAACAAACAGGATCACGTCAGATTCGCGCACAGCCATTTCAGCCTGCCACCGGATCTGGCTAATGTAATCCGCCGACCCAATGGAAAGCGGGTCTTTGCGGGAACTTGATGGGTCAATACCCCCGGTATCAATGATATCGAAGGGGATTCCATTCCAGGATGATTCGCCAAAAAGCCGGTCACGGGTTGTTCCCGGCACATCATCCACAATCGCGCGCGGTTCGCCGGATAGCCGGTTGAACAGCGTGCTTTTACCTACATTCGGGCGCCCTACGAGGGCAACAACAGGTTTTGTCATTCCATGCCTTTACTTTGGATTTCCAGAGCTTGTTATTTTACCCGTTAAAATGACTTCAATCGAGCCAGGCAGTATGGATTCCACCCGCAATTCCGGAATTTTTATCTCCACCTGCGGGGTGCGCTGGTAGGTTCCTTCCACATCTTTCGACATATCGACGGATACACGCACATCGCTGGTCTTCAAATTGTCCAGCAAAGGCATGGGACCTGAGATGATCACATCGACCAGAAGCGGGGATGCTTTGACATCCAGTGATGGATCCACCCCGATCACTTCCACCCGCATCCCGTTCAATGTGACGCTGCTTTCGATGGTTGAGATGCCCACCTGCACGCTGACGGTCTGGTCTCCCACTACGGATATACCGGCCGGCAGGTTTAATGAACTGCGGATCTCACGGTCATCTTTCAAGCCGGATAAATTGATAGCCGATGTTTCCACATACCCCGGCAGGGTGTCCACAATTTGCGGGTCGGTGGAATATACGGTAACAGAGGGCGGATAGGCGGAAATATTGGTCAGGCGGTACCCGTTGGCTATGATCCCACTGGTCACCACTTTGACAACCACATTGCGGTAACCGCCCCTCTGGATGATCTTTGCAGATACCTGTACTTTATCCGGATTGATGGTCACGCCGCTGACCGGCAATTCATTATTATCGAGCGCAAGTAGACTGACTGTTTGTATGATATCTTCCTGGGCCTGGGATTGATCAAATATAGCCCTGATTTCGTGTACCCGTTTTACGGCGCTTTCAGGCCCGCTTATCGTTGCCTGTGTTTTATCCATCACCGGGGTTTCCGCCCTGTACCCCACGGCCGGGTCACCGCGCACCTGAAGCGATATATCCATGGCGCGGTTCAACAGGGATTCCAGCATCACCTCAACATTGGATGGCGAGTAGCTGACAATCTCCACCGGGCGTTGACCGATCTGTATCTGCACCGGAACGGTATGCCGGCCGGCTGACATGGCGGAAAGGTCAACCACCGCGCGGATGGATGTGCGGTCCGCCAGTAGATTTGTCCAGACGGATTTGGGCGCGCGCAGATTTATATTTAGTGTTTTTGCCGGGCTGTTGGTCAGCAGGTAGCCGGGATCCTGCCCGATGATCTCGATATTGATGGGGTACGGATACGCCCGGACTTCCGCCGGGTCTTCCGCGGTGATGGCCAATATCCAGACAGCCGCTGCGAGGGCAAAAGCCAGCAGGAAAGTAGGTATGTGTTGGGTCAGTTTTCGAAGCATGGCTGGCTCAGTCCTCCGGTTGACGAATGGACGGCACACGCAATACGCGCTTCAGCCATCCTGTTGGTTGGGGAGTCGCGCCTTCGGGGCGGTAAAATGCGATCAAAATATTTTCCAGCCGCTCGCTGTCCAACCGCCGGATCATCCGTCCGCCGTGGGCGATGGAGATGGAACCGGTCTCTTCTGAAACAACCACCGCGACCGCGTCGCTGGCTTCAGAAATACCGAGAGCCGCGCGGTGACGGAGTCCCATCTGGCGGTCCGGTGTACGGTTCAAAATACCGGATGCCGACAACGGCATAACGCAGGACCCGGCCACGATCAAATTATCAGATATGATCACCGCTCCATCATGCAGCGGCGTGTTGGGATAAAAGATCTGCATCAACATTTCCGGTGATACCCGTGAATTCAGGATCACACCGGTCGCCACATAATCGCGCAGGGAATCACCCCGCTGAAGGACGATCAACGCGCCATGCTGCCGGGCGGAAAGCCGGGCGCATGCCGTGGCAACGGCTTTGACGGTGAGCTGGAGAGAGCTGTCAGACACCTGACTTTGTTGATTGATCAGGCGCGCGCCCCCTGCCCGTCCAATTTTCTCAAGACCCCGCCTTAATTCCGGGGCAAAAATCACCGGAATGGCCAGCAGCAAAGCCGGAAGCGCTGTGCGGATCAGCCATGAAAAAGCCGGCAAATTGACCACAGTGGTCATCAGGCTGATCATGATGATCACCAGCACCACGCCGCGCATAAGGGTGACTGCCTGCGTGTCACGGATAACCAGCAATATGGCAAAGAAAATCAATGTGACCAGGGAAAGGTCAATGACACTTAGCCAGGTCAGCCGTTGAAAGAGGAATAATATCTGACTAAGAAATTCAGACACAGTTTTCGTCCTGTATGGCTATACGGTAAGAATCCGGAACACAGGTCTCCCATGAGCGTTTTACCTGCAGCAGCAGGTCTTCTAGGGTTCCGTCATTTTGAATGATCACATCCGCTTTTTTCAACTTATCTTCCTGGGGCGGCTGCGCCTGAATACGCGCCCGGGCATCATCTTCACTCATTTCGCGGAATAACGTCAACCTTGCCAGGCGGACCTCCACGGGCGCGTCGGTGACCCAGATCGAGTCGCAGCGGCTGGCCAGGTCAGACTCCAGAAGCTTGATGGCTTCAATGATGATCACCGCCGTGGTTGTTTCTCCGATGATCCGGTCAACTTCCTCTTTGACCAGAGGGTGCACGATCGCTTCGAGTTCCTGTAATTTGGCCGGTTGGTTAAAGACCAGTTTGGCCAGGGCGGCACGGTCAAGGCGCATATCGGGGGTGGTGAAATCCCTACCGAAATGCTGCAAAACCGGCGCGTACGCCCTGCCGCCGGGTTCCATGATCTGACGCGAGATCAGGTCAGCATCAATCCCCAGGGCGCCAAGGCACTGGAGAATTTTCCGCACTTCACTTTTCCCTGTACCGATATTTCCGGTCAGGCCAATAATAAATTTATTATTGAATTTGCTCATATCGGATCCGATGCACGATTGAGGCCAGTATGGGTAAGAATGTCAGACAATTTGATTCTAGCCGCGGTATCAATGAAAGTCAAACATCAGCCTGAAGGTACTGCTTTCAGGCGATCCATATCCACCGGGCAAAACAAACCAGTAGAACAGCATGGGCGGTTAATCCCGTTGCGAGAAGCAATAGATTCGCCCACGGGGGAAGAGGTCTTCGCTGTTTTGCAGCCGCAAAGAGAAACACCGGAAACAATGACAGCGCGTAACGTGAAACACTGACCAGCAATCCCTGGTTATCCAGTTTTGTTAGCACCAGCAGCAGGCCTGCCACGGTATAGAGGGTATAAGAAACGGGGAAGCCCCGCCAACGGGTGACCATTAAACCGGCCATGACGATCAGGAAGAGGATCGCGGCCAGATCGGTGATCTGCGCCAGTGGATTGATGGGTGTTGTCAACACCCGAATGCCGGCCAATGATGTAATGTTCCCGGCAATACCTTCCCATGGCCAGCCGGTATGCTGACCCCATTCCGCGGCCAGAGTCTCCCACGGCCACGGATACCCCAACCCAAAACGCACATAAACCGCGAAACCGGCAGCAGTGAGTACCGGCAAAACCGCGGGTATGGCGATCTTCAAAAGCTCGAACAGGCGAACACGCAGTGTTTTTCCCCGCCGGGTATGGCGATACAACACGAATCCTTCATACACTAACGGCAATGCCAGAATTACACCCTGCAGGCGTGTAAGGACGGCCAAAGAAGCCAGCAAACCTGCCAGCCAGAGCGAACGCTGTCGGCCTGCATACAGACTGCCGGCTGCCAGCAGAATAAACAACGGTTCAGAATACCCCGCCACCAGAAAGAAGGAAGTGGGAAACACAGCCAGTAAAAATAACGCCCGGTTACCGGCGCCTTCTGTCAGATCTTCAGCCATCCGGCAGAGAAGGATAAACGCGCCGACGGCGCACAGGTTGCTGACCAGTACCGCCGCGGCTATTAGAGATATACCGGTAAACGATACCAGTTGGATCAGCCCGGAGTAAAGCGGCGGCCAGACACTCAGAAAAGCACGGGAATACCCGCTTTGCGCGATATCGAGATAGTGGACAGTGTCCCAGCGGTACCAGGGCGCAAGAAACAATTGGCTAAAAAAGCCGCTGTTCTCCAACATCATCAGCATACCGCGCGCCGGTTCGTCAGCCGGGGTTACGGTTGCGGGGAAAACATTCAACAAAAGTAAAACGAGCGAACTCCACAGGCGTAATCCCAGAAATGCCAGCAGACCAGCCCGAACTGCTTTATTCCATGGTGCTGGCAGGGGGAATGGCCTCACTTCACCCTCAGTGTTTTTTGTTTAACCAGATATGTTCGTGATTTGATGGATAGCCGCACTACTCTATTGTAATTGTGTCAACCAATCTTTGGCGGCGTCTTCTGAATCAAATGTTTTTATTTCGTGCAGTGTCAAAAACCGGACTGTGTTTAAAATAGCCTGCTTTAGGGCGTCCATTCCCACAACCGCGGTGGCTTTTATGAATGGGCTATTGGTCATCGAAAAGTGTTTGATCCCTGAAACAGTCTCTTTGGAATAGGAGACATTCTTAACATCTGTCATAAAAAGGACAGACCCCCGGGGAAGCGTTTTTATCACATCGGTCGCTTCCTGCATGACACTCACCGCCTCTTCCACGCTCAGAGAAGAGAGATCCGCCTTGATAATTTTCTTCCCCGCATACTCCACAATATCAACACGTGACATTGAGCCCTCCTGATGTATATACTTCACAGATAGCAAAAAATTATTTAAAACTATTATAGAAGTATTTTTGGGGTTTTAAAAAGTTGTGATTAATGACAGTGCAAAATTGCATTGCGGCGTGTGTTAAGATAAAGTATATACAAATGATCGTATAATTGTAAGTCCCGAGGAGAGGGGTTATGGGATCTAAGGTCACGATCGACGTTTCAAACACGCAGGGCAGAAAACGGATTTTCTCCTACGAAGATCACGATACGTTTATGGTGGGGCGGATGAATGACTGCCATCTTTGTATTGAAGATGACACATATCTGTCCCGTCATCATTTCATTATGGAAGTCAATCCGCCGCACGCCAGGCTACAAGATCTGGGCAGCCTGAATGGCACGTATGTCAACGGGAAAAAAGTCGGCGGCAGGGATGTCACCGAAACTCCCGAAGAAGCATTGTCACGGTATAAGTTTCCCTGGGTTGACCTCAAAGATGGGGATGTGATCAACACCGGCGACACGACATTCCGGATGCTCATCGAATCCCCCGACCGGGTGACCGGCCCGGTTCGCTGCCAGAAATGCGGCCGCGATGTCTCCAATGAAAGCGGAGCCGCCAGAGGCGGTACGTATATCTGTGAATCCTGCCAGAAATCGGCCGAATCCAGCCCATTCGAACTACTGCAGCAGTTCCTTGATGAAAGCCGCCTGCACCGGCCTGCCGTAGCCGGTCGGATATCCAACACGGCCAGGCTTGGATTCGCGCGAAATGATGCCATGAATTTCAGCGACTGGGATGTGGTGCGGGTTCTGGGTGCCGGTGTCTTTGGAGCGACCTATCACATTGTTCACCGTACCAATAAAACACAGGCCGCTTTGAAATTGATGTTACCCCGTACCGCGGCCGGCAAAGATGTGCAGGAGAATTTTTTGCGTGATACCAAGGTGGTGCAAAAGATCAAACACCACAATATGAATGAAGTGTTCGAGTCGGGATATCGCAACGGTATTTTCTACTTTGTGATGGATTACTGCAATGTTGGCAATCTGGAGTCGCTCCGCCGTGGCGGGAAAGTGCAAACGACCTTCCTGGTGCTTTCCATGCTGCAGGTACTGGAAGCCCTGACTATGGCCCACAATGAGGGGCATATCCACCGCGGCATCAAACCCCAGAATATCCTGTTGCACAGCGCTGACAACAACCTGACAACCCGGATCTCGGATTTTGGACTGACCCGGAGTTTCATCCGCAACGGTTTGAGCGGTATGACTGTCACAGGCTCGGCTGTGGGATCTTATCCGTATACGCCGCGCGAACAGGTGGTTGACTTCCGTGTCACCCGCCCGGAAACGGATATCTGGGCGCTGGGCGCCACCATGTACAATCTGCTCACCGGCGAATTTCCCCGTAATTTCACGCACGGAAAAGACCCGTTGGATGTGATCCTCAACGGTGACATCATCCCCATCCGCCAGCGCGACCCGGCAATTCCGCTCGATATCGCCGAGATCATTGACCATGCCGTACGCAACGATCCAGCCGAACGCTACCAGCACGCCGGCGAAATGCTCTCGGCGTTAAAACGGGTATGGAAAAAGACCGGATAAACCACCGTCATCTTCTTGACACACCCCCATACCTCGTGTAGAATACACCAACTCGCCGAGATAGCTCAGTTGGTAGAGCACACGACTGAAAATTGTGGTGTCCTGGGTCCGATTCCCAGTCTCGGCACTGAAACACCCGGATAACACCGGGTGTTTTTGATTCTCCGGCGTGTTACAATGCGCGGTATGCGCAACATTTTCAATAAATACAGGAGAAATATTCTCCTGGTCAGTATATTACTGGGTATAGGTCTGATCGGTCTATGGATGACCCTCGCTCCCACTGGCTCCACAGGCACGGTCAATACCATCCTGATCCGGTCTACAGGCGGACTCGCGCCGGTTCTCTCTGCCGAAACCCGTCTGGCGGAAATCTTGATCGCGGCCAAAATCCAGCTAAATCCCGGGGATCGATATTTTATAGACGGAATAGAGTACAAACCGGACCAGACGCTTCCGGCCGCGAAGAAACGGACGATCCAAATAATACCGGCTTCCTGGCTTACTATTCTTCAAGCCGGTAACCAGAGGACGATCTTCAGCGCCGCCCCAACGTTGGGACAGGCGCTGTGGGAGAACGGCATCCGCCTATCCACCACAGACCGGGTCTCTCCATCCGTTGACACCTACCTGGCCGGTGACATACAGGTGACCATTGACGCGGCCCGCTCCGTGATGGTGCAGGATGGTGAAAAGCAGGTTCAGATTCGCACAGCCGCCGTCACGGTAGGTGAAGCCCTGGCTGAAAACGGTCTGGCGTTGACCGCCCTTGACAGCACCGATCCGGCGCCCGATCAACCCCTTCCGGTTGGCAGACCAGTTACTATCCTCCGCAACTCGGAAGAAATGGTGCTCTCCGGGAAGATCATCGAATTTGAGAACGAGAACGTCGTCAAAGAGGAAATGGATCAGGGTGCCAGCGAAATCGTCCAGACGGGGGAGAACGGGTTCGAACTAGCCCGCCAGCGGGTGACCTATACCAACGGGAAAGAGACGTCCCGAACCGATGAAGGTTCGTCCGTGGTAAAAAACCCGGTCAAACAGATCACCAATGTCGGTTCCAAAGCAGTGGTGCGGTCGGTGGATATCGGATCGCAATCGCTCGATTATTACCGCATGGAAGAAGTCTATGTAACGTCATACTCTCCCTGCCGCCAGGGCTACCCGGATTGCCGCAAAAGTACCGCCAGCGGCACTCCCCTGGCTAAAGGCGTGATCGCCGTCACGCCAAAATGGTACAAAATCTTCGGCGGTTCACAGATCTATATCCCCGGGTATGGCGTGGGTACCGTGGCGGATACCGGCGGCGGAATACCCGGCAAGTATTGGATCGATCTGGGGTACAGCGAAGAGGATTTTGTCAACTGGCATCAAACCGTCACCGTCTATTTCCTGAATCCGGCTCCACCGAACGTCCCCGAGGTGCTTCCTTGACAGTCCAACAACCCGATTACATCGCGCTGATGAAGCGTTTCAGCATCCAGCCGCGCAAATCGCTCGGGCAGAATTTCCTGCTCGACGCGTCCATATTGAACCAGATCGCCCAATCCGCCGGTGTGACAGCCGATTCCGATGTGCTGGAGATCGGCGCGGGTCTGGGCAGCCTGACCTTCACGCTGGCCAATCTGGTTAGCCATGTCACCACCGTTGAACTCGACCGCAATCTGATCCCGGTTTTGCAGGAAGTTTTAAAACCGTTCCCCCATGTGGATATCATTCAGGGTGACATCCTGGAAACCCCAATCGAAAGCCTGCCGGTGAAACCGGGTTATTTTGTGGTGGCCAATATTCCCTACTACATCACATCCGCAGTGATCCGTCACCTGCTGGAAGCGCCGGTAAAACCGGGCCGCCTGCTGTTGACCGTGCAGCGCGAAGTGGCCGAACGGATATGCGCCAAACCCGGCGACCTCAGTTTGCTTGCCCTCAGTGTCCAGGTATACGGCAATCCTTCGATCACCGGCCGTCTGCCAGCGGGGGCGTTCTATCCGCCGCCATCCGTTGATTCTGCCTGCGTGCGCGTGGATATCCACCCTGAACCTCTGATACCACCTGACCGGCTTGACCTGTTTTTCAAAATCATCAAAGCCGGGTTCAGCCAGAAACGCAAAACGCTGCGGAATTCACTCTCAGCCGGCCTTGCTTTGCCGGCGGAAAAAATTGCGGTACTATTGGATTCCGCGTCCATTGACCCCATGCGGCGGGCGGAGACTCTCACTATTCCGGAATGGGGCCGGATCGTGGAACTGTACAAAAGCCGCAAATAACCCTTTAGAAAGACGGTCCCGGCTTACTTGTGAAGCCTGTCAACGGGACATATAATTGAACTGGAACGTATGGACAATCGCACTCCTGTAGAGAATGATCCCTCACAGATCAATCCACCGGTCGATTTGACCGAAGCGGGCGAAGAATCTCAAAAGATACCCCTTCGCACCTACCTCCTGGAAATCTTCCAGACACTGATCCTCGCGGCCGTCATGTATGTGATGATCGATGCTGTGATCGCGCGGGTGCGGGTGGAAAATATCAGCATGCTGCCCACCCTCCACCCGGGGGAATTTCTGCTGGTCAATAAAATCGCCTACAAGATCAATCCCATGTCGCGGGGTGATATTGTCATCTTCCACCACGACGAAAAAGAGGATTACATCAAACGGTTGATCGGCCTGCCGGGTGATGTGGTCGAAGTCAAAGACGGCAAAGTGACGGTCAACAATCAAACCCTCACAGAACCGTACATCGCCGCCAGGCCAAGCTACACGGGAGAATGGCAGGTTCCCGCCGGCTCGGTTTTCGTGCTGGGCGACAACCGGAACTCGTCATCCGATTCACATTCCTGGGGTTTTGTTTCCCTTGACAGGTTGATCGGGAAAGCGCTGGTCGTCTACTGGCCGCTGCAAAATATGCAGATCCTCACTCACCCTGATATTGCCAGCGCCGCCTCGAGTGAAGCCCCATAACCTGGATCAGGTTTACAGCCTTTACAGAAATGTGCCGGCAGCAACCAAAACAGGTAAAATATAGGTAATCCCACGCGAGACAGAAATTTTGAAAGGTCGCGCCCATGCCTGACGAACTTCAAACCCGAGGAATACCCTGCTCCGAATGCCAGGCCGGGATCATGCGTTACCGCAAGGTAACCTACCTAACCTGGTTAAATGAAGACTTGATCACCGTGCCGGATTTTCCGGCCTGGGTGTGTGATGTATGCGGCCGCCGGGAATATGACGGGCAGGCTATTTTCCAATTGAATCTCATGCTCAATCCGACGGCCGGTAAACCCACTCCCGCCGTGCGCAAACACCGGGTAAGCAAAAAGAAACCCCAGCAAAAACGTCCGCGCGCCAGCCGGCCTGAATAACCTACGGTTGCCAGGCCGCATCTTTGGCGCTGGCCGTCAATTCACTGACGCCATTCTGAACCAATCCGGCGGATGTCATGATATAGATCTGCGGAAGTCCGTCACGTTCGGATGTGAAGGCTATCCACCGGCCGTCTGGCGACCAGACCGGATCATAATCTTTGCCGGTTTTCGTGATCAGCGCGAAATTGGCCCCTTTGGATTGATACTCAACCACCCCGATCCAGCGGTCACGGTTTTTGGTACGGGTATATGCCACCCGGCTCCCGTCAGACGAGAATGCCGGATCCGTCACCTGCCCCAACCGGCCGTGTGACTGGTTGGTATCAAACGGGTTGACTTTCGCGTAACCGGCATCCGCCGCGCGCTGCGCGAAATAATTGGCGGTGCCGGAGGTGATCACAAAGAACAGGTTCCTCCCGTCCGGTGACCAGACTCCCTGCGATTCTAAATATCCAGACGCGATGGGCCGGATATCGCGGCCGTCGGCATCCATCAGGTATAGCTGCTTCTTCCCGGTTTTCGAATCAACCGCCGTAAAGCAGATCGTTTTCCCGTCCGGCGACCATGCCGCGTCTGTCTCGTCACCTTCACGGTTGGAAAGGTCAACCGGATCACCACCTGTGGCAGAAACACGCCAGATATCCAACCCGTTCGCCAGCGAACCGTTCACCGCCGGGGCGGTATAAATGACAAATTTTCCATCCGGGGACCAGGCAGGACGGGTCTTATCCCCTATCCCGGTTGTCAACTGGCGGAAGGTAACGGCTGCCGGTTTTCCTTCTTTGTTCAAACCGGCTTCCATCAACCATATCTGCCAGGTTTTGCCGTCTTCACTATTACTGGAAAAAGCCAGCCATTTTCCACCGGCCAATCGTGATGGGGGCTCAGTGGCTGCCAGCACGGGCAGTGTATTGGTTGCGGAAAGAACCTGACCGGTATCAGGAGTTCCTGTTGGATCAGAGTTTTTCTCCGCCAAAGGCAGCGCGGTAACCGTTGGAACGGCTATCGACGCAGGGGCAGCCAGGATCCCGAAAACGATGATAGCGGCACCTGCTATTAACGCCAATATGGTTAACCAGATACCCAATGCGAATATCGGGCGTTTGGTTTTTTCCGTTGGCTTTTTCCGGGGGGGTGTTTTGTCAAAACGGTACCCTGGATCCAGCAGTCCGGCCAAAAAATCTCTGACAGACGGGAACCTGTCATCAGGATCGATGGACAACGCCCGTTCCAGCGCGTCTGAAATATTACGGGGAATTTGATTGTTCAAGGTGCAGGCTTCCGGAATTATTTCCTTATCCAGCACCCGTTTGATGCTATCCACCGGCCGGATACCGGTCAACATTGTATAGAGGGTGGCGGCCAGCGCATACTGGTCGGAATACGGTCCGGTCCGGCTTCCTCCCGCCTGTTCCGGCGGAGCAAAACCGGGAGTGTAGCCGCGTGCCCCGACGGACGTCTTTTGAGACGCGTCCGCGGCTTTTGCAATACCAAAATCGACCAGAACAGGGGCCCCGTCAGACCGCAATTTGATATTCCCCGGTTTGATATCCCGGTGGATGACGGGCGGTTTTTGCGAATGCATGTACGAGAGCGCGTCTCCCAATTGAACAGCCAGCGGTTGCATCACCTCCCACGGTTGACGTCCATCGCGCTCCAGCCAGGATTGCAGATCAAGCCCCGGCAGATAATCCATCACCAGGTACTGGCATGGTTCTTCAATGAAATAATCGGTCACCCTCGGAAGGTTGGGATGGCGTAACGCGGCCAGCAAGTGCGCTTCCTGTAAAAACTGGGCGGCGCTCTCTTCGCCGGTTGAGAAGTTAACCTTAACGGCTGCTTCCCGATTCAGGGTGAGGTCATCGGCCAGATAGACCATACCCATGCCACCTTTGCCCAGTACCCTAATGATCCGGTAGCGGCCGCGCAACAGGTAACCCGCTTGAAGTTCGCTCATGGATTTATTCTAGTATGTCCTTCAATTCTTTGCCGGTAACATTTGACCCGCAATAGGTTAAATGCTATTATTTTCCACAGGTATCATTTTTCATTCATTTTTAATTCATCCAGAACATTAACATTTTTTTAAAGGAGACCTCGATGAGCTCAGATTTTTTAATTCGTCTCATTGGAATGATTGTTTTTTCTATTTTAGGCATCTATTGGGGTTCTTCGCTGGGTCAACTCGCCATTCCGGGTGGTAGTGGTCAGTCGTTAAACATTGAGCAATACACCTTTACCTTCGGTCTGGTCGGCGCGCTGGCAGGGTTGGTGCTCACTCCGTATCTAACCACCCGTCCCATCCGTGCCATGAAAAGCCTGTTGGCCAGGCTTTCAGCCCAGCAATTATTTGCCAGTCTTGCCGGACTGGTATGTGGTTTGATCATCGCCGCCCTCCTGTCGTTTCCACTTTCTATGCTGCCCAAACCCCTGGGAGAAATATTCCCATTCATCGGTGTGCTGGTTTTCGGGTATCTTTGTGTTTCCATATTTGTCATGCGCCAAAATGACCTGTACGCGGTGATGCAGGGTGTGTTTCCGCGCGGCGGCATGGAACGCCCCGGAGATGTCAGCGGCGCGGGCTGGGCGGAAAGCCGCACCATCCTGCTGGATACCAGCGTGATCATTGACGGACGTATAGCGGATATCGCACGCACCGGATTCCTGCCCGGGTCTTTATTGATTCCCCGGTTTGTACTCAACGAATTACAGTATATTGCCGACTCGGCTGACAGCATGCGCCGCCAGCGCGGCCGCCGCGGCATGGAAGTGCTCGCCCAGCTCCAGAAGGAGCCAACCATCCCGGTGCGCATCACCGATATTGATGTGGAAGGCATCCGCGAAGTGGATGACAAACTGATCACCCTTGCCCGCCAGTTGCGCAGCCCGATCCTCACCAATGACTACAACCTGAACCGCGTCGCCGAGTTGCAGGGTGTGACCATCCTCAACGTGAACGAACTGGCAAATGCGGTAAAATCTGTCCTGCTGCCCGGCGAAATCCTCAATACGCGAGTGATCCAGGAAGGCAAGGAACCGGGACAGGGTGTTGGATATATGGATGACGGCACCATGGTCGTGATTGAGAACGGCCAGCGGTACCTGAACCAACAGATCAATGTAATTGTTACCAAGGTATTACAGACAGCCGCCGGCCGTATGATATTTGCCCGACCGGAAGAGCGGTTGTATTCAGGCCAGGAGTAAGCACATGGGTATCAAGATCTATAACACGCTCACCAGAAAGAAAGAAGATTTCGTCACGATCGAACCAAACAAAGTGCGCATGTATGTATGTGGACCCACGGTCTACAGTAACGCACATATCGGACATGCCATGTCTTCCCTGGTGTTTGACATTATCAAACGCTACCTGCAGTTCCGCGGGTACAACGTCAACCACGTGATGAACTTCACCGATGTTGACGACAAGATCATCAACCGCGCCAATCAGCAGGGTGTTGACCCGTTTGAACTGGCGGAAGGCTATATTCAGGAATTCCGCCGACATCTGAAAGACTTGAACATTCTGCCAGCCACCTACAACCCGCGCGCCACCCTGGAAATGCCCCAGATCCTGAACATGATCCAGGGGCTGATCGACAAAGGCTATGCCTACCCCAAAGACGGCGACGTGTACTTCCGCGTCACCCGGGATGACGATTACGGCAGGCTCTCCGGCCGCAAACTGGATGACATGCAAGCCGGCGCCCGGATTGACGTGGACGACCGCAAGGAAAATCCGATGGATTTCGCCCTGTGGAAAGCCGCCAAACCGGATGAACCCGCCTGGGATACCGCCTGGGGACGCGGACGCCCCGGTTGGCATATTGAATGCTCGGCTATGAACCTTACCCATCTCGGTGAAGAGATTGACATTCACGGCGGTGGCAACGACCTGATCTTCCCGCACCATGAGAATGAGATCGCCCAGAGCGAATGCTTCACCGGCAAACAATTCGCGCGCTACTGGGTACATAACGGCATGCTGATCCTCTCCGGCGAGAAGATGTCAAAATCCCTCGGGAACCTGATCTCCATTGACGAATTCCTGTCCAAACATTCCGCCAGCACCTTGCGGCTGATGGTACTTAATTCCGGCTACCGCAGCCCGTTGACATTTAACGAAGAAGTTCTGACCGCCGCGGATAAAGGACTGGAACGCCTGCGTTCCGCTCTCAAACCAGCCATGCCCGGGGCAACCAACACGTCGGATGACGTCAAGAAAGCCCTGGCGGACCAGTCAAAGAAGACCAAAGACGCGTTCATCGAGAGTATGGATGACGATTTCAACAGCGCAGGCGCGCTGGGCAATATGTTTGACCTGGTGCGCGTTATCAACCAGGCGCGCGCCGACGGCGCCACGGATGACACGTTGAAACCGGCACAATCCACCCTGAGTGAATTATGCGAGGTATTCGGCCTGGTGCTTGAAAAAGAAACCGGCGACGATCAATCCGCCGCGCCGTTCATTGACTACCTCGTGGAACTGCGTACCGAAATGCGCAAGCAGAAACTGTTCGCCCTCAGCGACCAGATCCGCGACCGGCTGACTTCTCTGGGTGTGGTGCTCGAAGACAGCAAAGAAGGCACCACCTGGCATAAGGCTTAAACACAATGAGAGAATGGATCACCGGACGCAATCCGGTATTTGAAACCCTATCCGCCCACCGCAGGCAGTGCTTCCGCCTGATGCTAGCCACCGGCGTGGAAGAAAAAGGCGTCATCGCCGATATCCTTGGTATGGTCAAAGGACTGAAGATACCGGTGGAACGGGTCAACCGCCAGAAGATCGATTCACTGGGAGGAAATCCCCAGGGTGTTGCGCTTGAAGCCGCTCCTTATCCATATACCGATTTGCACAGCATTTTACAGGCGGCGGAACGGAAGGAAGAAAAACCGTTCATCCTGATCCTTGATACGCTGCAGGACCCGCAAAACCTGGGCACGCTGCTGCGTTCGGCCGAAGCCTTTGGCGTTCACGGTGTGATCATCCCATCACACAGCGCCGCGGGCGTCACACCGGCTGTGGTACATTCCTCCTCCGGCGCCTGCGAACACCTGTTGATCGCGGCCACCAACCTGGCTCAGGCTATTTCGGAAATGAAGCAGGCCAACGTCTGGGTCATCGGGTTGGACGCGGGTGATGACGCGCAGGATATCGCTGATGTACGCCTGGATGGCGCGCTGGGACTGGTGGTTGGCAGCGAAGGTGAAGGTATGCGCGCGCTGGTCCGCCGCTCGTGTGATGTCATCGCGCGGCTGCCTATGGCAGGGCGCATCGAATCTCTCAACGCAGCTGTCTCGGGCTCCATCGCCCTTTATCTGGCGTCACGCGCCCGGTAAACATCTTACTTTTTTCTAGTAGTAAAAAAGGCTGTTCTTCAGCCTTTTTTGGCTTTAAGGCAGACTTTGAAAGACTATCCCCGGTACAAAATGTTGATGATTTTAATAAAATTACTATACTTAACATCAACCGCACACACTACAATGCTATTGAAAATGAATCTACTATGGAGGAAAACATGCTTAGCAAGAATTTATCATCAGAAATCAATACTCAGATCAAACTAGAACTCTTTTCCGGTTACCTGTACCTTTCCATGGCCGCGTATTTTGAGAGCAAGAACCTTTCCGGTTTCGCACATTGGATGAAAAAACAGGCGGGTGAAGAGCAGGAACATGCCCTGAAATTTTACGAATACCTCAACGACCGCGGTGACCGCGTTATCCTGCAGGCGATCGACCAGCCGCAATCTGATTTCAAATCACCGCTGGCAGTCTTTGAACAGGCTTTGGAGCATGAGAAATCCGTCACAGCCCGCATCAACCTGCTGTACAGTATCGCTGTCAAAGATAACGATTATGCCAGTCAAAATTTCCTCAACTGGTTTGTGTCTGAACAGGTGGAAGAAGAGAAAAATGCCACCGAAATCGTGGAATGGCTGAAGATGGCTGGAGACGCGCCCAACGCCCTCTTCCAAATCAACGGCATGCTGTCCGGCCGGTAAACCGGTATTCATAAATTAAAAAAGCGATCCCGCCTGTTAGCAGACGGGATCGCTTTTTATGTGACAATCCAGAGTGGTTAGATAAGCACCCACACCAGGTAAAACAGGATCATCAAAATCCCGATCCCGAAGCGTGCCAGCATGGAGAATCCGCACCCCATGGCCATGCTTTTGGTGGAATTCAATGCCTGTTTCCAGTTTTTTAGCCTTATCACTTCCACGATAAATAATGCCAGCAGCGCGCAGATCAACCCGCCGAATGGGAACAGGAAGGGGATAAAACTTCCCAGGATACCGGCCACCATTGAGATACCAATGGCCAGCCATGAGGCTCCGGCTCCCTTGGCCGTGGCGCCCATCAGAATATTATCCACCACGCTTCCGAAAGCCATTAGAGCCGTGATCGCTATGAACAGTACAATTCCGCCAGCCGTATAGGTCTGGTTTATGACTTCATAAATTCCGTAGACCAGCGCCCCCGCCCAGATGATCACCAGCCCGGGGACCAGATTGGTCAGCAGGCTGAATAACCCGACAACCATAACCGTAAAAATGACAGCCTGAAAAAGAGCGATAGCTACGTTATTCATTCATCTCCTGTAAAGTAGGTCAGCGGATGACGTCCACGCCGCCCATCCATGGACGCAGGACGTCAGGTACCGATATGCTGCCGTCTGCCTGCTGGTAAGTTTCCATCACCGAGATCAGTGTGCGGGGCAGCCCAAGACCGGAACCATTCAGTGTGTGCACAAGGCGGTTCTTGCCGCCATCAGCCGGTTTGAATTTAATATTCGCGCGGCGCGCCTGGAAATCTTCCACGTTGGAAACGGATGAGACTTCCAACCACTCACCGCAGCCGGGCGCCCAGACTTCCACATCATAGGTGATGCGGGCGTTGAAACCCAGATCGCCGGTGCAAAGGCGTTTGATGCGGTAGGTCAAGCCGAGGCCCTTGCAGGTGGCTTCAGCATCCGCCACCATTTTATCCAGTTCTTTCGCGCTGTCTTCCGGGCGGCAGAAGATATACATCTCCACCTTGTCAAACTGGTGACCACGCTTGATGCCGCGCACATCGCGCCCGGCGCTCATTTTCTCGCGGCGGAAGCATGGTGTGTATGCCGTGTAACGCAGCGGCAGGCTGGCGTCTTCGATGACGTCACCCATGTGGATGCCGGTCAGCGGGACTTCCGCGGTGGGGACCATCCAGAAATCTTCCTCGTGGTCGCGATACAGGTTATCGGCAAATTTCGGCAGTTGACCGGAGCCGTATAACACGTCACCCTTGACCATGAATGGCAGGTACTGTTCGCGGTATCCCTGCCTGATATGCAGGTCCAGCATGTAGGCGATCAACGCGCGCTGCAAACGGGCGCCGGCGCCGGAAAGCACATAGAAGCGTGAGCCGGTGATCTTCACACCCTGGTCAAAGTTGATGATCCCCAGTTTCGGGCCAAGTTCCCAGTGCGGCAGCGGGGTGAAGTCATATTTCGGCTCTTCACCGATCACCCGCACGACAATGTTTTCACTGTCATCCTTGCCTAAAGGCGTGTCTTCCGCCGGAAGGTTGGGAATGCCGGAAAGGATTTCAGTCTGGTCGGCTTCCACTTTGCGGATCTGTTCGTCCAGTTCGGCGATCTGGTCACCCACCACACGCATGGCTTCGATCTTTGCCTTGCGTTGTTCGGGATCTTTGACCTGGGAAATCTCTTTGGAAACGGTGTTGCGCTCGTTCTTCAGGGCTTCGGCTTTGGTCAGCAGGCTTCGCCGCTGCTGGTCGATCTCCAGAATGCGTGAAACGACGTCTGTATCCATCTGGCGCAGTTTCAGGGCGTTGCGCACAACATCGGGGTTTTCACGAATGAGATTGATATCCAACATGGGGCATCCTCCTGAGGAACATGAAAATTAGCTTAAAGATACCGGTATTATAAAGCGAAACAGATGCCTGCCCCCGTGTCTTCTCTCCCCTAAAATACGGGGAGTGTTCATCGGGCTCATGTTTATATACGCAAGATTCCGGAAACCGGTTCATACAAGCCTGATGGTTTCCGGAGACAGGTTTTTTTTGAAAGAAACCAGAGGGGACTATCAGTAAAACAACACCGGGTCCGCCACGCGGACGCGGATAGCGGCTTCACCGATTACCGGGCACTTATTTTCACACACACCGCAGCCGATACACTTGCCTCTATCCACCTGAGGCACCCGGATCGACCGTTTGGTTCCATCAAACTCAATGACATCCAGATCTGTGAGTGTGATCGCTTTCTCTGGAAGCGGACACATTTCTTCACACACCATGCACAATTTATGGTCTGACCAGGCCAGACAGTGATTCTGATCAATATAGGCTTTACCGATAACCGCGGTCTGCTTTGATTCCAATGTCAATGCCGGTATGGCTTCAACCGGGCAAACCTGCCCGCAGGTATTGCAGTTAAATTCACAATATCCACTCTCCGGAACCAGAACGGGGGTCCATAAGCGTTCCAATCCGAATTCCGTGCCAGCCGGTTGGATGATGTTGGTCGGGCAGGCGCGCACGCATATTCCGCACCGCAGGCAGGTGCTGAGGATGTGTCCCTCGGTAGCTCCCGGCGGCCGCAGCAGGCGGACATCCGGGTGTTCCAACTTCCCCTGGCTGTGGAACAGCGCGGCTCCAGCCACCGAAATGGCAGCCGACGTAACAAGGTGACGCCGCCGCGGATCGTAGTCAAATCCGGTGGAAGGTGAAAAAGGGGAATGAACGGTTATGGTGCTATCCGGACAGTTCTTGAAACAATCCAGGCACAATATGCATTCGGCGGGGTCACTGCGATACCCTTTATCCGGATCGATCGTTCCGGTGGGGCAGGCCCGTGAACACAAGGCGCAATTGCGGCAGCTCTCCTCAGGTTCGCGGCGGAATATGGCGATCTTGCTGATCAATCCCAGAAACGCACCGGTCGGGCAAAGATATCGGCACCAGAAACGGGGAGCCAGTTTATTTAACCCCAGAATGGCTAGGAAAAACACCCCAAAGAGCAACGCCTGCTCAAAAAAGAGCGGTTCCAGTGGAAGAATTCCCGGCCTGATTGTGACTTCCAACCAGGAGACGAGTCCCTGAAACACAGGGATGGGATACAGGTTGGTTTCCGTTATGGTGACGATCTGGTTCAGAGCCGGATGGATGGAGGAACCAAGCGTGCGGTACAGGATGGTCAATGGGTCAAATATCAGCAGAGTCAGATTCCCGAAAAGGGACGCGAACAGAATGACCAGCAAAAGGCTGTATTTTGTGGTTCTCAATTCCTCCGGGATCCTACTGGAAAAAGTCTTTTTGAAGTGAACCAGATCCAGAGTGGTTCCCAGTGGGCACATCCATCCGCACCACGCTCGGCCGGCCAGCACCGCGAGCACAACAGCCAGGATCAACTCAATAACGGTCACTGCCAGCACAGTCCGGCTGGCCAGAAGACTTGTCAACGCCAGCAACGGGTCCAGGAGCATGAAATGGCCGATATGGTCATTTCCGCCCACATCCTGGCGGCTGACCAGGAACAGGTATAAAAAAGCCAGCAGGAAAACAGCCTGTACGGTCTTACGTACGGTGATCCATCGGGGATTGATCCTGTTCTTTTTCACCGGTTGTCCGGCGGCCGCTTTAGCCAAGCGTGATTTCCTCGATTTTTACGTTCTCAATATCACTGCGGCCCAGGCCGGCTTTTTCCGCCAGTCCAATATAAGGGATCTGGTCTTTCGTCTTGTTGAAGAACGACAAAGCGTACGTGTCCGCCGCTACCACATCCGGGCTGGCAATAATGGTATTGAAATCATTGAGGTAATCCGGGTTACCGCCTGTCGGTCCGCCCCGCAGCATCACCCGGATTCCGTCAATGATGGTCAATTGAGGGCGCACACGGGTATTCAGGTCAACAATAGCCTGGTTGAGTGACACATGCATCTGGGCGCGGTTATCCACAGTACCCATCATATTCTTTAATCCCAGCGTAACTCCGGCTTCCATATGCGATTTCGCCACCGGAACATTGATCAACACTTCGGCTTTCAAAATGTCGTCATAGATGGCCGCTTTTTTCAGCTTCACGGCTTCGGGGATCTCGGTGGGCACGAATTTCACCCTGGAAATGGGCACCATCTCTCCACCGGCAGCTTTGACTGCCGGCCCTACCCCGCAAACTTCATACACACTTTCAGAACTCCCCTGGAAGGGGAAATCCATGACCATCACTTTTGAAGCGCCGGCTTCCAGCGCCAGTTTGACCACCGCGGCAGCCACAGCCGGATGCGTTGTCGCACCCTGACTGGCAGGCGCTTTAATGCACATATTCGGTTTGACAATGACTTTCGCGCCTTTGGGTACGAAACGTTCCATCCCGCCAATGGCCGCTACCGCACGGCGGACAAGCTCTTCCGGATCGGGTCCGCCGCGGGCAACAGCCAGATATGGAAGGTCATCTTGCGCCGCTTGTGACGTCAATATCGCCCGTGAAAATTCCTCAGATCCGCTTCCGAGTCCAGGAACAGGGGCATATCCGGATAACCATTGTGACACGGTTACCGCCCCAAGCCCCGCGGCAACCTTCTTAAACAAATCCCGTCGGCTGATCGATTTCATAGTTAAGTCTCTTTCAGTTTCTGCGATTGGTTGATTGCTGTACCCGGGAAAAAACCTCCGCAGGAACGAACAATCTGATACGTTGTACCGCGTGATACCTGATAAGAATTGGAAATATGTTTAATGATACAAAAATAAAACACCAAAACAAA
>CAYOKC010000021.1:21481-36688 GCA_964404415.1 uncultured Leptolinea sp. | reverse complement strand
ACATCGCGTATTTCTACCTGCGGCTTGAAGGACTCAATCTTTTGAGTCAGATCCCTGGTGATGGAAGAAACAATATCGGGCATACTACCTCCTACCGGATTGGCATGAACTTTACCTACGGAATTTTAATCCATAATCCGGTTGTATTCAAATGGGAAATCGATTAATGAATTGTATCATCGACTGATTTACGCAGTCAGGTTGATCTATGATCACGCCATGACCGGCATCTTCAATGAACAACTGCTGGCAACCGGGAATCCCCGCGCTCAGGTCATGCTGGTTCTCCAGGGGCACGGTGGTGTCATTTCGGGCTGAGATTACCAGCGAAGGTATTTGGATATTCCGCAAGTCATGGCGCGCGTCATACAGCGCCAGCTCACGCATTGCCTGCCGGTAAACATCCGGATCCGTCTGCCGGATATGGCGGATCAACTGCTCGCGAAGCTCCCGCTGGTGTGGCGCGGGAAAAATCCGTGACGCGGTGATCTCCGCCTGTGAGCCGGATCCCCTCAACCGCGCGCGGATGTACCGCCGCAACAGGTAGAACCACTCATTCCAACGTTTGGGACGGAGCGTGGCGAATGTATTGATCAATATCAGGCTGATGATGCGGTCAGGTGATTGTATGGCCATCTGAAGCGCGACTGTGCCCCCCATTGAAATCCCGGCAAGGTGAAAACGCCCTATCTTTAACCTGTCAGCCAGCGAGGTTATGGCATCAGCGGCGTAACGGATGCTCCATTTATCTCCTGAGAATTTTGACCTGCCAAAGCCGGGCAGATCGGGCGCGATTGGCCGGTATCCGGCCGCGGTCAGGGCATCAAACTGGTAGGTCCAACTGCTGGCTTCCGTACCCAGCCCGTGGAGAAGAAGCACGGCCGGTTTATTATCTGGCGATGGATCAAGAAAAAATAGGCCGGGAATAGTAATATTTTCGGTTTCCATAGTGAGTTTTTATTTAGCACTTCGAATCTTGAAATTATCGAATCCCACGATCAATCCACCACGGTCCCACGTACCCGCGATCAAACCTGTGTCGCCGGTCGCGAAATCAGTATCCGAGGCGGCTATCAACAGATTGCCATCCAGCCCCAGTCCGAGTTGATCTCCCACGCAGGCTGCCGTCAGTTTCTTTTCAGAAGTTCCGGCTAAACCGTCAAAAAACTGCCAGTCAATCAGAGTGTTAATACGGCCGGCATTGTTCTTCCAGATGGACGCGTATCCATCTTCGCTTATTTCCAGCGCGTAATAACTCCCGTCAGGTTGATAGCGGCAGATCAAACCGTAATCACCCCCGCTGGTGGATTGCAGAACCCGGGCGGAAAAATCAACCACAATATCTGCCGCGTTGTACCCTGACGTTCCGGATAGCACCATCTTGGGTGTGGTTACCTGAATCACATACATGCCATCAGAAATACCCACGGAACCATCTTCATCCGCCTGCCTGGTCCATCCACTGGCAGCATCACTGAAATCGTTGAAATACAGGTCTCCGCCTGAATCGGGGACCGGGCTTTGCTGTTGTGGAACGCTGGCAACAACCTTTTCTTCCCCCCGTTTCGCGGCTTCGATCAGCGGGATGGCCAGTTTTGCCGGGCGGAGGGAATTGATGAACCCGCCGGTGGGCACACAGGTATCGTACTCATTCACCACGCCGTCACGGTTGGTATCAGCCAGGGTCCGGCAATCCACAATGCCCGCCTCGGTTCCGGATCCCAACTGGGTGGGTATGCCGACCAGTTCACCGGCATCGTTGGAGGCCAGCCCCCCGCTGTTTCCGCCGGCGATGGTGGCCGATGTTTTGATAAATGCCCGGTTTCCATACGGTGATTCAGAAGAAAACCCGGCAACCTCACCGCTGGTCAGTGTGATCGTATCCCCTCCGATCCCCGGGTAACCCAGTATGGTGAGTGTGTCTCCCAGGGTCAAATCGTCCGAATTTCCCAGGGCGACAGCCGGAAAATTCAAAGCGGCAGGATCAACCGGTTGACCGTTGATATCCTGAGTGATCTTCAATATGGCCAGGTCTAGCGCTTCATCCGCCTGTACTACTTTCGCGTAATATGCGGGGACAGGTTTTTCATCAGCGTTGAATGTGGGTGAAATGGTCAACGCTTCGACCGGGTATGTTTTATCAGAAAGTACCACGTGCGCGTTGGTCAATATCAAGCCGTCGGAGGTCACAAAGGTACCAGATCCCGTCCAACCTTCGATCAGCGAACCATTCTGGCGTACCAGCGCGGAGACCAGCACCACTGATTGAAACGGGATTACCCGATTGCCGGTCGATGTTTTCGGGGGTAAAGGCCGGGAAGTGGGTATTGGCGTTGACAATGAAATGGGGCTGGGTGTGGGGAACCGCCTGGCGAATGCCACAGTCCCCCAGTAGTATAGAAATACCGCCAGACCGCAACCGGCAACCAGAAAGAGAGCCAGTATCAGCAGCGCCTTGATCCTCTTGGACATCAACCCTCCCGGGTACGGCATAATGCGTGCAACGGAAGTACAGTATACTTGCCAAATCCGCCATCCGCGTGATAACCCTATTATCTCTCTACTGGAGGCTTAATGGAAAAATTCATCATAGAGGGGGGCATACCGTTATCAGGTGAAGTTACACCATCGGGCAACAAGAACGCAGCCCTGCCCCTGCTGGCAGCCTGCCTGCTGACCGATGAACCGGTGATCCTTCATAACGTTCCCTATATCCGTGATGTACAGACCATGCGCGCTCTGCTGGAAAGCCTGGGCGTCAGCATTGACGAAGTTGGTGACCATACCTGGCGCGTGCAGGCAGCGGAGGTGCGCCCCGCGGACCTGGACCCCGATATCTGCCGGCGCATACGCGCCTCCATCCTGTTGGCCGGCCCGATGACCGCCCGGACAGGTGAATTGCACCTCCCCCCACCCGGCGGTGACGTGATCGGGCGCCGCAGAGTTGACACCCACATCATCGCCATCAAAAAACTTGGCGCCGAAGTGGAATACGACCGTTCCTTCCATTTTCACGCCCGTGGACTGACCGGGGCGGATATCCTGCTCGACGAGGCATCCGTAACCGCGACAGAAAATGCCATCATGGCGTGCGTGATGGCCAAAGGGCGTTCCGTCATCCGCAACGCGGCCTCAGAACCGCATATCCAGGAACTGTGCCATTTCTTGAATATGATGGGCGCGAAGATCCTGCATATCGGGTCCAATACCCTGAAAATTGACGGCGTGGACAAACTCCACGGCGGTGAATTTACGATCGGGCCTGATTACCTTGAGGTGATAAGTCATGTAGGCGCGGCAGTAGTCACCAAAGGATCCATCCGCATCCGTAAAGCCGGTATCCAGTATCTGGATATGATCCGGCTGGTAATGGAACGGCTTGGTGTGATCTGGGAGGTGGATGGCGAAGATATCATCGTCCCCAAAGACCAACCGTTGACCATCGAAAGCGACCTGGGCGGCATGGTCCCCGAGATCAGTGTGATGCCCTGGCCGGCCTTCCCGACCGACCTGATGAGCATCTGTATCGTTGTTGCCACTCAGTCAAACGGTATGGTGCTCTTCCATGATTGGATGTACCCCAGCCGGATGTACTTTACCGATAAGCTGGTGGGAATGGGTGCCAAGATCGTGATGTGCGACCCCCATCGTTGCATCGTTCAGGGCCCCAGCAAGCTTTACAGCGAAAAAATGGAAAGCCCCGATATCCGTGCCGGAATGGCATTGGTGCTGGCTGCCCTGTCAGCGGAAGGCAAGTCGCAGATCCGCAACATCGGGCAGATCGACCGCGGATACGAGAATATTGATAAAAAACTGGCTGCCATGGGCGCCAGGATCCAACGGCTGCACGAAGAATAAATTACACAAAAAATAAAATAAATGAGCCGGTTCATCGTTTCAGAAGAACCGGCTCTTAGTTTTTTTTAGATCAGATCAGGCTACCGCGGCGGTTTTGGCCACTTCAAGGAACTGGTTGACCACTTCCTTCAGCATGCCTTCAGAAAGCGCGCCGACCTGGGTGTGTAAAACCTTGCCGCCTGAGATCATCAACATGGTGGGAATACCCTGAACCGAGTATTTGTATGCCCATTCCTGATTTTCGTCAGTATTTACTTTGGCGATAACCAGTTTTCCGTCATACTCTTTAGCCAGCTTATCCAGGATGGGGGCCACCATGCGGCACGGGCCACACCATGGAGCCCAAAAATCTACGATTACGGGGAGGGTGGATTTCAACACAACTTTCTCAAATTCAGCATCTGTTACGTGGATGGGTTCAGCGATTCCCATGGCAAACTCCTTAAAATTATTCTTGATTTTCTACCTATAGTACATCGTCTTTACTTTGTACACCACAGGTTGTTATTCATAAGAAGAATTCAACGTGAAAAGGTTACAAAAAAAGACCGGGGGGTTTCCCGGTCTTTCTGCCACTATTTCGCTTTCACTGTGATGGTTTTCGGGCGCAATTCTTCCGCCTTGGGCAGCGTGAGGGTAAGTACGCCATTTTCGAACTCTGCTTTGGCCTTATCCGCCTGCACAGCAGATGGCAGCGGCATTGACCGGGCGAAGCTTCCGCTGCGGCGTTCACGGATGTGATACGAAGCTTCCTTGATCTCTTCCTCCGCTTTTGTCTCACCCCGCAGGGTAAGCACATCGCCAACCACCGAGATCTGAATGTCATCGGCTTTCATTCCCGGCAGGGATGCCTTAACGACAATTTCGTTTTCTGTCTGATACATATCCACAGACGGGGTTTCGAACAGGTCGTTGTCTCTCCAACCACGTCCGTAGAAGTTTTCAAACATGCGGTCCATCGCATCACTCATCCGGACCATTTCTCGCATAGGTTCAAAACGCACAATATTAGCCATTTCAACCTCCATATAAGATTACTGGTTTGTTTCAACGATCATGATAGGCGTAGAGTATTAACAAATCACAAGAAAAAGATCAGAGATACATAAGAAATCAAAAAAAGGAACCTGTGAAGGTTCCTTTCTCTCAGCAAAATTAGTTGATCTTAAAAACAATAGAAATGATCAAGCGCCCTTTTCACGTTTGAAATCCACAAACCGGTACCCCACACCGCGCTCGGTAAAAATATAGCGCGGGTTGGCAAGGTCAGGCTCAAGTTTCTGGCGCAAATAGTTGATGTATAACCGCACGTAATGGGGTTCATCACGGTATTCGTAACCCCAAACTTTTGCCAGAAGCTGATCGTAGGTTAACACCCAGCCGGCATTCTGCACCAGGTGGTACAACAGCCGGTATTCGGTCGGCCGCAGTTTGACGATCTCGCCGTCCACCCAAACTTCACGCTTTCCGAAGTCGATCTTCAGGCGGCTATCCACATCGATCATTTCATGTGACGGGCTGGCCGTTCCCATTTCAGCGCGGCGCATCACCGCTTTTACCCGGCTGGTCAGCTCACGCGGGCTGAAAGGTTTGGTGATGTAATCATCAGCGCCCAGTTCCAATCCGCGAACCTTGTCTTCTTCTTCGCCTTTGGCCGTCAGCATAATCACGGGCACGCTGCTGATCTCGCGGATCATTTGCAGGGCTTCGAACCCGTCGATATCCGGCATCATCACATCAAGCAGGATCAGATCCGGCATGGAGTCACGCATTTTCTGTATGGCGTCCAGCCCACGGTAAGCCTCAACTACCTGAAACCCATCCTGTTCCAGATTCAGGCGTACAAAATGGGCCATGCGCTCTTCATCATCCACCACTAAAACGACGCGGTTCTTGAGTGAATCGTCAGCCATTATTACTCTCTAACGTGGGTAATGATCTCTTCTTCTTCTCCACTCGGCATGACTTCAATGAAGTTGACGCGCGAGAGCGGCCAGATGACGGTCATCACGTTCGGATCGATATGCATCAGATCTTTACCGTCACGCCGGCGCGGATTTTTTACAAACAACATTGTGTCGGATACGCCGGGAAGATCAGAGATCTCTCCCAGTACGGGGTCTTCATTGGAGATGTGAATAATTACGGTGGGCATAATTTGGCAGTCACCTGTTGAGTCGAGATATGGATAATGATTTTGAATGTTCCAAGGTTAATCGTATCACCATTTTGCAGTGGAATATCCACATACGCAGTGACACGCTCCCCGTTGATCTTTGTGCCGTTTGCCGAATCCAGGTCAACCAGCAGGCATTTACCCGGATAGGTTTTCATAATGGCATGCAGGCGTGAAACCCCTTTCTGAAAAGCACCATATTGCGAAAGATCCACATCCGGGATCAAAGCCTGGGTTTTTCCCATGCGCCCAATCGTATACTCACGGTTCTCTTTCAAACGCAGCCGTTTGCCGGAATCAACAAATTCAAGCACCACTTCGTTTACGCCATCGGGTATCTGGTTGAAGATTTCCGCGCCGCACTCCGAACAAAATAGAGTGCCATTTCGTTCTTTATGGTTGCAGGATGGACATTTAATCATCTTGAGGTTCTTTCGACATAGGTAGTAACAATGCCCGCGTTCCGTATTTTATCCGTTTTTCCGCTTCGGGGCTGTAGCCCTTTCCGCTGGAAATTTTTTCCGCTTCAGATAAGACCATTTTTCCCAGAGAGTCGCTTTCACGCTTCTGAAGCAGGCGGGTGGCCAGGTTTTTCAGATGCCGGGTGGCGTTCGCGTGATCGCCGGCGGCTTCTTCAGCCCTGGCTTTTTCTTGCAGACGGTACAATGTCAGTTTTTCGATGGCTTCCACCAACTCGCGGGGTGGAACAGACTTTTCGGGGTCATCCCGCACGGTGCGCCGCAATGAAATTTCAATTCGGTTCAACGGCTCTTTACGTGTTGGAATTTCCATCATCAACGCGCCTTGCAGCATGGTGATGGTATCTTCGTCTTTCAAATCCGGGTTAATCTTAAATTCCAGCAGGATTTTGATCCGGTCATTGAATGGCAGGTTGCCCAACCGCACCTGTGATTCAATCGGCAGCGGACTGGCATCCGGATAAATGCGGAACAGATCAACCAGGCTGGAATGTGCTGATTCTTCCACCCGCAGGGTTACATTGTGGGCATACACTTTGCTTAATGATGAAACCTGGGTGCGGATGAATTGTTTCAGGTCATCAATTGTGGTCACCAGGCGGGCCGTACCGCCGCTCAAGCCGGTCATCCGGTCAAGGAAGGCGTCATTCCACTCGCTGCCAAATCCCAGCGCGCTGACGATGATTCCCCTGTCTCCAGCGCGCTGCGCCAGCTGCAAGCAGCCATCTTCATCACCGTAAGTATGGCCGTCTGTCAACAGGATCATATGCCGGTTGGCATCGGTATTGCCGGTTTGCAGCAACACATCCATGCCGCATTCCAGTCCGCGCAAAATCTCCGTACCACCGCCGGTCTGTATGGTGGCAATACGGGGATCAGATAACATGGATTTCTTCACCCGGGTGGGTGGGATTACAACTTCCGCGCGGTCGCTGAATGTAACGATGGAAACCCAATCATCCTGCTTGAGTTGTTTCATTAATTCATACGCGGCTTTTTTCACCATATCAATGCGTTTTTCTGCCATTGATGTGGATTTATCGATCACCAGACAGACATTGCTGGTAGGCAAAACGTGTGATTTGGCTTCTTCCGCGTTGATGATCTCAAGCAGCGAATACACATACTGCTCCTCCGGGATCATCAATAATGACTCAACAGAGTATTGAGATTGTGTGACAATCGGCGCGCGCCCTTCGGATTGTGCCTGCGAAATAAGGTAGTCGATCCGCTTCTCTGTGTTGGAGAGGACGTCATACGATTTTTGGATCACCATGAATTGGTTAGCCGCGTCAGGATCCGGATTGGCATCCGGATGCAGCCGGCGGGCGGCGTCAAAATAAGCACGCCTGATCTCATCAGGCGATGCGTTGTTCGCTAAACCCAGTGACTCAAAAAGCCCAACCCCCATACCGGTTATCTCCGATTATTCAAAATTTTGAACCAGAACAACACTGATGTTGTCCGGTCCGCCGGCTTGATTTGCCATATCCACCATGCGTTGGCAAATCTCAATTTGAGAACCTGTTTTTCGCAGGGCTTTTTGCAGATTAGTTTTCCCGACTACACCCCAGAGGCCGTCGCTGCAAATCATCAATGAGCCCGGAGATGGGAAGGTTAGGGTTTCAATATCCGGCCGGTAAGGTTCAGTTTGACCGACCGCCCTGTACAATACGTTACGCTGTGGATGAACGCTGGCTTCTTTTTCGTTTATCTGTCCCAATTCGAGAAGCCGTTTGACCAGCGAATGATCTTTGGTTATGGGTTCCAGTTCGCCATCAGTGAGGGCGAAATACGCCCGGCTGTCACCCACATGCCCGATGGTGACCTGATCGCCCACCACAAGGGCCGCGGTGAGGGTGGTGCCGCCGCCGGGAGCTGTTTGAATAACGGCGTCCTGGGCTTCTTCAAACCCCTGCTCCATCAGCTCCTGAAGGCTCGAATCGATTGAAGCGGCAGTTCCGGTCATCATTGGGACGATCAACCGCTGCATCAGGTATCCGCTTAGCGCCCGGATTGCCGCGCCGCTGGCTACTTCACCATGTTGGTGACCACCCATTCCATCGGCCACGATAAATAATCCAAAGGGAAATTCAGTCTCTCCTTCGCGCATAACGGAACTCATGGCGAAGAGAGCATCTTCATTATGTTCGCGTTGCCGCCCTACCGATTGGCACGTACCATAAATGTATTGCCCGACTTTTCGTTTTTCTTTTGTCTTAACGGTACTTTTTTGAATTTCTTCGGCGGCCGGAGTGGTTTTCATATCACCGGTTTCTTCCTTTTTTTGGAATAAGCGACCCAAATTCATATTTCACCCGGTAATTTCAGATTTTTTTGGGTCAGACAGGCAAGGCATATAACGTATGATCCACCGAACCGAAATATATAACGTCATTATACACGATTGGTGTTCCCGTAATTGGCCCCCGCGTGGGGAACTTCCAGCGTTCACGCCCGGTCTTAAAGTCCAGGCAATACAGGTTCCCGTCAGCGGATCCGCATATCAGGTTGTCACGATATATCGCCGGTGAACCGCTAACCTGGTGATCCGTTTTAAAACGCCAGATCTCGCGGCCATTCCCGCCATCGACACAATATATATTATTATCGGCAGAACCAAAGAAAAGATAACCGTCGGCGATACACGGTGACGAAACTGATCCTTTTCCCATGCGGAAGCGCCATATCGCCCAACCGGTTTTCGCGTCCAGCGCGTAGAAAGTGGAATCTACCGAGGCAAAGAACAATCGTCCATTGGATACCAACGGTGACGATGTAATGGCGCGTTTAGCCTGGAAGCGGAATTTCACGGTTCCCCTGAAATCACTGCAGGTCATTTCACCGCTTTCACTTCCGAAATAGATGAAATCATTGGTGATGAAAGGGGTTGACCGGATGGCGTCCTGGGTTTCCACCCGCCAGGAGACCTTGTTGGCGGTCAGATTAATGGCATACAGGTATCCATCATCCGATCCGATGAACAGATGCCCTTCAGCCACCCTGCCGGAACTGCGGATCGCTCCCCCTGTGGCAACTTTCCAGACTTCTTTGCCGTTACGCGCGCCTACCGCGTAGACGGATTTATCTTCAGAGCCAAAAATCAATTTTCCATCAGCCAATACCGGCTGTGAAACAATACCACCTTCTGTGGGGAACTTCCATCGAAATTCACCCGTTGTTGCATCCAGCGCGTATACGTTGTTGTCATACACACCAATATAGGCCATACCGCCGTCGATCAATGGTGTGGCCCGGATCTCATCTTCACATTCAAACTTCCAGACCGGCTTGATATCCGATTCGGGTTCCAATGACAGATTGACCTGCTGCGGTAGCTGCGCTGAAACGACCCGGTTACTGTAACTCGGGATACCCTTGCGGCTGGCAACAGCCATCAGGGCTTCCTTCATGGCGGTGGCGGTCGGGTAGCGGTCTTTCGCGTTATAAGCGAGCGCGGTGTTGACCACCGCCTCCAACTCTGTGGATACCGAAGGATTGATCTGCCGTATCGGCCGCTCACTGAAGGTGAAAGGCGCTTCCACACGGGGATCTTTTTTCGTCAACAGGTGGTGAATGGTGGCGCCCAGGGCGTAAATATCAACCGTGGGGTTGGCCTCACCCCGGTATTGTTCGGGCGGGGCGTAGCCTTCTGTGCCGATCATCGTCCCCTTCTGCCCCACCTTGAATACCTTGGCAATGCCAAAGTCGATCAATATGATATGGTCGTTACGGTTGACCATGATATTGGATGGCTTAACATCGCGGAAAATGATCGGTTCTGGTTT
Organism: uncultured Leptolinea sp.; assembly: GCA_964404415.1. GTDB lineage: Bacteria > Chloroflexota > Anaerolineae > Anaerolineales > Anaerolineaceae > Leptolinea. Next base: position 26,387 of record CAYOKC010000021.1, on the reverse strand, counting down.
GTGCGAATGCAAAAACTCCAACACATTGCACATTTCGATAGCCCAGCCAATAACCTGTTCTTCAGGGAGAAAGCCTTTTACATCACCCAGGTATTTCTCCAGGTCTTTTCCGTCAATAAATTCGAGTACCAGATAGTAGCGTTCATTGACTTCAAAGAAGTCATAGATCTTCGGGATGGAGGGGTGATTAAGCGAAACCAGGATGTTGGCTTCCCTCTCAAAATTCACCAGCATGTTCTGGCGCAAAGAAGGATCACGCGTCTGGTTGATCATTTCTTTCACAGCAACAAGCTTAACCGCGTTGACAAAATGCATGTCACGGGCGCGATAAACAGAACCCATCCCCCCGGCGCCGACTACATCCTGGATCAAATAACGGTTGCCCAGAATAGAACCGGCTAGCAGCGGTTTCTGAACCTCTTGAAAGGTTTGATCTTCCTGTGGATATCCTTGAGTTTCCAGACCCTTACTCCTGATGACAATATCCTGTTATTAATACAACAGGTCAATTATAAGTTTATCTGTAAAGGCTTGCAACTATTTTTGACATGTGTCTTTTATTTCATCCAGGAAACAGCTACGGGCGGCATTCGTCACACGGACATAATGCCCGCAAATAATCCCAGGCATAAATCCCCTCGTTGTGACCATCCTCCCAGGTAAATGAGATGGCGTACGCGCCAACCGCGCGGGCTGAAGCCAGATGAACGGCCGGCGAATCCGGGAGTTCTACATCAAACACAGCCGGGTCCGGGTCCGGGCTCATGTTCTCATGTCCGCCCCGGCAAATCACACAGGGGCATCCCGCCCGTAAAAGACCAAATGGATACCGGCTCTCGTGCCCGTCTGACCATCTTACTGTCAGAATACTTTCCGCTTTATTCGCTACTATTTCTAAAGGAGATAATGACATTTGAATTGCCTTCCATTTATTCAGGAACAACCGCCAGATAATCCGCTGCCGCCCACCCTGCACGTGAAGCGTCTTTCTGCGATTCCAGTTTCCACCAGTTAAATCCGTCTTTATGTGACGGGCCGTCTTTTACCAGGAATTGTTCCGCGTCTTTTCCCAACACGATGGCCGCCGCGTTCACCCCCGGTTCGGCACGCAGCCGAAGGCCGGCGCCTTCGGTTCCGGTGATCTCCACCATAACGCCGATCTCGATCTTACCCGAGGCTTGCTCCTCCGGTGATAATGTTGGCGTGGGAGGGACTTCGGTTGGAACGATGACCGTTGCCGTTGGGGCGGGTATTACCGTGAAAACGGCTAGAGGCGCGGTAGTTTCGCCTGCCGGCCGGAAAATGAACATGGTTCCAAGACACAGGATCAACAGGATGAGGCCGAAGAAAAAGGAGGTCACCAACATGCCCGCTGTGAAGTTGATCCCGTTGGATTGACGCATCACACCGCTCCGGGCAACAAGAAAAATGCCAGGCCAAGAATGAGGTACACCGCCAGCAATGACGCGCCTTCCAACCAGTTGGATTCGCCATCCATGGAGACCAGCGCGGCAATGACCACCCCGGCTCCCAACGATACCAATTCAAAAGGATTGAACATCAGGGTCAAAGGGTGCCCCATCGCCAGGCTGATGAATACCAGCAGCGGTGCCACAAGCAGGGCGATCTGCAGGCTGGATGACAATGAGATTTCGATGCTCAATTCCATCTTATTGCGGTATGCGGCCTGAACAGCCACCAGGTGTTCTGCCACATTGCCAACGATAGGGATCAGGATAATGCCGATGAAGAATTCAGACAGTCCAAACTGACTGACCACCACTTCCACTGAGCCTACCAACAACTCGGAGAGCAGTACCACACCCAGTGTGGCCGCGCCCAGAATAATTATGGCTGTTTTCACCGAATAAACAGGTTTGACATGGTTGTCAGGTTCTTCCGCCATAATGGGGGAATCAGAGTGCTTCAAGCTGTAGATGATCCCCAACACATAGAGGACCACCATTACTCCGGCTACCCCCAGGCTGAGCGTTTCCACCCCGACTGATCCTTCATCACCCAGTGAATGCCCGAAGAAAGATGGCACCACCAGGGCAAGAATGGTCATGGCAAGCAGCACAGCATAATTGCCGGCCTGTTTGCGGTCAAATTTTTGCAGGCCGTTTTTCAGCCCTCCAAGCAGGAGTGACGTCCCCATGACCAGAAGAAGGTTACCCAGGATGGAACCTGTGATCGAGGCTTTCACCAGTTCCAGCAATCCTTCGCGAATGGCAACCAGGGTGATGATCAACTCGGCGGCGTTGCCCAGTGTGGCATTCAAGAGACCACCAATTTTCGGGCCTGTGTAATGCGCCAGAGCCTCGGTGGATGACCCGATATACCCTGCCAGAGGGATCACGCCAATGGCTGCCAGGGAAAACACCCAGGCGTCACCCCAGTGGGCGAAATGTGCTACGGCCGCCATAATACCGGCTAAAATAAGTATTGTTGTGGGATTTTCATTAAGTACACGTTTAATTGTCATAAACACAAATTATACCCACGAATAATGGCGGCGATTAACAGATAAGCCCACATGTTATAATCTCGTTAGATGACTTCGCCTATTGCCACAAATCCGGTTCTTTCGAACCGATACCAGTTGCTGCAGACACTGGGCAGCGGAGGGACTGCCGTTGTCTACCGGGCGCGCGACCTTATGTTGGAGCGCCAGGTGGCCATTAAAGTATTGCGTCCTGATTTCACACGCGATGAATCATTTCGCGAGCGCTTCCGGCAGGAAGCCAGATCCGCGGCCAATATCACCCATCCGAACATCGTAACCGTGCATGATTTCGGTCTTGACCATGACCGGTTGTTCATTGTTATGGAATATGTCCCCGGAACCGACCTGAAAACTGTCATCCGGCAGCATGGCCCGTTCCAGGTGGAAGATTCCATCCCGCTAATCTTACAGGCGTGCGCGGGTCTCGGCTACGCGCACCGCTCTGGCATTGTGCACTGCGATGTCAAACCGCACAACATGCTGGTTACTCCGGAGGGTCAACTCAAGGTGACCGATTTCGGTATCGCCCGCGCCCTCGCCGGTATTCACCCCGATGAGAAAAGTGAAGTGGTCTGGGGATCACCGCAATACTTCTCCCCTGAACAGGCATCCGGCGGTGCGCCCTCTCCGGCTTCCGATGTGTATTCACTGGGTGTCGTTTTATACGAAATGCTGACCGGAAAACTACCTCTCAACGCGGAGACAGCCACCGAATTGGCGCGCATGCACCGTGATGTTCCCCCGGTTGCACCGCGTAAGGTCAACCCGGCCATTCCGGCTGATTTGGAACGAATCTTGCTAAAAGTGCTGGCGAAAGAACCCTCCGCCCGGTACCGGACAGCCGATCAGTTCGGTCAAATGTTATCCACATTTGGCCGCGCCCCGGATCTTATTCCTGTACCCGCGCCTGTAGAGCCAGCGCCGGTGGAGGTTTCACGTCCAAAAACGGCCAGGCAGAAACCCGCGCGCAGGGAAGAGCCGTTTGAGGATAAGGTCAACAAATTTCTGGAAGAGATCATCAGTATTGACTGGATCACAGTCGGTCTTGGGTTTCTGGCATTCGCTGCCATTGGCGGACTGTTCCCATACTGGTCATATATCTTCTCGTTTTTATCTTCCATTCAGTGAGACGGATATTTAATGGCAGTACTTCTTTCCCCTTCCATTCTTTCAGCAGATTTCTCCCGGTTGGGAGATGAAATCCGCGCCGTTGAAAAAGCCGGCGTGGATTGGATACATGTTGATGTGATCGATGGTCATTTTGCCCCCAACCTGACTATGGGGCCGTTCATCGTTGAAGCCTGCAAACGTATTACCAGCCTTCCGCTGGATGTCCATCTAATGATCGACAACCCGGATCAATTCGCTGAAACCTTCGCGAAAGCCGGAGCCGGTTGTATTTCAGTGCACCTGGAAGGCAACCCGAATATCTTCCGTACCTTGCAGGAAGTCCGGTCACTGGGCGTAAAAACAGGGCTCGTACTAAACCCGGGTACACCGGTTGCGGCGACTGAATCCGTGCTGCACCTGGTGGATTACGTACTGATGATGTCCGTCAACCCGGGGTATTCCGGTCAAACCTTTCAGCCTGTCACTTTCGAACGTGTGAAACAGATGCGCGCGTTGCTCGACAAGATCAACCCGGCAGCCGCCATCGAAGTTGACGGCGGAGTCACCGCGGAGAATATCAAGCCTTTGCATGAAGCCGGCGCGACAATTTTCGTGGCGGCGACAGCCATATTTAAACATCCCGGCGGCCCCGGAGAAGGAGTCCGCGCGCTGCGTGAAGCGCTTCGTTAAACAAAAATCACGGCCTGCGCCGTGACCTTTGTAACGTTATCGCAATGAACAACGGAAAATTATGAAACCTTTACCATTGTCCGAATGCATCTTGCACAAACCGTTTTCTGAACCTTGCGCCCGTTTTCGAAGACCGAGATCTTCTGAAGATTGGGGCGAAAGATGCGGTTTGTGGCGCGCTGAGAGAAACTTCGATTGTGACCAAAGGTGGTCGTCTTCCCACAACATTCACACCGTGCCATCTTGAAATCCTTTCAAACCTTGATTGCAACCAGCTTAATCATGTACTGCAAAACGGCATTCTACCATAAATCGTATCTTTCCTCAAGAAATCAGGTTAATTATTAGAGAGAGGGTATCGTCCATGAGCGAAAGTAATAACAAATTCGGCAACATCTACGTCTCACATCATGCTATTGCCACCATCGCCTGCCAGTCAACACTGGAATCGTATGGTGTTGTGGGACTTGCGGCAAAGAATCTGGTGGAAGGCCTGGCCCAGGTGCTGGTCAAAGACCCTACCCTGGGTGTGGATGTGCATTATGACGGCCGAACCATCAAAATCGATCTGTATATCGTCATTGAATACGGCACAAGGAT
>CAYOKC010000021.1:0-21471 GCA_964404415.1 uncultured Leptolinea sp. | reverse complement strand
GATAATGTTGCCTACCAGGTGGAAAAAGCCCTCGGTATTCCGGTCAGCCATGTTGATGTCCATGTCCGTGGATTGCGCATCAGCAATCCCGATTAATTCTGCCATTATCTGTCTTACTGAGGAGCATTATGAGTAAAGAATCGACCACTTCTCCCGCGCCTGAGGCGGAATCAGTGCCATCCTGTATCTCCATTGACGGACAGGGTTTAAAAGAGTTGATTGAAGCTGCCATGACCTGGGTAAAAACCAATCAGCAGATGATCAATGCGTTGAATGTTTTTCCGGTACCGGATGGTGATACCGGAACGAATATGCTGCTCACCATGCAGGCAGCCTACAATGAAATCACCGCCTCGGGTGAGAAAAATGTTGGGAAAATGGCTCATTCCGTTGCCCAGGGCGCGTTGATGGGCGCCCGCGGCAATTCCGGCGTGATCCTTTCCCAGATCTGGCGTGGTTTCGCCCGCGGATTAGACAGCCAGGAGACAATGGATGTTGAATCATTCGCGCGAGCGCTCGAAGAAAGCCGCGCCACAGCTTATAAGGGTGTTGTGCGCCCCGTGGAAGGCACCATTCTGACTGTGATCAAAGATGTCTCCGTGGCTGCCCGGCAGGCTGTTCAGGAAACCGGCGACCTGATGGAAATGATCGACAAAGTTGTGGCAGCCGCCGACGAATCTGTTCAACACACACCGGAACTTCTGCCTATCCTCAAGCAGGCGGGTGTAGTCGATTCCGGTGGAAAAGGGCTCTTCTTCCTGTTGGAAGGTATGCAGCGTCATTTGAAGGGCCTGCCATTGGAAACGGCAATCGCCACCGTTCAACCGCTGGCGGCCATGAATCTGGAAAACACACTGGAAGAGGTTGAACCCGGTCAGGACTATGAAGTGGTAGTAGATTTCCGGCCGTTTGAAGAACTGAACCTCGAAAAATTTTATGAAGGCCTGTCCGAGATCGGCACATCCATACAGGTGGGTGAAGGTGACGGCATGTACCGTATGCACATCCATGTCGCTACGGAAAAGAAATACGATCCCATCGAATACACATTGAAGCTGGGTACTGTCACCAAAGTGGCGATGGAAAACCTGATCGCCCAGGTAGAAGACCGTCAGGAAAGCAGTGACCAGAAGATCAACCTCGCGCCGGTCGAACCGGGTCATATCGCTGTGGTGGCTGTTTCCCCCGGCAAGGGTATCTCCCGCATTTTTGCCAGCCTGGGTGTCGCCGCGATCGTGGAAGGCGGCCAGACCATGAATCCGTCAACCGAAGAGATCCTGCACGCGCTGGAAAACCTGCCCACTGACAAGATCATCATCCTTCCCAATAACAAAAATATTATTATGGCCGCGCAGACTGCCGCCTCAGTTACAGTAAAGAAAGTGGCGGTTATTCCCGCGAAAACAGTCCCGCAGGGGCTTTCCGCCATGCTGCGGCTGGTGGGTGACGCAGATTTCGACCACGTTGTTTCAGAAATGAACGATGCCATCACCGAAGTTGAAACCGGTGAAGTGACGGTTGCCACCCGAACGGTAGAGATCAACGGAGTTGATGTAAAATCCGGCGAAGTGATCGCGCTGTTGAACGGTAAGCTTGTCAACGCCTCTCCCACCCTGGAAGAGGCCGTTAATGGACTGCTGGAGAGCGCCGGCACCGATGACCGCGAACGGATCACCATTTTCTATGGCGCGAATATTTCCAAAAATGACGTCAACCGCATCGCGGATGATATCCGTAATAAATACCCCAACCATGAACTTGAAGTACACGAAGGCGCCCAACCGCATTACCAGTTCATCTTTATGATCGAATAAACATGCCCTCCATCACCATCCTCACCGACTCAGCCGCAGAATTTATTCATAAGACATTCCCCGGGGATGACCTTGTCAGGGTCATCCCTTTGTCGGTTTGTGAGAACCCCGGGGAGAATGAATACCGCCTTCAACCAGGATCCGACCATGAAATCCAGGTTTACCTGCAGAAGGAATGCCAGAACGCGGGGCATGTCATCGCGATTCTGTCATCAGGCTCGCTTTCCGGTCTTCCCGGTCAGATACTACGGTTGATCAAAGCCTCATCGGTCTCTCCAACATTGGTGATGATTGATACCGCTTCGATCGGCCTCGGCACCGGTTTTATGGTGGAAAAGGCGGCGCGGATGGCGGCAGAGGGGAAAGTATGGTCACACATTGAACAGACCATACGTGAGGATTGCTCGATGCTGTATACAACCGCCATCCTGCCGGATATCCATCCACTGGTGCCTATCGGGTTGGTTGACGAAGCCCAGGCGAATGCCGCGTCCATCCTGGGAATCCTTTCCATCTTTTCGATGGAAGAAGGACTCCCCACACCTCTGGGGAAAGTCCGCAGCCGCCGGGCCGCTTATGAATACCTCGTGGAATTTATTGACGAATTCGAACGCTTCAACCTGATCGCTATTACGCATGAAGGTAACGCGGAATCCGGTGATCTTCAGGTCATTCGCGATCATTTAAATGAGTTCTTCCCTGGGACTACCCTGCAACTCTTTACCACCAACAGCGCGTGGAAAACCATTTTCGGCCCGCACAGTTTTGGCATGGTGATTATTTCCAACGAAGATAACCGCTGATCAACTTTTACCCGGCGGCTGCCTGGTGCTATAATCCATGCCAGGGAGCAAGAATGGACAGGTTGGTTCTGGTTCTCAACGCCAATTATGAGCCGATCAATGTGTGCAATACCCGGCGCGCGATCGGAATGATTCTGACTGACAGGGCTTCGCTGGTTAAGAATGGGCGGGGGATAATCCATACCATCAGCCGCGTGTATCCGCGCCCTTCCGTCATCCGGTTAGATCAAATGGTCTCCCGCCCAAGGCCAAGGATATTGCTCAACCGCCGTGAAATCTTCCGGCGTGACAATTACACCTGTCAGTATTGCGGGAAACACTCGATGACCCTTACCATCGATCATGTGATCCCGAAATACAAAGGCGGCGCCCATATCTGGACAAATGTTGTGGCTGCCTGCGCCGGCTGCAATCACCGTAAAGGGGGAAAGACGGCCGAAGAAGTGGGCATGCGCCTTTTACGGCTGCCCAAAGAGCCTCCTGTAACGGCGATGTATATTTTCGGCCATCATATCAATGAAAACCAGGACTGGCAGGAATTTCTGTCAGGGTGGTAATTACCCACAGTCTGAGCTTATTTGCGTTAGCCGCTGCGTGTGCCTTATGCTTGTTCCGCTGCCTGTTTTTTTTTATAATCCGCTGCCTGAGCCTGTCGAAGGCAGATTCCGGCGCGACCTAGGGTAAGTGGGTTCGACAAGCTCACCCACCGGATAGGCACACCTACCGGATGAGCCACCTGCCGTGGCCGCTGTCTGAGCTTTTTGCTTGATCCGTTGCCTGAGCCTGCCTGCACCGCATGCCGTTCTTTGGCATGCAGGTGTCGAAGGTAGAATCCGGCGCGACCTCGAGCAAATAAACTAAAGTCTTTCAAATATAAACTTAATACTTAGGCAGAAAAAGAATTTCCCGTGTATCATTTTTCATATAAAATCGTCATATGCCATACATGTATATCCTTGAATGCTCTGACGGCAGTTACTACACTGGAAGCACCTGGAACCTTGAAGAGAGAATTTCTCAACACTCTAATGGATATGGTGCAAAGTACACAAATCGTCATAAACCAGTCATACTTGTTTATTTTGAAGAATTTGATCGCATGGATGCGGCGTATGCCAGAGAAAAGCAGATTCAGGGTTGGACCCGCCGAAAAAAGAAAGCTCTTATCGAAGGTAACTATAAAGAATTAGTGCAATTTTCAAAATGCAAAACAGACGAGTAAATCTCCTCTGCTTGAGCGATTAACATCACTCGCTTACAAAGCCTGCTACATAATCCGCTGCCTGAGCCTGCCTGCACTGCATGCCGTTCTTTGACAAGTAGGAGCCGAAGGCAGATCCCGGCGCGACCACTTGCTCGTGGGTTCGACAAGCTCACCCACCGGATAGGCACACCCATCGGGTTACCAGACTCTCCAATAGCTTTTATCATTACTGAAACAGCCGCAATACGATCTGCGGGGTGACCCAGGCCTCAATAGCTGCCGCCACGAGCAACAGAGGGATTACCACTCCGATCATCACCTTCACCCAGTCTGCCATCGCGCGTACCCAGGTTTCGCCAAAGGTTTCATGGGCTGCCGGCGTTGCCAGTTTCGCCCCGGCATATACCACCGCGGCTGTAGACAGAATAGCCGCGGGGATCTCTATCACGCCATGCGGAAGCACCATGGTTGTAATAAACTGGACTGCGGGAAACCCGTTGATGGCCAAAATTTGACCCAGATAACCAATCGCGGCGATCGTGATGAAAATGGGCAGCAGACCCATGATTCCAAAGGAGAACACACCCAGCACCATCCCTAAAAGCAACGCCCGGACGTTCTGCCACCAGATGGTAACCACAGGCGCGAATGAGAATAACGGCCAGTACTGGATCAGTTTGCGAACGCCATCAGCAACATCTGCTCCGTCTTTGTCCAGACTGATCGGGAACTGTGACACAAGATATTGACCGGTAAAGAATGCCGCCACACAAATGACCACCACTACAGCCACCGCCCAGCGCATCCGGAATACTACTGAAGGGACAACCCGCCCAAACCATTCCCTCAAGTTGGAAGCGCCGTCAAAGAACTGCTCCTTGAACACCCGCCAGCCCCACTTAAAATTCAAGACGTCAATCTCACGCCCCAGTAACTCTTCGCGCTGAAAATGCGCCAGTCCGACCCGTATGAGTAGCAGTGAAAAAACCACCAGCCCGAAAACAACCCACCACAATGTGGCATAGTTTCCCCAGAACATCACCATGCTCTCACCCTGGATCAAGAATGCTACGGGCAGGATGATAAAGCTGGAAAGCAGGTTGGCCGAACGCACCGATGTCGCCTGGCAGGATACAACCACCGCGCCGGCTACCATCAGGATAGCCTGCACTGTCGTCATAATTATCACCAGGATCAGCAGTTGGATATCGGGAATGGGTATCTTAGAGATCGCCAGACCGACAAGGTAAACGGTCATCCCCAGATAGCTCGAAAAAAGCGGCGGTACAGTGGAAGATAGCAGTTTTCCCATGTAGAGCTGCCAGTCCTCGAGAGGCGTGTTCAGCAGCGGTTCAATGCTCCCGCGTTCTTTTTCACCAACAAACGACTCCAGCGCGATGACCAATGACACGGAAATGGGGAAGAAACCCACGATCATCAGCAGGAATGGGATAAGCCGTTCGGCGATGATCGCCGCGCCATACTGGTTGACAAATCCCAGCATCTGCCCGGCGGTGAAATTCATCAGGAAGGGGAACAGGATTGTCAACCCGATGATCGGGAAAATGATGCGCCAATCACGGAACTGATCCCGCACTTCGCGCCGGGCAATGACAAATACCGGGCGGAGAGACCTAAGCATGGTGTTTCGCCTCATGATGCCGTGACATGGCCGCCAGATATGCCTGCTCGAGGCTCCTGGGCCGTTCATGGAATGAAACCACCTGCAGGCCGGCTTTTACAAGATTATTCATCAACAGCGGATTGCTGCGGTCCGGGTCATCCACCATGAATTGAATGGTACGCTCTCCGCGCTCCAATAATTGCACGCCATCCGGTACATCAGGCACAAAACCATTCATACTCTCAGCCAGCCTGACTTCATAAACCGGCGCGCCCAATAGGTCACGCTTGAGGCTGCCGGATGTTCCCTGATAAATGATCTTTCCTTTTCGAATAATGGCGATTTGGTCAGCCAGTTGTTCAGCTTCCGCCAGGTTATGGGTGCAGAGCAAAATGGTTCGGTGTGAGTCACGCAATTTATGGATGGCATCGCGCACTGTCTTGGCGCTTTCCGGGTCCATTGCAGAGGTGGGTTCATCGAGCAGCAGAACAGGCGGTTCGTGGAGCATTGCCCTGACCAGCGCCAGTTTCTGGCGCATTCCCTTTGAATACTCACCCAGGCGCTTTCGGGCGGCGTACGCCAATCCAAACGCGGAAAGCAGGTCTGAACTGCGTTTGTCGATTGTTTCAGATGACAGGTTGTACAGGCTTCCATAAAACTGCAGATATTCCCGCGCGTTCATGCGGCCGTACAAACCGTGGTGTTCCGTTAAGACACCCACCGAAGCCCGTACCTTATTAGCCTCTGAAACCACATCATAACCGGCTACACGGGCTGTGCCGGAGGTAGGGCGCAGTACTGAGGTCAACATGCGCACGGTGGTGGTTTTACCCGCGCCGTTCGGCCCGAGCAACACCAATACACGGCCGTCAGCCACATCAAGATTGATGTGGTCAACGGCGAGCAGATCGTCAAATTGTTTGCTGAGGTTTTCAGCGAATATCATCGGGTTCCCTATTGCGGTTAAGGTATCCCTATTATAGACGTATTACAGGCCGGAGCAGTTTTACTCTCCGGATTCCTGTACAGTGTTTTCGGATTCTTCTTCGGTTTCTTCCAGCGTCTCAGTGTTAAGAGGCCGTTTGCTCAGGCGGATCAACAAAGCAATGCTGGCGGCCAGGGCGGTTATACCCATCAATGTCTGGTTGACATTAAGCCCGGCTACCGGCGACGGATCCAACCGTAAAAACTCCAGCATAAAGCGGCCTAAAGGATAGACGATCAGGTATGTCAACATTATGTCACCTGGCTTGAGGATCTCGGAGAATTTTTTCCCCAGCCAGAGGAGCAGCCCCATGTTCAGCAAGTTCCATAGGGATTCATATAAGAACAGAGGATGGTAGGTTGCTATATCCTGATATTGTGACAGGCGATATGCCGGATCGATCGTAATAGCCCACGGGAGGGTACTGGGTGAGCCGTATAATTCCTGGTTGACAAAGTTACCCCAGCGGCCAATAGCCTGGCCGAGAGCCAGGCCGGGAGCCAAAATATCTACAAAAATCCCGAAGTTGACCTTCATCTTGCGGCAGTAAAGGTATAGAGCCAGCGCCCCACCCATGATCGCGCCTGGAATACCCATTCCGCCATTCCAGGTGGCTATTGCGTCCAGAGGATGGGTGAAGTAATAATTGGAACTCCAACCAAGCGCCTGCATGGAAGCGGGCGGTGTCAGCACATGCCACAGACGTCCGCCGATTATGCCCGCGATCAGGATCCACGGTAATGCGTCCCACACCATATCAGGATTTTGACCGTATTTAACAGCCAGTTTTGACGCCAACAAAGTGCCTAAAATGGCGCCAAACATGATGATCACACCATAATAGTGAACGGTTAGAGGACCTATAGCGAAACCCGGTTGCATTTTGTATGTACCAACCTTTCGTACTATTTGTGTGAATCCAGCTCAGCATACGCCTGTTTGCGAACAAACCAGATACGCTGCAAAGCCGTGAAATTAGCCAGAATGGCAATTACCCATATCGCGATCACCGGCAGGTTGAAAACGAGCAGCGGTGCCAGAACCAGATAACGCTCCACCCGGGTAAGCAGTCCGACTTTTGCCGTATACTCCAGTGATTCCGCCCGTGATTTGACGTATGACACCAGCACCGAACCGGCAGCCGCCAGGTAAACCAGAACGCAGCTCAGCGGATCATTGATCATTAAGAAATACACCAGCAGACCTGCCAGTATGATCAATTCGGAATACCTGTCAGTCACTGAATCAACAAACGCGCCGAATTTACTTGGTTCACCGCGCAACCGCGCGATGGCCCCATCCAACGCGTCCAGAGGTCCGCAAACCAGAACAATGATGCCGCCAATGGTGATATGCCCGTACGCCAGCAATCCAGCGGCAACAAAATTACCGGCCAGACCCAGAATCGTAACGGTATTGGGATGAACACCCAATTTAACAAAAAATCTGCCGATGGTATCCAGCAGCCCTTTGGAGTGATAACGCAGGAATTCTTCTACCGACTTTGGTGTTTTTTGACTTGCCTGTTCCACGATATGTACCTGACGAATTTGTAGGATAGATGGCTTATGCTATCCTACCCGTGACTTCCTGTCAAGAAAAGGCAGCATGCTGCCGGAAGCCTAATCCATATCGTCTGCCGGGTCACCGTCACCGTCTTCGGGGCCGACCAGCACATCGCGTTCACGCCCACCCGGATTTAGGGGGCCGACCACACCCAGTTTTTCAAGCTCATCCATCAGCCGCGCCGCGCGGGGATAACCGATACGCATCCGGCGCTGCAATAATGACGCGCTGACTTTGCTCATCCCGCGTACCATCTCAACCGCTTTTTCCACCAGGGCATCCCCTGAGGTCTCATCAGAATTTATGATCAGGTTCTCCCACGGACACGCGGATGCTTCCGCACTATCTGTCTGCGGGATGATCTTTCGCCAGAAGGTGACCAGTTTGTCAATCTCATTGTCAGTCACCATGGCGCCCTGAACACGCTGCGGGACAGGGTTATCTGAGTTCATGAACAACATATCACCCCGCCCGAGTAACGTCTCAGCGCCGCTGGTATCCAGAATAACGCGTGAATCGATGGCTGATGCCACCGTAAAGGCGATGCGAGCCGGAAAATTAGCCTTGATAACACCGGTGAGCACGTCAGTGCTCGGGCGTTGGGTGGCCACAACCAGATGAACTCCCACACCGCGGGCCATCTGTGCCAGGCGGACCACGCTCTGTTCGGTTTGTTCCGGAGCGGCCATCATAAGGTCGGCCATTTCGTCGATCAGAACGACAATGCGGGGCAGAGGTTCCATTCCCTTGCGCTGCATCTTGCGGTTGAACGAGTCAATATCGCGGGCTTTCTGGGTTTCCAGCAACTTGTAGCGGCTTTCCATTTCCACCACCGCCCAGCGCAAGACAGCCTGCATGCGGTCGACAGTCGTCTCTACCTGCCCCAGAAGATGCGGTAAACCATTGAAACGGATCAGCTCCACTTTCTTGGGGTCAAGAATGGCCATACGCAGGTCGGCCGGTGAATTGTTCATGATCAGGCAGGCGATCATGGCACTGATGCACACCGATTTACCGGAACCGGTTGTACCGGCCACCAGCAGATGCGGCATGCGGGCCAGGTCAGCCACCACCGGAATTCCGGATACATCCTTACCCAGCCCCAGGGTCAACGGGGAACTGGATTTCTGGAAGAATTCCGATTCGATGATGGAACGCAGCCTGACCACAGAATTGGTTGAGTTGGGGATCTCGATCCCCAGGAATGACTGACCTGGAACCGGAGCTTCGATGCGCAGCCGTTTGGCTTTTAATGCCAGCGCCAGATCACGTGATAACGCGGAAATTTGGGCAACGCGGATCTTCTGACGGGTGATATTTCCGTCAATACCCGTTTTTTCAATAAAACCGGGTTCAACGGCGAACTGGGTGATAGACGGTCCGATGCGGTAACCGGTTACGGTAGAAGGCACTCCGAATTCTGCCAGGGTTACTTCGATTTGTTCCGCCAGCTGACGGATCATTTCGGGATCCGGTTTTTCGATCTGTTCACGGGTAAGCAGGTTGATGGGAGGCAGCCTCACGATTTCCTGCCGCGCCGCGGCTTGCGGGATTACGCTTGCAGCCGCGTTGTTGGCATCTTCATCATCCGCGCGTTTCAGCATCTCTGCCAGACTGTTAAGCGAATGGGGGATCGGTTCTTCTTCTTCCAGCTCTGCAGGACTCTGTATTTCGACCGCCGTGTTTACATTATCTTCCGGTTTATCGCGCCTGACCGGAACCTGTTTCCATTTGCGGGCTACTTTTTGCACCACAACGTGCCGGATGGGCCAGAAAGCGGCGACAGATGTTCCGGCCAACAGTACGAACCAGAGCAATCCATTGAGAAATCCGGGGAGCAGGAACTCTCCCATGCGGGCCAGTCCCCAGCCTACCAGACCGCCATCCAGACCGGCTGAAGCGCGGTCAACCGAATTACCGCCGATCACAGCCAAAAAAGCCATCAAAGCGAAAACCATCCCCTCCGCGCCCAGGATCTGCACAAGGGGATATGACCGGGTTCCGCGGGGTGTGCGCAGGAATTTCACCCCCGCGATACCCACCATGGCGGCCATCAAGTAACTACCCCACCCCATCCAGCGTTTCAATAGTTGAACCGTGGGAGTTAAAAATTTCCCCGTACTGATCTCTGTCAGGCCGAAAAGGGTGAGCACACTGACCACAATCAGTAAAAGGCCGATACCGTCTTTGCCCCGCCAGTCAAACACTGGCTCATCAGGCTCATCAAACACGGGTCCGGATGAAGTATCCATCCCTTCCGGAAAAACATCACCGGAGGGAATTTCGTCATCAATAGGGTTCGAGTTCATCAGTTCTGTATATATCCCAGGCCGAGTCTACGCCGGTCTGGATCTATATGCAAGATTTGTACCCTGATTCGTTTTCCCGGAAAGAACATGGTTTCCAGGGTTTGGGTTGAAGCTTCCAATTCGATGGATGAAATATGGATCAGTCCTTCAATACCTTCATCGAGCCGGGCAAAAACCCCGAACCGGGTGATGGTAGTGACCGTGGCATCCACTTCGTCACCGGAAGCGTAATTGGAAGCGACTACTTCCCACGGGTTGGATTGCAGCCGTTTAAATGACAGAGCCACCCGTGATGTGTCTTCATTGATCTGAAGTACCATGGCTTCAGCACATTCACCGATCTTCAATATATCACCGGGATGCTGCACCCGTCCCCAGGATAACTCGGAGACGTGGATCAAACCTTCCACACCGCCCAGATCGATAAACACGCCGAAATCTGTTACATTCGTGACTTTGCCTTTAACAACATCCCCCACTTTAAGGCTATTGAACAATTGCTTCCGGCGGCCTTCACCCGCCTGCGCGGCCCGCTCTGAAAGAACAACGCGATCCAGAGACGGTTCGCATTCAATGACTTTTAACATTAACGTCCGGCCGACATATTCAGACAGGGTGGATTTGCGGGCTTCTTCTTCCACACCGCAGGGCATTTCGATCAGATGAGACACAGGGACAAAACCCTGAATTCCTTCTTCTTGAACCAGCAGGCCGCCGCGGTTGTACCCGTATACCTGCAGCGAGATGATCTCGTCATTCTCATATATGGATCGAACTCGATCCCAGTCAACCAGGATCATGTCGGCTGACTGACCTGAAACAGGCGCTAAATCGGAGAAATCCTCCATTGCGCTCTCTTCATCGGCCAGCACTGAAGCCCACCAGCCTTCATCCATATCATCTTTTGAAATTTCAATCGGAATTGATTGAGCTTTCCCCACCATAGCTGCCCTCCACCTGACAATAAAGCCGGTAAAAACTTCGGATTATTATAGCTTAATACCAGCAT
Organism: uncultured Leptolinea sp.; assembly: GCA_964404415.1. Classification (GTDB taxonomy): domain Bacteria; phylum Chloroflexota; class Anaerolineae; order Anaerolineales; family Anaerolineaceae; genus Leptolinea. The sequence goes on along the minus strand of CAYOKC010000021.1, from coordinate 10,157 downwards.
TAATGTCTATTTAATTTATTTCGCGGGAATCCCGGGCTTCTTTTTCCATCTGGGTTATTTCCCGCGCCACAGCCTCAAGCGCGACCTTTTGTTTGCGGTACAGGTCAGCTTCAGACATGGCCAATTTCGCCGCGATTTCACGTACTTTTTTCCCCTCAAGGAATTTCATTTCCAGAATGTTATACAGGATCCATTCTCCGGTAAACCGGCGCTCCCCTCCCGGCCGGACTTTTTCAATGGCAGATTTCAGCAGCGACCGTAACGCGTTGGCGTAATTGCCGTCATGCTCATCGAGCATCTTTTCCACCACGGTCAGGTTAAGCAGCGGGCTCTCGGTCAGCCGTGGACCGCCCCAGTAATGCGTAAGTGCGTCGCGCACCCAGATAGTCATTTCTTCGTCCGCCGGGCGGGTGATCTCCAACACATGGTCAGGTTCATATCGTCCGGCAGCCCGCAATTCAGACAGGTAATCCAGATCCGGTGTCAACTGTTCCAGGGAGTGGAATAATTGCTGCTGCACATGGCGGTCCCGCAGGGCAATGGTTGCCCGTGCCGCGAGTTGATCGAGACTTTGTTTCTGTTCAAATTCCAACTGGTCAGAACGCATCCCCGTCACACCGAGCAAACCCAGCAGTTCCGGTTTCTCTTCCTCGCTGTGATCATACAGCGGCAGAATCAATGAGTTGTTCCAGACAAAAACATCGGTCGAAATATCTGAACGCCGCACAATTTCAGCCAGGTCGTCCCGCGGGTCACCGTCATCCGGCCAATCCGTTTTACCGGTAGTTTTTACCAGTTCCATCCCTTCACCATTGATGGCAGCCACAAACGCTCCGGCCGCCTGCAATCTGTCCCGCGCGGCAGCCAGGATGACTTCAAGGAATTCGCTCAAATCATTGCGGGTGACAAGGCTGCGCTCCAGATTATGCAGGAAGATCAGGTCTTTTTGATCTTTGCCGTAAAACAGCAGCCGCTCCCACATGGGAGAAAAAAGAGTGACCATATACTCGCAGATCAGGATCGTAAATACCATCACAATGGGAACCAGGCTGGAATACGGGTTACCGAACAGATTACCCGCCCGGCGGAAAACAGTCACCAGACCGAGAGTGATGATCGCGGTGACCGGGCCGCGGATGATCCATTTCAACAGGCGGCTTTTCACCACCCGGTCCGGCCATGGAATGCCAAAGAACGCCACGGCGTACGCCATCATCACGATCAGTCCGCCCACCACCATGTTACTGACGGCCGAGATGGACCAGAAACCAAGCGAATGTTCCAGCGCGATCTGTGAGTTGTACAGCAGGAACGGGAAGGAACCCAGCGCTGGAGCCAATGCGCCGGTGATCAGATAGCCCATCCGCCTGCGGCTGGTGGGTGTGGTTGTGCGCTGAAATGAGCGGAAAAAGTTGTACCACGCCATGAGCATGGTCACCACATAGTACAGGAAAAAGAATCCGGTGACGACTGTGGGCGTAAGATGTGGCGCGCTGGTGATATCGGAAGCCGAACCGCCCACCAGCCAGCCAAATGGCAATGAAATAAGAAACACCAGGCTGGCAAAATACGCGAAGCGGATGGCGATCTTGCGCCGCCACCGGCTGGGCCGCCCTGTGGTAGCCAGGATGGCATCTGAAAAGTTCAAATAAATGGCCGGCAGGAATGTGATACCCACCCAGGAAAACCGCAGCCAGAATTCGGCTTCCAGCACATCAGCCGAGGTACTGGCCAGTGACTCTCCGGTGAACACCGCCGTCACACAGATCATGATCATCGCGAAATTGCGAGCGATACGGTCTTTTAAATTAAAGGACAGACCATACAGCAATAATGAGAATGCCGTGATGGCGATACCAGCCGAAAGGATCTGGCTGGTAGTGCGGAAGAAGATCAATAAACCTGTTACCCAGGAATCCATAGACTAGATATACGAAATCTTTATGGGTCGTGAAAACAGAATGGCAATATCCTGATTTTCAAAGTAATTATCATTGTATCCGCAGAATTCGAAACCCAGCTTCCTTACCAGTTGAATGCCGGGGAAATTCTTGCTCTGCATTTCGATGATCATACGTTTCATGCGCTTACGACTGGCCCACTCCTGCCCGGCCAGCACCAGAGCCGAGGCCACACCCTTTCGCCTGTGCTGCTCTTTGACGACCAGGTCGCGGATCCAGGCGGCATTCGATGCCAGTTGTTCCCAGATGCTGATGTAGCCCACAGGGTTGTTATTCAAAAGAGCCACCAGTACCACGGAATAGGTGTTATTGCCGGTTGTGGTCAGGTTGGGTTGATGGGGATATTCCACCCTGATACTGCGGGGCAGGCTGATCTCACGGAATTGGACGCGTACCTGGTCATCGGCTACAGAGCGTTCCATCTGCCAGACACGGTTTGTCTGGTAATGGTGTTCCAGATTGGTTAGCAATGGCAGGTCGCTGATAACTGCCGGGCGGATTTCTACTTCAGACATTTTAACACTCCAGGGATCATCCGGATACAACCCTGATCGGGACCACACAGGGAGGCATGGATTCGTTCTGCTGATTGATCACTACCAGGCGCAACTCGTAATCGCCCTGGGGTAGTGATGAGATATTCCATGTACCAATTTCCGCGTCTATTTTGATATCACTTCCCGCGGCAATAGTCACCCAGTTGTTCTGACCGGGTTGACCATATTCATACTTATAGAAACCAAAACCGGGCACGTTTGTTGTGCCCATCAGCTTGATCGTCTTGCTGAATTCCTGCCCGGGCTCCACATTGGTAAATTCCAACTGGCCGGGTATGCAGCCGTTTGATTTGGCCGGTAGTGGAGTGGAGGTAACTCCGGCAACCGGAGTACCCATTGCCGCCTGAAGAGTAATCGTAGGCGTGGCCAGAAGGTCAATGGTCGGTGTGGCCAGCACTTTGGTTTGCGGTACAAATGGGGCTACAAAAGTCACCAGGGCAAACTCACCGGCAGCCATCAGGATCATGATCCCCAGAATCGACGCGGCTGACGTCAACTGGCGGTTGGCATTTTCCCGTTCCAAACCAAAAACGGCGCTGCGGCGTTCTTCAATAGCCAGGATGACCTTACGTATGTAGATCAACCCGATGCCGGCAGCAAGTATATATATCCAGACCTCGTTCCGGGTCAGGAATGCCAGTGTTTCACTCATGTCCGCGATCTCATTCCGCGGGCGGCGGTTGACACAATCACCCGCCGCCCTGATTTTGATAATAAATTATCTGCAAGGATAATGCCATACCCTCACAGATCAGTCCAGGTTACGCAGGAAGCCCCGAATGATCTTTTCCATCTTCGGAACCAGCACTTTCCCGGCTTCCAGAACTTCTTCACCCGTGGTGATGGTTGACCCATCCAGGCTGGCCTTGTTGCTGATGCCGGAAAGGCCCAGCACACGGGTGTGCCCGTGCACGGCAACAATGGCTTCGGGCACGGTTGACATACCCACCGCGTCGGCGCCGATAACATTCAAGAACCGCAGGTCAGCCGGTGTTTCAAATGACGGTCCGGACAGGTTGCAATACACGCCTTCCTGCATTGGAACATTGGCCTCTTTGGCCGCTTTGCGGGCGATCTCCTGCAATTTGCGGTCATACACCTGGCTGACATCCGGGAAGCGGACGCCGAACTGGTCAAGGTTGGGGCCGCGCAATGGATTCAAACCGGTCATGGTGACCATTCCGATGTGGTCGGTGATCAGCATAACGTCACCGGCAGAGAACTTCTGGTTCACGCCGCCAGCCGCATTGGTGAGCACAATGATCTCAATACCCAACCGCTGCATTACACGGATCGGCAGGGTGACTTCCTGCATGGAAAACCCTTCATAGTAATGCAGACGTCCCTGAAGGACGAGTACTTCCTGCCCTTCCAGCTTACCCACCACAAGACGTCCCACGTGACCGGGGGCAGTAGCTTCAGGCCAGTTGGGGATATCTTTGAAGGGGATGATATCGGGGTTTTCGATCGTATCGGCCATGTCACCCAGACCGGAGCCCAGCACCAGGCCGACACGCGGTTTATAGTGCAATTTCTTTTGAACAGCTTTGGCAGCCAGATCAATTTCTTCAAATGTGAAATGCTCTTTCATTCGGCTCACCTCATTAGTTGTTGGTTTTTTGATACAGATAAGTGGATTTAAATTATAGTACGGCCGCCAACTACCCGGCCAGCCGCGTAAATGCTTTTATAGTGCGATCAATTGCCTGATCATCGATCCAATAATGGGTAACCATGCGGAACCGGCGTTCACCCGTAATGCCGATCTTTATGCCTTCTTCAGATAGTCTTTGGACCGCTTCCTGCGCGCTCAACTTAATTGACGTCGCCATTTCAACGAATACCATATTGCTGGGTGGAAGACCCAATGGCAGTGAAAATCCAGGGGTATTCGCGATACCTTCCGCCAACCGGCGGGCGCGCAGGTGATCTTCACCCAGGCGTTTTGACATCGTTTCGATGGCAATGATCCCGGCAGCCGCCAGTACACCAGCCTGCCGCGTACCACCGCCCAGTTGTTTACGCAGGCGGCGGGCTTTGTGAATAAAATCTTTTGTTCCGCACAACACCGAACCGACTGGCGCACACAGGGCCTTGCTGAGACAGAATGTGACTGAATCCACAGGGTCTGTCAGTTCTTTCACATCAACGTCCAACGCGGCAGCGGCATTGAAAACACGCGCGCCGTCCAGATGAACAGCCAGGTTGTTCCGGTGAGCCAGGTCAACCGCCTGCCGGGTATATTCAGGTGACAACACTGCCCCGCCACAACGGTTCTGGGTATTCTCCAGAACCAGTAGTTTCGATACAGGGAAATGCACATCATCACCACGGATGGCAGACCGGATATCTTCCAGTTTTAAAGTGCCGTCTGGCTGATTGGAGAGTGTGTGTGGAAAAACCCCGCCCAACGCGGATATGCCCCCGGCCTCAAACAGGAAGGTGTGTGCCAGGTTTCCCATGATGACTTCGTCACCGCGTTCGCAGTGACCGAGTACACCGATCAGGTTACCCATGGTGCCAGAAGAGACAAACAATCCGGCTTCTTTACCGGTACGTTCGGCAGCCAGGTCCTGAAGGCGGTTTACAGTAGGGTCTTCACCATAAACATCATCGCCCACTACGGCCTCCGCCATGGCCTGGCGCATTTCGGGCGTTGGTTTTGTGACAGTATCGCTTCTGAGATCGATGGTTTCCACGGGGCCTCCAGTATTACTTCTGGCGTAATTCATCCAGGCAGGATTGCAATTCCACCGGCAGGGGGGCTTCAAACGTTCGCGGCGCGGTTTCACCCGGCAGGCAAATTTTCAATTGGAACGCGTGTAGAAATTGCCGGGTCAGCCCCAGGGTGACTTTTTTCCGTCCATAAACAGTGTCACCTGCTACCGGGCAGCCTACAAAAGCCAGGTGCACACGGATCTGGTGTGTGCGCCCGGTCAACAGATGGGCTTCTACCAGCGTGTGTTGCGGGAATGTCTCTTTGGTGAAGTATTCCGTCACCGACGCGCGGCCGCGGCTCTCTGAGGTGACAGCCATCTTCTGACGGTGTGACGGATCTCGCCCGATAGGGGCGTCAATACGCCCGTTGGGTGTGGGGGGACGTCCATCCACCAATGCCAGATAGGTCTTGCTGACGGTGCGGTCTTTGAACTGGTCTTGCAGCCATTGATGCGCGGCATCGTTCTTGGCGACGACGATCAGGCCGGAGGTATCCTTGTCCAACCGGTGGACTATGCCGGGGCGTTTTTCTCCGCCCACCCCCTCAAGGTCAGGGTCATGCCACAGGGCGGCATTGGCCAATGTTCCAGTGAAATGCCCGATAGCCGGATGGACCACCATGCCGGCAGGTTTGTTGATGATCAGCAGGTCTTTGTTCTCAAAGACAATGTCCAGCGGAATATCTTCCGCCTGCATGGAGCCTGCTTCAACCTCAGGTTCGATGACGGTGATCGTCTCTCCGCCTTCCAGCATCATGCCGGTTTTACCCGGAATCTGCCCGTTGACGGTAATAAACCGGTCGCGGATCAGGTTTTGAATACGCGACCGTGACAGGTGCGGAAGTCTATCAGTAAGATATACATCCAACCGCACCGGGGTTTCTTCTGCGAAGGTAAAATCCGTTTGTTTTTCCATCAGGGATGGGGTTTACCCACCGGTCCCGGGTTCGGGTTCGGCTTCGACAGGCTCAGCCGCCGCGTCATCCGTTCCCTGAGCTTGTCGAAGGGATATATCACCGGAGAGCCCGGCTTCATCGGCCTCAGTCGCCGGGTTTAGTTCCTTTTCCTTCTTTTCCTGCACCCATACATAGATGAGAAGGATCACCACACCCACAGAGATACAGGCATCCGCCACGTTGAAGACGGGAAAATCACCTATGGAGAGAAAATCTGTGACATGACCGATGGTAACGCGGTCAATGAAATTGCCCAGAGCTCCGGCGAGTTGTAAAGACATCGCTATCTTTAATACCCGGCTGTCTCCGGCTACCCGCGGATAGTAATAGATGATCACCAGGCTGACGATGGCAGCCAGAACGGCGAAAACAGTTCCCATTCCCTGGAACATGCCGAATGCCACACCCGTATTCTTCCAGTGGACGATCCGCGCGTACGGAGTCAACCACTCCCAGGGGGACCAGATGCTGCCCAGCGGCAGTGAATATCTGACCTGAGCTTTGCTCCACTGGTCAAAAGCAATCAACAATCCGGCAACGATGAACAGGAAAAGGTAATTTTTGACGATTTTATTCAATGAAAAGTCTCCCATAAGTGCGGTTGCAATTTTACCCTATCTCCCCCATTCAGCGGGGGCAGGCCGGTTGAGAGTTTATTAATGATTGGTTTGAAGGATTTTTCAATGAATGTAAAACATTTTCACCCGCACGATTAGAAAAAGGCTTCTCCATTATCCGCTTTTGGAAAATGGGGGAGATGCAAGAGGGGGTGCCTTTTAACATGCCCAACAATTGACTTAGTCCATGGATATGTACCTCTCCCGGTAGACCGTGGTGCGTTGACCGTGATTTTATGAAGGGTGTGGTATTTGACAAAAGAAAAAGTATGCGAATAAGCGGTCAACGGCACCCTACGCGCAATTTTCTCCTCCATTTTCCGCTTTTGGAAAATGAGGGAGATGCAAGAGGGGGTGCTTTTTGACATAGCAAGTCATTGACACATTCCATGGATACGCAGCTTTCCCGGCAGAGCGTGGTGCGTTGACCGCGCTCATTTGATGGATGTGGCCTTAGATAAAAGGTAGAGTATGCGAATGAGCGGTCAACGGCACCCTACAAAAAACCAGCCGGTCTTTGATGACCGGCTGGTTTCATAAATCGAAACAAAATTTTACGCTTTTGCCAGGCCGACTGTCAGGGTTTCACCGTCAAAACTATCGGTATCCAGAGCTAACGGGGCGGCCGGTGTTCCTGCATCCATCTGGACAGTCAGCGTTTCGGCTGTGATGTACTCGCGGTACGCCTGGATGGCTTTGGCCAGCTGCGGCGTGGCGGAATACACCACCTTGATGCGGTCTGAGATCTCCAACCCGGCGGACTTGCGCAGGTCCTGCACACGGCGAACCACCTCACGGGCCAGACCTTCGAGGATCAGGTCCTCATTAAGCTCGGTCACCAGGGCGGCCAGAGTGGCGCCTTCATTTGCAACGGCATACCCTTCGCGGGCGGTGGCACGCACTTCGATCTCTTCCGGCAGTAATTCAAGTGTTTCACCGGCGGCCGTCGTGGTGACACTCTTCCCGTCCAGCAGCAGTTTCGCCGCGTCTTCGGGGTTCAAAGCCATCACCGCCTGGCGGATAGCCGGGAATTTCGGGCCATACTTCTGGCCAAGCTGTTTGGGAAGCGGATTCAGCGTATACGAAACCGCCTCACCGGCCGCGTTCAACGCACGGACTTTCTTGACGTTCAGTTCATCGGTCAGGATGTCAGCGTACTGGGTGAGGATGCGTCCCTCTTCCGCGCTGCCCAGTGAGAACGCGCATTCCGCCAGCGGCTGGCGCACCTTGCGGTTTGCTTTGTTGCGCGCGGCATGACCCAGCGACGCAAGTTTCATCACCAGCGCCATTTCGCGGTTCAGTTTCTCATCGATCACCTTGTTGTCCACTTCAGGCCAATCGGCCAGATGCACGGATTCGGGCGCGCCGGGTTCGAAGGAAAGCACCAGGTTCTGGTACAGTTCTTCGGCCAGGAACGGCATAGCCGGGGCAAGCAGCTTGCTCACGGTGACCAGCGCTTCGTACAGGGTAGCGTACGCAGCCTGCTTATCGCCATCCGATTCGGTCTTCCAGAAGCGGCGGCGTGACCGGCGAAGGAACCAGTTGGACAACTGGTCAATAAATACTTCCACCGGGCGGGTGGCGCCGAGGCTGTCATAATTTTCGTAGGCGTTGGTCACATCACGCACCAGGGTGTGCAGCGCTGACCGCAGCCACTGATCCAACGGGCTGTACTCGATCTTCGCGTTCGCATCGGGTTTCCAGCCGTCAAGGTTGGCATAATTGATGAAGAAGGAATAGGTGTTCCACAGAGTCAACGTGAAGGAGCGGATCACCTCGCCTACCAGGTCAGCCGAAAATCGGCGTTCCTGCCCGGCGGGGCTGGCGGTGTACAGGTACCAGCGGAAGGCATCCGCGCCGTGCACATCGAGAATTTCCCACGGGCTGACCACGTTGCCCTTGGATTTGGACATTTTCTGTCCTTCACCATCGAGGATCAGGCCCAGGCAAATGACGTTCTTGAAGCACACGCTGTCATTCAGCAGAGTACTGATGGCGTGAAGTGAATAGAACCACCCGCGAGTCTGGTCAACCGCCTCGCATATGTAATCCGCGGGGAATTGAGACTTGAACTCTTCTTTGTTTTCGAAAGGATAGTGCCACTGCGCATACGGCATGGATCCAGAGTCAAACCACACATCGATCAGCTCGGGGACGCGGTGCATGATGCCTTTGCAGTCAGGGCAGGCGTAGGTGATGTTGTCCACGTGCGGGCGATGCAAGTCAAGGTCTTTCAGGTCGCGACCTGATTTCTTAGAGAGTTCTTCTACCGAGCCATTGCATTCCTGCTTGCCGCATTCCTGGCATTGCCAGACAGGCAGCGGCGTACCCCAGTAGCGTTCGCGGCCCAGAGCCCAGTCAATGTTGTTGGCCAGCCAGTTGCCGAAGCGCCCGTTCTTGATGTGACCGGGGTACCAGTTGATGGTATCGTTCAGCCCAACCAGGCGGTCTTTCAACTTGCTGGTGCGGATATACCAGGTTTTGCGGGCGAAGTACAGCAGTGGTGTTTTGCAGCGCCAGCAGAAGGGATAGGTATGCACAATCGTGCCGCGGCGGAATAACAATCCGCGTGCCTTCAATTCATCCATGATGAAGGGATCGGCATCCTTGATGAACATGCCGGCCCACGGTTTGACTTCAGGGAAGAACTTGCCATCCGGGCCAACAGCCTGGATGACCGGCAGACCCACTTTATTGCCCAGGCTCATATCTTCGGCGCCATATGCCGGAGCGGTGTGCACCAGGCCGGAGCCATCTTCGGTAGACACATAATCTGCCAGCGCTACGAAGTGGGCAGGTTTATCCAACGGCAGGAAGCTATACAAAGGTGTGTATTTCTTGCCTTCCAGTTCTTTGCCGCTCATGCGTTTGACAATGCTATACGCTTCATCACCGAGCACCTTTTCCACCAATGCTTCGGCCATGATCAATTTTTCTTTTTTTCCGTCTTCCAGTGAGCGTTCCACCACGGCGTATGTCACATCGGGGTGGGCTGCTACAGCCGCATTGGAAGGCAGCGTCCACGGGGTGGTGGTCCAGACCAGCAACGAAGTGTCAGGATCTTCGACCAGGCGCATACGCACAAAGATGGACGGATCTTCGGCGTCATCGTAACCCAACGCAACTTCGTGGTCTGAAAGCGGCGTGCCGCAGCGTGGGCAGTATGGCACAACCTTGAAACCCTGATAGAGCAGGTCTTTTTCCCAGAAATTTTTCAGAATGTTCCAGATGGATTCAATGTAGCTGTTCTTGTAGGTTACATAGGCTGTTTCCATATCAGCCCAGTACCCCATACGGTCGGTCATCTTCTCCCATTCCTGAATGTAAGAGAAAGCCGATTCGCGGCACA
>CAYOKC010000020.1:25054-36691 GCA_964404415.1 uncultured Leptolinea sp. | reverse complement strand
GGATTTTTGACGGCCTGTTCCAGATGTCACGTTACCCGATGGGCATGTACCCCGGCTGGCTGAAGATGGCGCTCACCTGGATTGTGCCGGTGGGAATGATCACCACGACCCCGGTAGAGGCGCTTACCGGGGCGATTAATCCGTGGATGGCCGCGGCGAGCCTTGCCCTGGCTGCCGTCTTACTGGCAGTCGGATCCTTTTTATTCCGGATTGGATTGCGGCGGTACGCGAGCGCGTCAAGTTAAATAATTAGAACTTCACCCCTGGCATGCGTATCATGTCAGGGGTGATTTTTATACCACCAGATATACTTAAAAATATATTCCAGAATGTCCAGCGTATCGCAATTCGGTATCATATCTTATGAAAAGAACAGTCTTATCAAAAAACATATTCCCATCCATGATAGAATTTTAAGTGTGGGCTTCAATCTTCTGGTGGATAACGTACATCACCGGCACTATCGTACCGGTGATTTTATTATTCTGGCTGTTTCATAAAGGATACCGGGAAAGACGACTTATTCTCGTTTTTCTTGGCCTGTCCATTATCTGGCTCACAGGCTGGTTGTTGAATTACACAAACTGGCAGGATTGTGTGGGGCTGGTTATGGGATCGGGATTTGTGTTATCAACGATTCTGTTGGCCCGCCAGATAAAAAAATCGCGCATTGACCGGGCGGAAATTGTGCGCCTTAAAGGGTTAACTGAATCCCGCTCAGATCAAGTCGCGGCTCTGAGCCATGAGATTCGAACCCCCCTGGCTATGATCAAGGGTGCGGCGGATTTGTTGTTAGAGGGCAAACCGGGTCCTTTGACTGACCAGCAATTGGTCTTTTTAAAGACAATCAGTCAAAATGGCGAGCATATGATATCTTTGGCCGAAGATTTGTTGGTACAGGCAAGGATTCAAGCTGGATTATTCAAATTGCATCTTGAACTTGTTGATGTCAAATCTATTATTCGCAAGGCAGTTGACCAGGCCCGTTTCCTGACCGAAGAACGACGTCAAAATTTCATTGTGGATTACCCGCAGGTGGTGGAACGTAAATACCTGGATGCGAACCTGATTTTGCAGGCATTAAATAACCTGTTGCTTAATGCCAGCAGGCATACATCGTATAAAGGACATATTTATATCTCTTTATCTGAAAATGATGCCGGTCTGGTATTCTCTGTAACGGATGATGGCGCGGGAATGTCTCCGGAAGAACGAAAAAAATTATTCAAGCGATTTAACAGCGGTCATCCACTGGGTGATGGAACGGGGTTGGGTTTGGTGATCACCAAACAGATTGTAGAATTACATGGCGGCCGGATTATGGTGGACACAACACTGGGTCGCGGCACAACCGTATTATTTATCCTGCCACGTTGGAGAGTGGAACATGAATAAACCCCGGGTGCTGGTCGTTGATGATGAACCGCAGATGGTGGGTATCGTGGCCTACGCTTTTGAGACTCAGGGTTTTGATGTCATTAAAGCGTATGACGGTGAACAGGCCATGCAAAAGATAAATTCTGAAAATCTGGATCTTGTCTTGCTGGATGTGATGCTGCCGCATATTGATGGCTTTGAGATCTGCCGGATTGTCCGTCAGAATACTACTCTGCCGGTTATTCTGCTGACCGCCCGGAAGGAAGAGGAAGATGTAATCAAAGGGCTTGAACTGGGCGCGGATGATTACATGACCAAGCCGTTCAATCCACGGGAGTTGGCATTAAGAGCGCAGGCTCTTTTACGCCGGAGCGGGTGGGGGGATATGCGTTCGGTGATCAAAAACGGGATCCTCCAAATTGATATGAATAAGCACAATGTCATGATCGGCGACAAATCGGTACATGTTACCCATAATGAGTTTGAAATACTATCCTGTCTGCTCCGGAATCCCGGACGGGTTCTATCCTGGCAGTCTCTTTTAAAAACAGCCTGGGGATTGGACGTTTGGGAAGGCGGCAAAGAAATGGTTAAGACTGCCATTTACAGGCTCCGGCAGAAAATTGAGACCGAACCCGAGAATCCAGCTTACATCATTACAGTTCGGGGTTCCGGTTACACAATGCCCAATCACGAAAAGTCACAACTGTGACGAAAATGTTACCTAGTGTTACCCGGTGGTGACCCGTATTACCGGGAATTTTTGTATTCTAGGTTTGTCCGTCAGATTTCTAAATCTTGTTTGGAGGAAAACATGAGTCGTCGTATTTGGATTCTGGTTCTAAGCTTTGTGATTGTTGCTATGTTGACTGCGTGTGCTGCCCCAGTTCCCCCGACTGTTGCGCCGGCTGAACCGGCAAAACCGGCCGAACCCGCCGCGGCTGATGCCAAAGCTCCCGCTGCTGCTTCGGGGAAACTCACCGTTCTATGCACACCTCAGGAAGATTGGTGTGTTGCGGTAACAAAAGCATTCCAGGAAGAGACCGGTATTGAAACCAATTATGTTCGTCTTTCCAGCGGCGAGTCTGTCGCCCGTCTTCGCGCCGGTAAGGACAATCCTGAATTCGATGTCTGGTTTGGCGGTCCCATGGATGGGTATGAAGTTGCCAAAACCGAAGGTTTGATTGAGCCGTATGTTTCGCCGAACGCGGCAACCATTAAAGATACCTTGAAAGACAAAGATGGTTACTGGACGGGTATTTATGTTGGTGCTTTGGGTTTCTGCTCAAACAAAGACGTCATGAAATCTCTTGGCCTCGATATTCCTGATTCTTGGGACGATCTGCTGGATTCAAAATTAAAAGGCCAGATTGCCATGGCGCACCCGGCCACTTCAGGAACCGCTTTTACGGCTCTGTGGACGATCAACACACTCCAGGGTGGCGATATGGAGAAATCCTTTGAGTATTACAAAAAAATGAACAATAACATTTTGCAATACACAAAGACCGGTTCTGCTCCCGGCCCCATGGCTGGCCGTGGTGAAATTGCCATTGCCATCATCTTTTCACACGATTGTGTGAAATTCCAGAAGGAAGGTATGACTTCTTTGGTGACAAGCTTCCCGAAGGAAGGTACCGGTTACGAAATTGGTGGTGTGGGAATCGTCAAAGGCAACCGTAATCCTGATGCCGCCAAGAAATGGATCGACTGGGTACTGACAGGCAAAACACAGGAAATCGCCGCGACTGTAAATTCATTCCAACTGCCCACCAATCCTGATGCCGCTGTTCCTCCCGAAGCTGTCAAGCTGGATACGATCAACCTGGTAAATTATGATTTCATTGCCTCTGCCGGCGCGAAGAAAGATATGACCGAGCGTTTCGATGCTGAAATAGCCCCGGCGCCTAAAGAGTAACATCCTTAATTCACATATCGAGTGGGGGTGCTGTCAGTTCAAAAGGCGGCACCCCCATAATATTGACAAAATGGATGGACGGTAAAGATGAGAGGTTCTTCAAAAGCCCGATTGGATGAATTCCGCCGGATTGGCTCGGATTGGACATTGCTTACCGGACTGATCGTTGTCATAGCTTTCCTGACTATCGCGATCGTTCTGCCCCTGTTTCAAATGCTCGGAGTTTCATTCACAACTGACGCGCTATCATATTACATTCGTTATTTTTCTTCCCCGGTTTACCTTGGAATTATGAAGAACACGGTTCAGCTGGGCATGGTTGTCGGCCTGCTGGGTACGATCCTTGGATTCCTTTTCGCGTTTGTTCAGGTCCGGTTGGATGTTCCGTGCAAACGGTTTATGCATCTGATGGCTTTAATGCCAATCATCAGCCCTCCGTTCGCTGTTGCGACTGCCGCCATTGTGTTATTTGGCAGAGGCGGACTTATCACCTTCCGAATGCTGGGAATTCGCTACGACCTTTATGGTTTTACCGGCTTGACCATGGTCCTGACATTATCACTGTTCACAGTCGCGTATATGAACCTGGCAGGAATGCTTAGGGCGCTGGATCCATCTCTGGATGAGGCTGCCACCAACCTGGGCGCGTCAAAATGGGATGTGTTCCGGACAGTCACATTACCCATGCTTGTTCCCGGAATTGCCAGCTCATTCCTGCTTTTATTTGTAGAAGCGATTGCCGATCTGGCAAACCCTCTGGTTCTGGGGGGCGATTTTACAGTGCTGGCATCACGTGTCTATATTGCCATATCCGGCGAATATGATATTTTTGCCGGATCGGTGCTTTCTGTCATTCTTCTGGTCCCTTCGCTGACTGTCTTCATTATTCAGCGCTACTGGGTGAGCCGAAAATCCGTCATTTCGGTAACAGGAAAACCCTCCGGAAAACAAACCAGAATTACCAATCCATTTATCCGCTGGGGACTTTTTGGCCTGACGATGTTCTTCTCATTGCTGATCCTGCTGATCTACGGAACAGTTTTTGTAGGCGCATTCACTGAGCTTTTTGGTATCAACTACGCTCCTACATTGAGGCACTTCCAGTTTGTATTAATGGGGCTCGGCTCCCAGGCCATGATGGATACATCAAAAATGTCATTGATCGCCACCCCGATAGCCGGAGTTCTGGGAATGCTTATTGCCTGGTTGGTGGTGCGGAAAAAATTTGCCGGCCGTGGTCTGATCGATTTCACGTCAATGCTGGGCATCGCCTTACCCGGAACTGTTCTGGGTATAGGATATCTGCTGGCTTTCAACCGCCCGCTGAAGTTTGACAACACCGTTATACTTCCGGCTCTAGCCGGGGGAACAGCTATTGCCGGTGGGACAGTCGCGCTGATTATGGCGTATGTGGTTCGCAGTGTGCCGGCAGGTGTACGTGCCGGGGTGGCGTCACTTCAGCAAATTGATCCGTCCATTGAGGAAGCAGCGATCAGTCTCGGAGCGGATAACGCGACAACATTCCGGAAAATTACCCTCCCCTTGATCCGGCCGGCTTTTCTTACTGGATTGGTGTACAGCTTTGCCCGATCCATGACCTCGCTTTCAGCCGTGATTTTCCTTTCAACCCCATATGCCAAGATCATGACCGCTCAAATCCTCAACGAGGTAGATGCCGGGCGCTTTGGCAATGCCTTCGCGTATTGCGATATTCTGATCTTGATGGTTTTGCTGGTTATCGGCTTCCTGTATCTGGTTGTGGGTACGACCACAGGGGTTGAACGCGATTTTGGAGTATCGCTTTAGGATCTAATTTTCTTCGTATCGCATTTCCTTCAGGTATGCAGGAGGCTTCAATATGATGGCAAAATCGACAGATCAAGGAAACCTGTCACTAAATTCGGTAGGAAAAATTTTTGAACAGGGGAATAACAAGGTTTTTGCAGTTGACGATGTGTCACTGGATATTCATGGCGGTGAGTTCATCACCCTGTTGGGACCATCCGGATGTGGTAAGACCACAACACTGCGTTTAATTGCCGGTTTTGAATTGCCAACATCCGGCCGGATCATTCTTGATGGTAAAGATATCGCCGATGAACCGCCAAATCACAGGCCTATGGCGATGGTATTCCAGAGTTATGCTCTGTTTCCGCACCTGAATGTGTATGAAAATGTGGCCTTCGGATTGAAATTAAAAAAGATGCCGTCCAATGAAATTGAGGAAGCCGTAGAAATGGTTCTTCACATGATGAACCTTACCGGTCTCGGAAAACGCAGTCCGAGCCAGTTATCTGGCGGACAGCAACAACGGGTAGCCCTGGCGAGGGCTATGGTCATGAAACCCAAAGTGTTGCTTTTTGACGAGCCCCTTTCCAATCTGGACGCTAAATTACGTATACAGATGCGGGTTGAAATTCGCCGGTTGCAGCAGCGGCTGGGGATCACCGGTATTTATGTCACCCATGATCAGGTGGAAGCAATGAGCCTTTCAGACCGGATTGTGGTAATGAACAAAGGGAAGATCGAACAGGTTGGTTCCCCGGTTGACATTTTCATGAGGCCTTCATCGTTATTTGTGGCTGATTTCATCGGGCGGGCAAATTTTGTCGAAGTTGATGTCTTAAAACTTGAGGACAAATTCTGCACAGTCAGGGCGTTTAAGACTGAACAACGCGTCCCGTGCAATACCCGGGTAAAGGCGAATGAAAAAGCGTATCTTCTGGTTCGTCCGGAAATGATCAAGTTGACGGTTGACACAGATGGTGATGCCATTATCCGATCGACCGTGTACCTTGGTTCTTCGGTGGAATATGAAATTGACCATGCCGGAACAAATTTACTGGCAGTGGATACTCATCCGCATGTTGATACCATCCTACCGGAAGGCGCAAGGGTTAGCGTGGGTTTTGATCCGGCGGCAAGTTATGTCCTCCCCTATGAGGAGCGGAAGGTAAATTGATGATCCCGGAATCGGAGATATTTCTCCGCCTGATCATTGCCGGAGTGTTGGGGGCAGTCATCGGTTTGGACCGCGAACGCCAGAATCAACCTGCGGGTCTGCGGACCCACATTATTCTGGTCACCGGTGCGGCTCTGGCTATGACGTTATCAATCAACCTGTCGATGCAGTTCCGGTCAATTGCCCAGAATGGCGATCCAACCCGCCTTGCAGCACAGGTGCTTTCCGGCATCGGTTTTCTGGGCGCGGGTGCCATTTTACGTTATGGAACCAGCATCAAAGGATTGACGACAGCGACATCCCTTTGGACCATGGCTGTAGTGGGGTTGGCCGTTGGCGCAGGTTATATTCTTGTGGCAGTTGGCACGGCGGTATTCCTTCTGTCTGCATTAACAGTGCTGAACAAGATCGAAAAAAGTAAATTGGCGGTAAATGTAAACCATCAATTGTGGATATTAAGCGAGTATTATCCCGAGGTTGAAACAAAGGTAAAGAGTGTATTAAGTGAACTTACACAGAGTTACTCATTTCAACGAATGGAACGCAACCTCAGGAAGAACCGTATGAGGATCACAGTTAATATCCGGATGAAACGGGATGATAACCTGACGCCTCTTGTGGAACGTCTCGCGAAATTAAAAGGTGTAGATGGTATCCGTGTGGAGTAAAAGGATTTGTGTCTGATCTGGAAAGCGCAGCCCTGTTTTTAGGCTGTTTGTATGGAATTACCACAGACAAAATGGGAACATGTAGTTAATAGTATGGAATGGTTTAAATCACTTCTTTTACCAGAAGAACAGAGTAGAATCTACGCGTCTTAAAACCTAATTTGGATAGATACTTTTTAGCTCACCCCTGGCAAACATAATCTGTCAGGGGTGAGGATTTCCGTCATCGTGTAGTAATAATTAACACCCGGTTATCCACAAAACGGGAGCCCATAATATGTACCATGTTACTATCGCAATACCTCCGGCAATGATCCCCAGTATTACCTTCCACCAGGTATTGTTCCTCAGAATTAAATAAGCCGGAAAAACCGAACTGGCAACGATCACCACCGGCCATAAATACCACAACCATATTTCCCACATTAATCCTGCATTCGAATCACCTGAACAGGAATCGGTCAACATACCGGCGATGGCAGCCGCGGGCTGGTAAATCACCAACCCTAAACCGCTCAGGACCAGGGCCAGGGGTATGGCGATCCACATTTTTTTGCTCTTATACCAGGGTGGCGAGGATATGGTGGATGGTGCCATGTTGATATCATTGGGTGTCGTCATTTCTTCTCCTGAGAACACGTGAGATTAATATATAAATTATTGTACGAATTCCACTCTGATTGAAAAGAAAAATATAAGGTCGGGCAGGAAATGGATTAACCGTATAATGGACGTCAAACTTAATTCAGGATTATCCTATGATCCATCCACCACGCCTACCCAAACCCATGCCCGGCGGCGAACCAGAACCGCTGGCAGAGCACACCCATATCTTCCAATCCTCCCTGAACGGGTTGGACTACAACGAATTATACGCCGCCGGTTTATTCCTTGAGCAGGTTAAAGCGCGAAAACTCCAATTGATGCGCTCCAAACTTCCCGGGCTGCGTATTGTCGACTCCGTGTTCGAAATGTGCGAGTTTTCCGGTTCGCAGTGGGAGATGGGATTTTTCCGCCGGGTGGTGTTCAAAGATTGCCGCCTGTTGGGTACACAGATGCTGGAAGGCATTTTTGAAGATGTGGAGTTTATCAATTGCCAGGCGGAGAGCCTGGCATTGGTTTCAGCCAAATTTAAGAATTGCCGGTTTCACAAGTGTGTTCTCAAGAAAGCCACGTTTGACGGGGCTGATGCTTCAAAGGTGATCTTCAGTCAGTGTGATTTGATCTCTGCTAACTTTCACCTGGCAAAATTAAAAGAGGCCGATTTCCGAACCTCTGATATTGGTGGATTGCAGGTGGGGGTGACGGAGATGCAGGGGGCGGTTATCGCCCCGCATCAAACGCTGCAGGTGGTAGGTTTGTTGGGAGTGATTGTAAAAGAGATCGAAGAACCGGATCAAGAGAACTGATCGCCGGATTCCCCTCTTTTCAATTTCAAATAACACGCCGGATTCCCCTCTGGACAACCTGTTGATTTGTTGTAAAATTGTATTCAATATTATGAATATCATAGACCATTCTTCTACAATAACTCTGGAAGCCCTATTCAAGGCTTTTTCCCACCCGGCCCGGCGGGCGATTCTGGAACAGTTGCGTTCCGGCGAATGCTGCGTCTGTCACCTCGAAGCTTTGCTGGGTTCAAGGCAGGCATATGTCAGTCAACAGTTGGCGGTGTTGCGCGAGGCCGATCTGATCTCAGACCGGCGTGAAGGATGGAATGTGTACTACCGGGTGAAAGACCCGCGCGTGTTTGAACTTTTGGATACGGCGTATTCTATAACTGGATGCCAACCGGAAACACTGAAACCTGTAAAAAACTGCCCGTGTAAGCGGTGCAATGACAAATTGGAGGATGTAAAATGTTAGCTATTAAAGTGCTGGGTTCTGGATGTGCTAATTGTAAGAAGTTGGAAGCAGTAACCAAGAAAGTGATTGATGATTTGGGTCTGGAAGCACAGATTGACCATGTAACAGAATACGCGGATATCATGAAATACCCGATCCTTTCTACCCCCGGGCTTGTGGTCAACGAAAAGGTGGTTTCATCCGGCCGGATCCCAACAGAATCTGAGATTGCGGGCTGGCTTAAAGAAGAATAATGCAAATGATAAAAGGCAGGATTAACTGCCTTTTTTTTGACAATATTACATTCAACAGATTGAATATATAGGTCTTAATCGCAAAATGGAAAATTTATCTGGTTATCTAGGTTCTTTGCTGTGGGCTGGGTGGACGGGTTTGTTAGACTACCTCGCCGCTCATGTCCTGTTGTGTCTGGTACCGGCTTTCATCATTGCCGGATTTATGAGTTCAATGATCCCGAAAGAAGCAATCACCCGCTATTTGGGGCCAAAGGCGAATAAATGGGTCAGTTACCCGGCTTCCGCATTTGGAGGATTTGTCCTGGCTGTTTGTTCATGTACAATTTTGCCGCTTTTTGCCGGCATCTGGAAACGGGGAGCAGGACTTGGGCCCGCGGTAACTTTTCTATTCGTCGGTCCGGCCATTAATATTCTGGCTGTCACGTATACCGGCGCGGCTATCGGGTTTGATATTGCCTTTTCCCGGCTGCTGCTTTCAATTGTGTTTGGCATCGTTATCGGTCTAATTATGGCGCAAATCTTTCGCAAAGAAGAAGCCGCCCGCGTGGACGAAATGATTGCCGGCAATGTTTTTGACCAGACTGCCCGTGTGAAACCCGCTGTATGGATCGTCTTCGCCTTGCTCTTCGCCATCTTGATCGTTGGCACTTTGCAGGTGGATGTGCTTACCAGGGTGTACGCCAGTATAAAGCTTCCGGTTGACACATCTTCAGGTTTTATCAGCACGCTTTCGGCCGCGAATTTAACGATTCAGGGTGCGGTGTTGATCGTTATGCTGGTTTTGATCGGGTTGACTGCCTGGAAGGGTTTTGAGAATATCTTCAGCGGATTTAACCGCTGGACGTACGCGGCAATATCAATAATCGCCTTGACGATCATACTCGCCTCACCCAGAGAGGAGGTGGGATCTCTGGTAATCGGTATTAATGGCCGGTCAATTGGTGTTTTTGTACTTCTTGTATCGCTAGGCATCACTATCACCCGCTCTTTCTCAAAAGATGAATTAAGCGGATGGATTTGGGAAACCTGGAAGTTTGTAAAACAGATTTTCCCGCTTTTGATTATTGGTGTGTTTGCCGCCGGTGTAATAAAGGAAATTATCCCGTCAGAATGGGTACGGACAATTGCCGGGCAGAACACGATCTGGGCGAATATGGTCGGTGTGATCTTTGGAGTATTTATGTATTTCCCCACATTGGTCGAGGTACCCATCGCGAAAATGTTCCTTGATCTGGGTATGGCGCGTGGACCACTTCTGGCATATCTCCTATCCGATCCGGAACTTTCACTGCAATCCATTCTGGTTCTGAATGGAGTAATGGGACGGAAAAAGACGTTTGTGTATGTTTCATTGGTCGCAGTAATGAGCACTCTGGCAGGTTATATCTTCGGCCTGGTGATCGCGGTTCTATAGAACTTTAATCCAAACTAATTGTTTAAATTAGGAGCAGCTATGAAAGAAGAACCTGTGAAGAAATTATCTTTCATCGACCAGTATTTGACACTGTGGATCTTTCTGGCTATGGCAGTTGGTGTTCTACTGGGGTATCTGGTGCCTGGTTTTGAAACATTTATCAATCAATTTCAGGTAGGAACGACCAATATCCCGATTGCCATTGGCTTGATCCTGATGATGTATCCGCCGCTGGCAAAAGTCCACTACGACGAACTGAGCGATGTTTTCCGCAATTGGAAAATTTTGGGTCTTTCTCTGGTTCAGAACTGGATCATTGGCCCGATCTTGATGTTCCTGCTGGCAATCATTTTTCTGCGCGGGTATCCGGAATACATGACCGGCCTGATCATGATCGGGCTGGCGCGCTGTATTGCCATGGTTATCGTTTGGAATGAACTGGCAAAAGGTGACTCGGAATATGCCGCCGGATTGGTTGCCTTTAATTCAATCTTTCAGGTGCTCTTTTATAGTGTTTATGCCTATGTATTCATCACAGTTTTGCCTACCTGGCTCGGGATGGAAGGTGTGGCAGTAAATGTGACCATCGGCGAAATTGCCCGGAGTGTATTCATTTACCTGGGTATCCCGTTCATAGCCGGTTTCCTTACCCGCCTGTTCCTGGTCAGGGCAAAGGGGAAGGACTGGTATTACAGCAAATTCATCCCCAAAATCAGCCCGTTGACGTTGATCGCCCTGTTATTCACGATCGTAGTCATGTTCGGTTTGAAGGGGAATTTGATCGTTACCATACCGATGGATGTTGTGCGCATCGCCATCCCATTGCTGATCTACTTCCTGATGATGTTCTTTGTCAGTTTCCTGATGGGTAAAGCCGTGGGAGCCGATTACAAAAAGACAACCACGCTTTCATTTACCGCAGCCAGTAACAACTTCGAACTGGCTATCGCTGTGGCCGTTGCGGTGTTCGGAATCAACTCAGGCCAGGCTTTTACAGCAGTGATTGGGCCGTTGGTGGAAGTTCCGGTGATGATCGGGTTGGTCAATGTGGCATTCTGGTTAAAGAAAAAATGGTTCCCGGCGGGATAATGATCTAAAAATAAAAACGGGGTCACTTATTGAAAAGTGACCCCATTACCTGTTTTTACAGAGAACCATGCCATTCGGTAATTTTTTTATGGATCTCATCCCGAACG
>CAYOKC010000020.1:23989-25044 GCA_964404415.1 uncultured Leptolinea sp. | reverse complement strand
CCTGAAAAAGAAACCTGGGCACTTCATTTTGAAGTGCCCAGGTGCTTATTCAGGCAATGATTCGTACCATTCGGTAATTTTTTTCTGGATCTCATCCCGTATGGCACGGAAGGCATTCAGCTTTTGTTCATCAGATCCTTCAACCGCGGCGGGGTCATCAAATGGCCAGTGAAGCCGTTGACCCATTCCAGGGAAGATCGGGCA
Source organism: uncultured Leptolinea sp. (assembly GCA_964404415.1). Lineage (GTDB taxonomy): Bacteria > Chloroflexota > Anaerolineae > Anaerolineales > Anaerolineaceae > Leptolinea. The sequence continues at coordinate 24,840 of CAYOKC010000020.1, read as the reverse complement.
GCGTTCTTCCGCCCGGCTGCATACGGTGATCACATATCCGAAATGCAGCTTACCGAGAAATTCTGTCAAGCCTTTGGCTTGGGCTTCCGACCAATCGATACCAATTTCACTTAATACCTTAATTGTGAATGGGTTTACCTTTGAGGGCTCAAGTCCGGCACTGAATACGTCAAAATTACCGTTGCTAACTTTTTTAAGAATCGCTTCAGCCATTTGACTTCGGGCCGTATTACCGGTACAGATAAAGAGAACTCGAGGCTTATTTATATTGTTCATTCCTCTATGATACCGGAACGGGATTAAAGTTTGATTTTCATTCTGTTAATAAATTGTGAATGCTGACAATGGACCTTTTCCCTGGGAATGTGCCGGTTAATTTATACAATTTATATAATCTTAATATCACAAAAATGGTAAGATATTGATCAATAAACTATAGTAAAACTGAAGAAGGTTTTACAAAGATTTTGCAAAATATACAGAGTATTCTCAGATGATACAGTTATAGTTCTGAAAAACCTGAATCCTTGAGCAATTTACTGTATGAGTTTTGTGAGCGGTTGTTTGATCAAAATTTTCGAGGCCGAATATGACGTCAACATTTGCTGAAGATATTTCCGATGACCCAAAATACACGATTAAATCTGTCTGTGACCAGACTGGAATTCTGCCCGTAACATTGCGGGCCTGGGAGCGCCGGCATGAGGTGTTGAACCCTCAGCGCGGCGACAACCGGTACCGCCTGTATTCCGAACGTGATATCGCCACCCTCCGCTGGATTAAGAACCGGCTTGAATCGGGCATTTCCATCAGAGGGTGGCGATATCACGTTCGGAATACAGGCGGTACCG
>CAYOKC010000020.1:0-23979 GCA_964404415.1 uncultured Leptolinea sp. | reverse complement strand
AAAAAACGGCGGACAGTTGGAAGCCGCGCCGGTCATCCCATTTTCAACACCCAAACCGGTGATGCCGCCTGTCCCGCCGGCTGAAGTTGCGCATAAACTGTATCTGGCTCTGATTGAGCACAATGAAGAGGTGGCCAGTAAGATACTGCATGACGCGTATGAAATGTACGACCTGCAAACCTATATACTGCGCACGCTTATTCCGGCGCTGGTTGAGATCGGTGAAGCCTGGGCGACCGGTGTCATCCCGGTGGCTACCGAGCATTTTGCCAGTGTGTACATCCGCGGCAATCTGATGACCATCTTCCAGGCGTACCCCGCGCGCACCAGTGCTCCGTTCATCCTGGTGGGATGCGCGCCGACTGAATTGCATGAGATCGGCAGCCTGATGTTTGCCGTTATGCTGCGCAGTGTGGGTTACCGGGTGGAATACCTGGGACCTGACTTGCCGTTGGACGATCTGGTGGATTACGCGAAATATGAACATCCCTCCATGGTCATTATGGCGGCAACATCCCTGGAGTCTGCTGAATTGATTGATCACTTGCAAGAAAAACTCGCCAGATTGAAACCGGCTCCGGTTCTCGGGTATGGCGGTAGTGCTTTCAACCAGCAGCCTGAATTGATTGAAAAGGTCAAAGGAACCTTCCTGGGCTACACTCTGGATTCCGCCGTTGAGACGGTGGACAGCCTTTTGAAACGGCCGGGTAAGTCAATAGCAGGCAAGAAATAAGCGTTCTTCTCCCGGCGATTACACCAGGATTTTTCTGGAACGTAAAATTCCTACAGATACGGCATTGCGCAGCAATGCCGTGTTTTGTTTATCCGTGATTGATATTTCAAGCGCGGGGACTTTTCCCTGCCAATCCGGGTATTTGCTTTGCACGCGTTCTTTAATAAACTGGCTCCCGTTGATGATCATTTCATTGGATACTTCACGGGAATGGTCCAAATCCAGATGTGTTCCTACCAGTATGTACTGGGTTGACGGCGTGCTTATTTCAAGAGCCCGGTTGACCCAGAATTCAAGGTCGTTAAAGCTATCCAGCTCCACCAGTTTGTATGATAAGAGGATCACGTCAATCTGTTTGATCATAAATTTATACATATTTATGATCTGTTCAAATGACCTGCCGCCGCTGATCCCTTCTTCCTCTTTTTGCCCGGGCGGCACCAGGTATTGCTGGGTTACCTGAAACGCCTGATCGCGAACTACCAACCGGTCGATAACGTAACTGAATTCCATATTGACAGATTTCCCGGTTTTCACCGGTTGCTGATTTTGATCATCCAAAACTACCGGCAAAGTTGACTTACCGACGGCTCCGTTACCAAGTGGAAGGACATATCCGGTAGCTTTTTTAATTTCCACGTATTGAATGCGGGGTTTGTTTTCAGTTTCCATGTCAAACATAGGTTTCCACCAATCTTGAAGGTCTAAGCGAACGAAGCTGCAATTCATTGTCATGATATACCGGTATCTCGCGGATCTCCTGTCCGCATGTATGCCTGACATACAGAACATAGGACCGGCTGCCCATTTTCTCGATGATCTCCACACCCATGGATAACTGAGGGTGCGCGCGAACAACATCCGCGATCGTGTAATTTATGGCATTCCCACAACGATCACATATAACCGAATTCGTGTTCACCAATACTCTGGGTTCCGTTAATTGACGGATACCTGTGTATTTTAAGAACCGTTTGATGGCTTCTTCATCGGTTAAAGGCAAACCGGAAGTTTTCGAATCGACAAATTGATTATGGAGCATCAGTAATATCTGGTTTTCTGCCAAAAAAACGGTGAGAATATCAATAATTTGGAAATCGCCGGTAGATTTCTGGACGATGATCGGGTCATATACTGACCGCGCGTTTCGTTTTAGTGCTTCATGAATAACCATGCTGATCTTCGTGTTTTCCGGAAGGATCAAAGGTTGGGAGGAAAAATTCTCCAGCATAGCTTTGATGGGTTTCCCCATGAACAGTTCCACACCATACCGTTTACCCGTTGTTTCAAAAAAGGCTTCCCGGGATATCATCCCGATAATCGAAGAATTTTGAAAAACAATAACTCCGGGATTGGTCTGGTTTTCTTTGAAAAGTTGCATCACCTGTTCACCCGTGGTTTCACAATCAATCCTGGATGTGATGGAAGGTAGGTCGCCCAGGGTTGAATCTGGTGAATAGACTGTCTCAGAAAAGTAGGCCATTAATACTTCTTACTTAAGGAACTTTGACTTAGGATACCAAATATGCCCGGCCGGAAAACAAAGGCGGGGTTAAGGCTTTGTAAATGGATGATTAACTTATCGCGGGTTGAATCAATTCGGGAGAAAACCTATACAATGTTTCGACAAATCTCCCGTTTTGCTGTTAAGATTGTATAGAAAGTGTATCCGGAAAATATGAATCTAATAACCGATAACCAGAATTCAAAGCCTGTTTACAATATCAAAGCCATCTCCAATATGGTTGGCTTACTTCCGGTAACTCTGCGTGCCTGGGAGAGGCGCTATGATTTTCTGAATCCCGTAAGGGGTAATCAGGGATACAGGATGTATTCAGAAAATGACCTTCAAACACTGCGTTGGGTGAAACAGCAGATCGATTCTGGAATGAGCGTCAGCCGGGTGGTGGAACACCTTAATGATTTGCGCCGGAAGGGACAGGATCCGGTTACCGACCATAAAAATGGTCTATCAGATAATTCCATGGCGTTTGACACGCTGTCACGGCAGTTGTTTGACTCAGTAACAAAATTCGACCCCGACTCGGCAAATGAGCTTATGCGGCGTGCTTTCTCCATCTATACAGTGGATGAAGTTTTGACAAGGATTGCCAAACCAACCCTGATCGAAATTGGTCAGGCATGGAAACGTGGGGAACTTCCGGTGGCCAGTGAGCATTTTGCGTCTCAATTCTTCATGCAGCGATTAATTTCCATGCTGGCCACATCCATGCCGCCATCTCATCAATCAGTGATCATCGCGGCCGGCGCGCCGGGTGAAGAACATCAGATCGGACTCCTGATGATCGTGGTTATGTTGCGTTGGCGTGGATGGGATATCCGCTATCTGGGATCCAATCTTTCGCTGGACAAATTACCCGAGGCTCTGGTGCCGATCAATCCCCGGATGCTGCTTTTCTCAGCAACGACAGAGGAAACGGCAAGGTCGGTGCTGAAGATCGAACCTGAGATGAAACGCTTTGGGGACCGTCAACCGCTTCTGGTTTTCGGAGGGCAGGGATTTACACATGTCAAAATCCCCATGTCGTTAAAAGCCAGTTGGTTGGATTTATCACCTGATGAGACCGTAGCCGCCATCGAGAAGATGCTGTCTTAAAAATCGAATAGTAAATCCGGGATAAACCTTTACGACCGGCTTCCCCCTGTGATATAAGTTGCCCATCTTAATCCGCGATGAGGCAAGCATGAAACTATTGATCGTCTATGGCAGCCCGAGAAAAGGGGAAGGATACAAAGGAGCGTCTATCATTGAGCAGCAATTGCTTACACACACCGATGTGGATGTAGAGCACCTCTGGCTGCGTGATATGGACATCAAAGATTGCCGGGGATGTCATCTTTGCATCTTCAAAGGCGAGTCACATTGCCCCCTCAAAGACGAGACACCCATTTTGCAGCAAAAAATGTTGGAAGCCGACGGCGTGATCTTCACGACTCCGGTCTATTCTCTGCAGGTTTCGGCTTTACTTAAACGTCCGATCGATCATCTCAGCTACCTGTGGCATCGTCCCAGGTTCTTCGGAAAGTATGCCATGGGGTTGGCCAGCGGCGGCGGACAATTTAAAGAAACGCTGGATTATATTAAGTTGAACACCACCATGTGGGGGTTTACGTATGTGACCGGGGTAGGTGTTGCCCACCCTGAGGCGCTGCAACCAAAGAAACAGGTAGAACAGGAAGCCAGTCTGCGGAAAGCGGCCGAGAAATTCTATCTGGCAATTCAGTCACAGAAACATCCGTCACCGTCTCTTTATGACCTGATCCGGTTCCGCGTGTGGCGCATCAACGCGCGTTACCTCACGGATTCAAATCCTACGGATAACGCCTACTGGAAGCAAATGGGCTGGTTTGATCAGCCGTATTACACAAAACAACCGGTATTCTTTCTTAAAAGAATAGCGGCGGATGTCATGGAAAAGATCATCCACCGCTTTCTGCGTTCAGTGTATCAAGGATACTAAAGGTCAGTTGATAAAAGATTCGTAATCTTCAATGGTTCCATCCTGCAGGCAGCAATCAATGATCTTGCGCCCGAGTGGATCCAATTCGGGGTGCAGGAAATCCTGCAGGCAATCTTTGAAGAAATTGGTTAGCAGATTGGCGCCAAAATCGTAGGCTTCTTCGCCAACCTCAGGCTGGGTATCCACCTGAAGCATCCAGCGTGCAATGCTGCGGCCTTCGATCAATAACTGGTGCATGGTGTACCCCAGCAGCGGGAGGCGCGCCTTGCGGATCTGTTCCGGGCGGAATTTGGCATTACCGCGGCGGGCCAGGTATTCGCGTGCGATCCACTGCGGCATGAAGCCGACTTTCCATGCGCCAATATATTGGTTGGGGATCAGTACGTACGACGTGCGGGTATTCTCAACGAATTGACGGAAAAGCAGGTTGGCCTGGTCCACACGGCGGCCGGTGGCAAAAGGCCAGTAGGAACCGACACCTTCGCTGCTCATACCTTCGGTATCAACAACGCTCGGATTGTCATGCCCACGCGGAGCCACCAGGCGCCATAACCAGGCCAGTGACGGCGGCAGGATGTGGAAGATTCCTATGATGCCATATGTGGGATTCTCTCTTGTGCATGGCGGGGTGCGTACACCCATACTGCGGATATCCACGCTGACCGGTTCATTTACGATTTCAGGAATAATGCGCCGAGGGATGATCACACGCGGGTTCGGGCAGCGCTTTCCAGGACCGTCCATGGTATGTTCCCAGATCAACGCGCGGCTGTTGGGAACCGCGTCAATATTGATGAACAGCAATGGTTCCGGCGGTTCGGCTGTCAGCCGCTCGGTTTGCACATCGGTACCGTAATGTTCGATGTGGTTGACGCGCATAAACCAGGCTTTTTCAGCATCCACCACAGACAATTTTTTGTTATTGGATTGGATCGACGGATGGCAAAGGGCCATATCGTCAGTCACAGGGCGGATCTGACAGGTACGCGGAATTTCAAGATGACGTGCTTCTTTGGTGATGATATTCTCACCCAGAAGAATTCGTCCGTCCATCTCGCGGTGAACCTGTTCAAGCATTTCGCTCTTACCGCCGCCGCTGGCACCTTCGTGCATGAAGGTGATGACGTTGTCATATGGTGTGATCAACTGCGCGGTGGAGCAGTGGGTTGTTACCCAGCCCTCTTTTTCACCAAGGCTGATCAAAACGCCGTACACACCCTTTTTCGCGCTGGGACCGGGATACAGGTTATAGGAATACAGTTCGTGCATCCCTTCAAGGCGGTTGTGGACAACGATCTGTTCACCATTGAAATGCGTGTGACGGAATGGGGGAGCCACATAGATGATCATGTGGGGTTGGAAATTATCGGGAATCTCATCATACGGGATCATGCCCTGCAGCATGGCCAACCCGAGGGCAAAGAAACCCGCGTTGGCCGGCGCGATGACCAGCGCGTCGGTGCCCATGCCTTTTTGCCCGGCGATGAAACCAAAGATCAATAATTGCTGGGTTTTTAACCAGTTAAACGTGTCCTGCCGGAGGGTATCGAATTCAGTACCAAATCGCGACATAAACGTGGGTTTATCGGTGGGGTTTTGATCACCAATAACCATACATTCCGGATCGCGCCGCCGCATATAGGCTTCCAGGTAATTGGCCGCCACACCATTGCGCACCCGGCTGACAGTGGCTTCAGTCACCCAGCCTTTGCCTTTGACCTCATAGGCGACTTCATAATAGCTGCTGCCTGGCCCACCGCAAGACAGGTCGATCAATTGGGGGATAGTGCTGGCAGCGATAACGCCCGGCGCGGCGTTCAATATCTCAATCGCTTCTGGTGGAGGGTTATATTTACGGAACTCCATTGTGTTGAATCTCCTCTGGTTCACACCGGCAGTTAAATTAATCCATTATAGTACGTATCAGAATATTTTCAGAATTCTTTAATTTATTTTTTTCCAACGTTCATTTTTGCAACCCGGGACAGAACTTTGCGTATGTTGTAATGAAATACGATAAAGGAGTCCAAAATGGGATTGATAAAATTTATATTTGATTTGATCGGCGGTCTGATTGGCCTGGTGTTTGGTATTATCGCGGGCGTGGTCAGCCTGGTGGTGGGCATCCTGGGATGCGTGGGAGGTTTGCTATTGATCCTTATGTTGATCATTTTGCTCCCGCTGGGAATTCTGGCATTGATTTTCTAGAATGACCGGTACACACTGAAAGAGACTGCGGTATTCTTTGAATCGCAGTCTCTTTCTTTTTGCGGTCGATACTTGTACGCTTTCTTTCAACCAAACTGTCCTTCTGATTCTGTTCGGGAAACATTGAATCTACCTGATACAAAAGTTGCAAATTGCTATTGCTTAATTAGTAAACTCTGGTAAGATTCTAATTGCAAGCGGTCGGGTGCCCCCCTCACCCGGTCGCTTGCAATTTTTAATCACAGGTTGACCGGTAGGCGTCCAATTCACGATGCTTCAATATAGGCTCAATGCCGAGCTCGTGAGCCGGGGAGCAGTAGGGGGATAGGGAAGTGATACGGTCTGTATATTCCACCGCGAACACTGGTTTGTTCAACCGTATGAAGGGCAAGGCACTGTCACACCATTCTTCTGCCAGGCAATCCTCGGTTACGGCAAAATCAAATTCTTTTACCAGTTCGTCTATTTGATCCGGATCATTTTTTAACCCAATAGACAACCCGCGGGAATGTGCCTGCCCGGCAAGCCAGGTGTTGAATGCCGCCTGGTCAGATGCGCTGATATCAAACCCTGTTTCGTTTTGAAATCCGTCCAGATTGTCCGGTTCAACGCCATCGAATCCCTTCTCTTTGCACTGGGCCAACCGGGCGGAAAGGATTGGGGCCAATTTATCCGATTGACGAATATCCAGCCATTTTTCACCCGGCCATCCGGAGTAATCATTCCCGATAATCTCCGGCGGGTATGCATCCGCGTCCGGGCGCCAGTCTTCCCACGCGCCGGCATTGATATAGCAAATGGCGTGCGCCCCTGATTGGTGGATCGTCCGGATCAATTCAATTTCAGTATCGAACAGGTCGAGGTCATACACATCTGTATCGTTATCCAGGACAACCGGAAGCCCGGCAAACTGAATCTGCAGCCGGTCGTGAATAGCAGGTTTCCAGTAATCAATATCCGCCGTGACGCTCGCAGATGGAACGGAACGGCGGATGGGAATGATGGTATCTGTTTTTGAGAAAGCAGGAGCAAATAGGCTGGCAGCGGTGACCAGGCCGGCAGAAAGCAACGTAAACGGGATACTCGTCCTATGGCCGGGCGTGATAGTCACCCTCGATGACCCATTTGTAGGTCGTCAATTCACGCAGCGCCATTGGCCCGCGGGCATGCAGCCGTTGCGTTGAGATGGCCACTTCCGCGCCCAGCCCCAATTGCGAGCCGTCGGTAAAGCGGGTACTGGCGTTGACGTACACCGCGGCTGAATCCACCAGCGCAACAAACGCTCTGGCGTTGGTTTCATCCTCAGTCAGAATTCCATCGGAATGGGCGGTGGAATGCACCGCGATATGCTCTATGGCATCGTCCATGGTATCAACCACCTTGATGCCCAGAACAAGCGACAACCATTCGGTGTCAAAATCATTGTCACCGGCCGGTTCAACGCCCGCTGGTAATGGAGACGGGAGGTATGCAGCCGCTTTGCCATCTACCTTGAATGTGACGTTATCTTTTTCCAGAGCTTCCACCAGGCGGGGGATGAATTCGCGGGCTACAGATGAATGTACCAGAACTGTATCCAAAGCATTGCAAACGCTCGGGCGTTGTATTTTGGCATTGCGGATGACCGGCAACGCTTTATCAAGGTTCGCGCTGGCATCCACGAATAGGTGACAGATACCAATGCCGCCGGTGATCACCGGGATCAGACTGTTCTCACGGCAATACTTGTGCAGCGCGGAACCGCCCCGGGGAATGACCATATCAATATGATCGTGCAGTTTAAGCAATTCAAAAACCAGTTCCCGGCTGGGACTGTCTACAAATTGCACGGCGCCTTCAGGCAAGCCCGCGGCAGCCAATCCGTTGTGTATCACGTCCACAAGCGCCCGGTTTGAGTTCAGGGTTTCGCTGGATCCACGCAAAATGACGGCGTTGCCGGATTTTAATGCCAGCGCGGCAGCGTCGATGGTTACATTGGGGCGGGCTTCGTAAATAACAGCCAGAACTCCAAGCGGAACACGTTGTTTGCGGATACGTAATCCATTCGGCATCACCTGGCTGTCAAATACCTCACCAACAGGGTCCGGCAGGCTGGCCACCCGGCGGAGATCGGTAGTGATCCAACCCAGCCGTTCTTCTGTCAACAGAAGGCGGTCAATGAAAGCCGGCGAAAGTCCATTCTTGGTACCCTCAGAAACATCCAATTGGTTGGCAACCAGGATCGCCGCGGAATTCTTTTCGATCTCAGCGGCAATATACATCAACGCTTTTTCGCGTGAGGCTGTATCGGTTGCGGCGAGGATACGGAAGGCGGATCGTGCCGCTTTCGCCAGCGCGAGGGGTGATGTCGGGTTCATGTCAGTCACCTTTCTGTTTTCGGAGAGCGGGTTTTAAGAGCAGCATATTGTTATGGTGAACGGCTTCATCACCTTCAGTGAAACCGAGTATCTCCTCAATTTCGTCAGAACGCCGCCCTGATATATGGGCCAGGTCGATAGAATCATAATTGGTCATCCCGACGGCAACTTCCGCTCCTTTTTGGTCCAGAACTCGCACCGTTGCGCCGCGTGAAAAAACGCCGTTGACCTCCCGGATACCCACGGGAAGCAGGCTGCCGCCTTTGCGAAGTGCTGTTACGGCTCCATCGTCGATGATCAACATACCCCCGGCACGTTTGCCGGCCAGCAGGAAGCGTTTGCGGCTTTCGAGTTTTGAAACCAGCGGTGGGAAAAGGGTTCCCATCTCTTTGCCCGAGGCGGCTTTGGTGATCACATCCGGTTCAGAACCTGAGGTGATGATCACCCTGACACCAGCCCGGCGGGCCAGATCGGCCGCGCGCAACTTTGTCACCATGCCTCCGGTTCCCAGCCCAGAATTGGACCCACCGGCGGCTGACCAGTATTCCTGCGGGATTTCCGGTTGGTCAATTTTGCGTATTAGTTGGGCTGTTTCATCTTTGCGGGGATCGCCGGTATACAGGCCGGCTTGATCAGTCAGCAACAGGAGAAGGTCAGCTTCCACCAGGCTCGCCACAAGTGCACTGAGATTGTCATTATCGCCAAAACGGATCTCTTCCGTGGCGACGGTGTCATTTTCATTAATGATCGGAACGATTCCGCCTTCCAACAGCCCTTCAAACGTACCGCGCGCGTTTAAATAGCGGTTACGGTCGGTAAGGTCTTCGCGGGTTAACAATACCTGCGCGCTGAGATGACCGAACATGCGGAAGAATTGATCGTAGAACGAGATCAAACGCGGCTGCCCGATGGCTGCCAACATTTGCTTGCCGGGGGTGAAGCGAGGCGCTTCCGCAATACTCATGGCTTCACGCCCGGCCGCGATGGCCCCGGATGTGACCAGTGCCACCTGCGCGCCTTTATCTTTCAGTTCGATGATCTGGCGGGTGATATCGAAGATACGCGGAATCGAAAGTTTGGGTGTTCCGGCCGTTAAGGTTGAACTGCCGACTTTGATGATGATGCGATGGTATTCCATGTTCCCTTACATTTCCACTTCTATGGTGTCGGGTTTTCCTGAAACCCTTTCCTCCAGCATGGCGGTCGTCAACGATTTGGGGCGTTCGATCGGTTTGTTGAGGGCGCGGGCCCACACGGCGTGTGACGAAATTCCCAGAACGCGGGAGACACCAAACAGTACGGTATAGAAATCAAATTCGCGAACACCATAATGGTACTGCAAAGTCCCATTGATCGCATCCACATTCGGATAGGGATTCTTGATTTTCGCGTTTTCTTTCAATACACCGGGTAAAACGTCATAGATCCGGCTGACAAGGCGGAACAATTCATCATCCGGCAGGTAATTTTTGGCAAATTCATACTGGGCTGTAAAGCGGGGATCCGTAGTGCGCAGCACCGCGTGGCCGTAACCGGGGATGACCCGGCCGGAACTCAACTCAGCGCGCGCGAAATCAATCACTTCTTCTTCAGAAGGGAAGGATTCGAAATTGTTGTAAACTTTTAGCAGCCAGCGCAGGCATTCCTGGTTGGCCAGACCGTGCAACGGTCCGGCCAGACCGTTCATCGCGGCGGCGGACGTCAGGTATATATCAGACAGGGCGGAATTTACCAGATGCGCGGTATGGGCAGAAACGTTGCCGCCTTCATGATCGGAATGTAGCAGGAAGAATAAACGGCACAATTCTTCGTATTCATGGCTGTTCGTGTTTTCGATCATCCAGGCGAAATTGCCGCTCCAGTCGAGGTTCGGGTTGGGTTCAATCACCGAACCGTTGCGGTATTTCCAGTTGTAGATCATGGCCGCCAGCGCGGGCAATTTGGCTGTCAGGCGGATGGAATCGTCCAGCGTGGGAATCCAGTAATCCGATTTGGGCAGTCCTTCCATATACCGGCGGGTGAAAACCGAATCCACCTGGCAGGCCATGATGGCTTGAGAGAAAAGAGTCATCGGGTGTGTATTCCGCGGCATGGAATGCACCATCTTGACTACATGTTCGGGGATGGCCGCGTATTTTTTCCACTCATTTTCCACTTCCATGGCTTCATCGAAGGTGGGAAGGGAATCTGTCATCAGAAGGAAGTACAGACCGCCGGCCAGCGGAAACTGACAGCCGGGTAGGCGGGGGAGTTTATCCAACAATTCCGGTACCGTGTATCCACGCAGACGGATACCTTCGTACGGGTCGACGTACGAGATATCTGTGACCTGAATCTGGACACCCCGGATACCCTGGTAAATCTGACTGACTGTGACATCGCATACTTTGAAGTCACCGTTCTCTTTCACCAGACGGTTTACGCGATCGCGCCACGAGGGCAGAATATCGGCAATGCGGTCATGCAGGATCATGTTTTACTCCATGAACTTGGGGGGGAAGGGTCCGCGGTATCCCATATCACGGGATATCTCGACAGCGGCATGGATCAACGGCGGTGTGAACAGCTCGATCACCCGCGGTGTGAAACGTTGTGTTGGGCCTGAAATACTGATGGCGCCTACCGGGTCATTAAATTGATCGAAAATTGGTGCGGCAATGCCGCTGGCATCGGAGATCCACTCTCCATGGCTGACAGAAACGCCACGCCGGCGGATTTCGGTCAATTCTTTTAATAATGTCGCCCGGTCTGTGATGGTATTGGCCGTAAGCGCGTCCATTTTTAATGAGGAGAGAATTTCTCTCAACCGGTCTTCCGGCAGAAATGCCAGTAAGACTTTGCCGGCTGAACCGGCATATAAAGGCAGACGGCGCCCGATGCGTGCCACGATGCGCACGGTCTGCGCGCTTTCCAACCGTTCAACACAGATGCGGTCGTTGCCCTGCAGAATGTACAGACTGATCGTCTCATTTGTGGAAACGTACAATTCTTCGAGGAAGGGGAGCGCGCGTTTACGAAGGTCTAATGTTGCTGTATAAACACCGGACCATGTTAATACGCGCGGGCCCAGGCTGTACGCTTTACTTTCAGGATTTTGACTGAGTATCCCCAGGTTGCGAAGCGAAGCCATCAAACGGCCCGCGGCGCTGCTGGATAGCCCGACCAGGCGGGCTGCCTCGCGCACACCAATTTCCGGACGGTCTTGATTGAAACAATCCAGAATGGCTACGGCTCTGTTGAGGATAGGAGATATCTCATTTTCCATTGTTTTGTCTCGTTATACGGGACGGCGTCCCGTAATCTGATAATATTATAGATGCTTCTTTTTGTGACCGTCAAGGGTAATCTTCGGGTGATTTTTCGCCTTTATATGAAAGGAAAACACAATGGATAAGGTTGATACACAAAACAATGAGCAGCGCATACTTTGTGAAAATGGCCGGTTGACCGTTCCGGATGCTCCCACCATACCGTATATTGAAGGTGATGGAATCGGGGCTGATATCTGGCGGGCAGCGAAAGCTGTTCTTAATGCGGCTGTTGAAAAGGCCTATAAAGGAAACCGTAAACTCGTCTGGAAGGAAGTACTTGCTGGCGAGAAAGCCGTCAAACAACTGGGAAATGGCTTGCCCGAAGAGACTTTGCAGGCTTTCCGGCACTACCTTGTCGGGATGAAGGGGCCTATGGGAACCCCGGTTGGGGGAGGAGCCCGATCGCTCAATGTCGCATTGCGGAAAGAACTGGACCTGTATGTGTGCCAGCGGCCGGTCCGCTGGTTCAACGGACTTCCCGCGCCTGTGGTTCACCCGGAACATGTCAACATGGTCATCTTCCGCGAAAATACCGAAGATGTTTACGCGGGGATTGAATTTGAGCTGGGTTCCGAAGACAACTCAAAGTTCGCGGCTTTATTAAAGGAAAACTTCCCGGCCCAGTTTGCCAAGGTGCGTTTCCCTGAAACTTCAGCCTTTGGTATTAAACCGGTATCCTCAGAGGGCAGCCGCCGGTTGGTAAGCTCTGCAATCCGCTACGCCTTGGCCAACGGCCGCAAGTCTGTCACCCTGATGCATAAGGGAAATATCATGAAATTCACGGAAGGCGGTTTCCGCAAATGGGGTTATGCCGCCGCGGAAGAAGATTTTGGCGACAGGGTATTCACCCAGCTTCAGTGGGAACGCGTAAAAGCAGAGAAGGGTGAGGAAGCGGCAAACAAGGCTCGTGAATCGGCTCTCGCGGATGGAAAAGTGTATATCAAGGATATGATCGCCGACGCCGTGTTCGAAGCCGTGTTGACCCGCCCACAGGAATTTGACGTGATCGCCTCACCGAACCTGAACGGTGACTACCTTTCAGACGCGCTTGCCGCCCAGGTAGGCGGTATCGGTATTGCCCCCGGGGCTAACATCAATGATGTTTCCGGCGCGGCGGTCTTTGAAGCCACCCACGGTACAGCCCCGCTGTTTGCCAATACCAATAAAGCCAATCCTTCATCGTTGATACTGTCAGGAGAAATGATGCTGCGCTATCTGGGTTGGACCGAAGCGGCCGACCTCGTTATCCGCGGGTTGGAAGGCGCGCTGGCCGCCCGCACTGTCACCTTTGATATTCACCGCCTGATCCCCGATGCCACCCTGGTTTCCACAGACGGCTTCGGCCAGTCCATGATCAAAGCGATGTAACCCAAAAACAAGGATAAAGAATGACCAATTCTCCCTTTACTATGAACACATTTACAGCCAATAACCGGACGTACGGATATTATTCCATCAAAGAGGTCGGGCGGGAATTCAAAAAAGATGTCAGCCGGCTGCCTTACTGTATCCGCATCCTGCTGGAATCGGCCATCCGCCGGTGTGACGGCCTGTCCATCACCCGCGATGACGTAGCCCGCCTGGCGCGCTGGATGCCTTCTGCTGACGAGCGACATCCGCTCGCCTTCTACCCGGCGCGCGTGGTGCTGCAGGATTTCACCGGTGTGCCGGTGATGGTTGACCTGGCCGCGATGCGTACAGAAATGGAACGCCAGGGCGGAGATCCGGGTCGTATCAATCCGGCCATTCCTGTGGACCTGGTGATTGACCATTCCATTCAAATGGATTTCACTGCTTCGCCAGACGCGCTGGCGAAAAACGTCAAAGTGGAATTCGAACGAAACCGCGAACGGTACCATTTTCTGCGTTGGGCGCAGCAGGCTTTTACCAATTTACGGATTGTTCCGCCTTCCCGTGGGATTATTCACCAGGTCAATCTGGAGCGTCTGTCGCCTGTTGTGCAGGTTTCCAATGATGAATTGCCAGTTGTTTACCCCGATTCGGTTTTTGGTACCGATTCCCACACCCCGATGATCAACGGACTTGGTGTTCTGGGGTGGGGCGTGGGCGGTATTGAAGCTATCGCGGCTATGTTGGATCAACCCGTGGAACTGGTCACCCCGGATGTTGTTGGTATCAAGCTGACAGGAAAGTTGCGTGACGGCGTGATGCCCACTGACCTGGTTCTTCACCTCACTCAACTGCTCCGCAAGACCGGCGTGGTGAATCAATTTATTGAGTATTTCGGCCCCGGAATGGATGGTTTGAGCCTGGCAGACCGGGCGATGATCGCCAATATGACCCCGGAGAACGGCGCGACCGTTTCCTATTTCCCCGTTGATAACCTGACGCTGGATTACCTTCGCCTCACCGGCCGCTCGGAAGACCAGATCAATTTGATCAAGGCGTATTTTGACGCGCAAGGTCTGTTCCGAACAGCGAAAAGCCCCGACCCGGAATACTCTTCAATCCTTGAATTTGATCTCGGTTCTGTCGAGTCGTCTGTGGCTGGCCCCAAACGTCCGCAGGACCGCATTGGATTGAGCAACGTCAAACCGGAATTTCTCGCGGCATTGGTCAAACCAAAAGCTGACCGCGGATATCAACTGCCGGAAGAAAAACTGGCGAATGCTGTCTCCATAAAACTCACGAATGGGTCTGACGCGGTGCTGCGGCATGGTGCCGTTGTTCTGGCATCCATCACGTCATGCACGAACACCTCCAACCCGACAGTTATGCTGGCGGCCGGTTTGCTGGCAAAGAAAGCTGTCGAAGCCGGTCTGGCCGTTCCCGGATTTGTGAAAACCAGCCTGGCGCCCGGTTCCCGTGTAGTGGCGGATTACCTGCAGTCGTCCGGATTGCAACCCTATCTGGATAAACTCGGATTTCAGGTTGCCGGTTTTGGCTGCGCCACCTGCATCGGCAACTCCGGTCCGCTCGCCGCGGAAGTAGTGGATGCCATCAAACAGGGCGAACTGGTGACTGCCGCCGTGCTCTCAGGAAATCGCAATTTTGAAGGACGGGTCTCTCCACACACTCTGGCGAATTTCCTGGCATCGCCGCCGATGGTGGTCGTCTACGCGTTGACTGGTCGGGTGGATATTGACTTCGACGCGGAGCCGGTAGGAATAGGTAATGACGGCAAACCGGTGTTCCTGAAAGACATCTGGCCTGCCCGTAAAGAGATTGACACGGCAGCCGCGTCTTCCATCACCGCGGATCTGTTCAATTCGGCTTACGCCGAAATCTTTACCGGTGATGAAGCGTGGAATTCCATGGGCAGCCGTTCCGGTTCCAGCTATGAATGGGATGATGCGTCCAGCTACATTCAGGAACCGCCGTACTTCAGCCTTCCCGGAAATTCGGAAGTGTTTCCGTCGGCGTTAAAAAATGCGCGCGTACTGGCTGTTTTCGGCGATTCAGTCACCACGGACCACATCTCCCCGGCAGGGAATATCGCTGGTGACTCTCCCGCCGGACAATTCTTGAAGGATGCCGGGATTGCCCCTGTGGATTTCAATTCCTATGGATCAAGGCGCGGTAATGACCGGGTAATGGTGCGCGGTACGTTTGCCAATGTACGCCTGCGCAATCAGATGGCTGGAGGAAAAGAAGGCGGATACACAACCATTCAACCGGAAGGTGAGTTGACCACAATCTACGATGCTTCTATCCGGTACACGAAACAGAACATCCCGTTGGTAATTCTGGCTGGAAAAGAGTATGGCACCGGGTCAAGCCGTGACTGGGCAGCCAAGGGACCGATGCTGCTGGGTGTAAAAGCGGTTATAGCCGAATCCTTCGAACGTATCCACCGTTCCAACCTGGCGGGGATGGGAATCCTGCCGCTGCAATTCCAGGTGGGTGAGAATGCCGCCAGCCTGGGACTGGATGGTAAAGAAGCCATAGATGTGCGATTCAACGGAAACACGTTGAAACCGGGTTGCCTGGTGACGGTTGACGTCCGCCGGAGTTCCGGAGACGTGTTTTCCTTTACAGCCACGTGCCGGTTGGATACTCCTTTGGAAGTCCAATACTACCGCCAGGGTGGTTTGCTCTCGGCTGTATTGAACACAATTAAGAACGGATAAAAAACCGATCCAAACACAAACCAGATGATAAAATTGTTTCAACTTATTTGTTAAAACAACAACTGGTGCCGTGTTTCGATCACTGAATTTTCTTCCGGTTATATTCCTTGCCCTCGCCGTGATGTTGAGTAGTGGATGCTCGTCCACACCTGCCATCGCGGCGAGTGTATTGTCTACAGAGACACCCTCAGAAACCCTATCTAACCCAACATCGACACCTACACCGGAATCAACGCTGACACCAACGCCCACAGCAACATTAACCGTCACCGCGACGTCTGAGTTTCCCTTGCTTTCCTCAAAAATGGTCATTCCGGCAACCCCCATACCTCCAGAAGGCGCTACTCCTGTCCCTGAAGAAGAAAACGGGTTGCCGGCGGCTCATTATATTTATGGGCTGTGGGGGCATAAACAATATTTTAAATTGGGTTGCGAAGCCGCCGCGACGATAGCCTGGGCGAATTACTTTGGCGTATCCATCAATGAATTTGAATTTCAGCACAGGCTGCCCCTCTCAGATAATCCTGAAGAGGGATTTGTCGGTAGTGTTAATAGCAAGTGGGGGCAAACACCCCCGTACGCGTACGGGGTGCACGCGAAGCCCGTGGCACAATTATTGCAAGAATACGGGGTGAATGCCACAGCGGTAAAGGACTATCCTCTGGAAAAATTGAAACAGCAGATAGCTGCTGACCGGCCTGTTGTCGTCTGGGTCATTGGCAATATGGTTGGCGGAATTCCAGCGGAATATACAGCGAAAGATGGTCAAATAGTTATCGTGGCGGCGTACGAACATGCCGTTGTGATAACAGGCTACAATGAAGAGAAAATCCGTTATCTGAATAATGAGAAATTTTTCGATGTTCCAACTGAAGTCTTTCTAAATTCATGGAAGGTCCTGGGCAATATGGCACTGATCGCCGGAAATTAATCTATGGAGCAAAAAATGATCGATATCTATGTGGGGCGTCAACCGGTCTATTCACCGTCCATGGATGTTTTCGGATTCGAATTACTATACAGGGCAAAAGAAAATACGAGCGCGCTGCATGAAGATGGTGAAAAAGCCTCTTCACAGGTAATTTTTAATACATTCATCGAACTCGGTATAGATAAGATCATTGAAGACAAACTCGCTTTCCTTCAGGTAGACAGAGTCTATTTAACCGGGAAGGTGCTTCTTCCATTTCCGAAAGAGCAGGTAGTCATGTGCGTTCCGCCCTGGGTGGAAATGGACAGTGAACTGCTGACTTCCCTCGAAACCCTTCACAATCAGGGGTACTGGCTCGCGCTTGAAGACCATCCGGATCTGGTTTTAACTGAATCCAACACCCGGTTTATCAACATCCTGAAACTGAATATCCACAAATTCCCGTTGTCATCTCTGCGTGACCGGGTGCTCGAATTCCGCAGGTTCCCGAACAAGATTTTGGCCGACCATGTTCAAACCCAGGAAGAGTATGACGCGTGCCGTGAATTGGGATTTGATTTCTATCAGGGGAATTTCCTATCTCAACCCAAGTTGATTCATGGACGCCGCTTGCCGGCGCGCCGTTTCTCTCTTCTCAAGTTATTGACATGCCTGTACGATCCCGATGTGGACATGCGCGAGCTGGAGGAATTGATACGCCAGGATGTATCGCTCAGCTACCGGTTGCTGCGAATGGTCAATTCCGCGTATTACGCGCTGGATACCAAAGTAGAATCCATCCGCCACGCGCTTGTTATCCTGGGATTAAAACAGATCCGAGCCTGGTTGACCATTCTGGCCATGTCGGAAGTCAATGACCGGTCAAACACACTGATGACAACAGCCATGATCCGGGGGAAGATGTGTGAATTACTGGCACAATCCACCGGCTTAAAGCAGGAAGACCGCTTTTTTACCGTTGGATTGCTGTCTATACTGGATGCCATCATGGACCTGCCCATGCTAGAAGTGCTTCAAAGCCTGCCGCTGACAGATGATATCAATCAGGCATTATTGCAGCACAAAGGCCCGATGGGTGAGTTACTCGGTTGTGTTATTGATTATGAAAACGGCGATTGGAATGCTGTAGAAACCGCGGGGGTTTCATCAATACTGCTCCGCGATTCCTACCTGGCATCAATCGCGTGGGCTTCTGAGATCAGCCGGCGTATCCAGATCTAGCCCGGTTGACCTTTTTCTTTTTCCAACTGCTCAACCAACCGCGGAATAGTTACCGGCCGGCTGAAGTAATATCCCTGTAATTTGTCACAGGTATTGATATTCAGCAGATCGGCCTGTTCGATGGTTTCCACTCCCTCGGCGACAACCTGAAGGTTGAGGTTGTGCCCGATCAGGATAATACCCTGAACAAGGGAAAGGTTCTGAGGGTTCGATGTCACTTCGAGGATAAAGGATTTGTCGATCTTTAGTGTGTCGATCGGAAGAACCATCAGGGAGTTAAGGGAAGAATAGCCTGTACCGAAATCATCAATTGAAATTCCCACACCGAGTAGGCGCAATTCTTGCAGAATCGCGCGGGTGGCTTTGATGTTCTTCATCAACAATGATTCTGTGATTTCAAGAGTCAGGCACGAGGGTGGGAGCCCGGTTTTTTCAAGTGCTGTTTTCACAGTGTCGACCAGGGTATTGCGTTCAAGCTGGCGGCCTGATATGTTGACGGAAACATTCAGCCCGGTCCAACCCGCGTCATGTAATGCCTTGATCTGTTCGCAGGCCGTGAATACCACCCAATCGCCAATTGGAATGATCAGCCCGGTTGACTCGGCTAACGGAATGAAGACATCCGGGAACACCCGTCCCAGGTCGGCATTTTCCCACCGTAGCAGGGCTTCAACGGAGCGGATCTTGCCGGTGGATGCGTCAACGATCGGTTGATATTCCAGCCTTAATTCATTGCGTTCAACGGCATGGCGCAGATATGCTTCCATATCAAGCTGTTTTTGCGCGCGTTCATTCATCTCCTGTGAGAAGAATTGGAAATTGTTCTTCCCCAGTTCCTTCGCGCGGTACATGGCCATGTCAGAATTCTTCATCAACGTTGTAACGTCATCGCCATCATTCGGATAGAGGCTTATGCCGATCGAACAGGTGACATAGAACTCGTGATTGTCAATCCGGAAGGGATAGTTGAATAACCCCAGGATTTTCTGCGCGAAAGTGGATGCGCCAATGATGGAGTCGACTGATGTGCCTTCCAGCAGCACGGTGAATTCATCGCCGCCCATGCGCGCGATCGTGTCGTTGCGGCGGGCGATGGATGTCAACCGTTCGCTGACCAGTTTCAGAAGAACATCACCTTTCTCGTGCCCGTAGGTGTCATTGATCACTTTAAAACGGTCAAGATCCAGGTAAATGACAACTACCTGTTGGTTGTTCCGGCGGGCCAGTTCCAACGCGTGCGACAACCGGCTGAGGAAATGGCTGCGGTTGGGCAGACTGGTGAGCGGATCCTGAAGCGCGATCTGCCTAAGGTTGGTTTCAATGAATTTTATTTCCGAGATGTCGCGCAGGTAGAAAATGTAATTCGTTACCTGCCCTGAACTGTCTTTGGATGGCTGGATGGAGACCCAGGAGGGAAAAACCTCACCTGTCTTTCTGACGTTATTCATTTCTCCCTGCCAGATCCCATAGTCCTTCACCTGGCGGGTAACCGTGTCAAAGAATTCTTCCGTATGGTGGTTTGAGCGGAAGAAATCGATGGGTTTTCCGATCACTTCGGCAAGATGATACCCGGTGATATTGGAGAATGCTTTATTGATGGATGCGATCCGGCCTTTTTTGTCAGTGAGTAAGATGCCTTCCGTGGCATTCTGGATGATCGATGTGGAAAGATCAAGGTTTTCGATCAACTGGTTCAGGCGTGACTGTTCATGCCCGATTGCTTCGACCTCTTCCACGATCCCGTCAGGTGATAGGCGGGCTTTCAGTATCCATTGGATATGCAGAGCCTTATCATCAGGCCCTATCAAAATGGTTTGAACCACACCCCGTGAATTATTGTGACGCAGTTCCTGCATCTGGATCTCAAACCGGATCCAATCCTGGGCGGAAAAAAGCTCGTAGATCTTGCGGTTGCTGACATTAAAACCCGCCCTGGATAAATACGAAAGGAAGGAAGCGTCAACTTCGACGATCGTGCCATCAGGTTTCAGGCGGCAATAGAATTCGAGGTCATTGTCACCGGTGCTTTTCTGGTCGATCACCGGGCGCAGGGTTGACATGGTTACTTTTCGACCATCCCAGAGTATTTCTGTAGTTCTGGCTTCAACCATGGAAGAAATATTATGGGCAGGCTCGGGATTGAAGATGATGCATCTACCCGGGTCGGGAACGAAACCGCAATTTGATCCGATGATCTCCACGGCTGTCTGTTTATAAAGAGCAATGGCAGCCGGATTGGCAAAAATAATCTGCTGGAGATCATCAACAACGATGATCCCGTCCAACGACTGGTCAACCAGTGTCTGGAAAAATACCGGGTCGATAACCTGCATTTTTTCAGTGTTAGCTGAATATGCCTGTTGTTCTACCCGGTTGGTCAATGACTTCTTTATAATGAACTCCTCAGTCTACAATGAAATACCTCTGGATGGAAGAATTCCAGATCCAGCTTGATGATTGCAAGCATACAACGGGACATGTTTGGGAGGGGTTTGGTAATTCTTAACAGTGTGTGACGTACACGGGTATAAACACCATCAATTATTAACCAATATGCCTGATTGCAAATTCTGTACCAAACCTCAATTTTCCCGCGATCTGGATTTTAAGTGTACGGCATTATTCCAACGGATTCAATCGTCCCTCTCTGTACTCCTTTTCTGACAGACAAAACAGGAATACCACTGGAATCAAGGAATTTCCACCCAATGAATATTATCGGAAAAAATAGGCAAAAATTCAGAAATGCAACTTTTTTTACTTATTTTTTATCCAGATTACCATGTTGCTTTTATAGTGTGTTTAGAAAAATGAAGAATGATTCAAAAATTAAAATAAGTTAAAAATCTGTTCACTTGATTGGAATATTGTATAATAAGGATGTTCTGGGCAGGCTAAAATTATCATATCAGGATAAATAGAATATTTTTCGCTATCAACCTGGACGAAATAATCCGGGATGAGTCACAAATCACATTTTTAGAGTTTATTCAGGAACATTGGTTAGACAATTTGTTATATTTGCGTGAGTGTCCATGCTGATATTGCACGGCCATTGGCAGTCGCCCCGCCGGAGTACTGATCCCGGAGGGATGATTTTCTGGGCTGAGAATTCCCGTATGCTGGCAGATGCCGCGGGGCATCCACCCGTCATCCGAAAGGGAATTCCGTCCGCGCACCCATACGCCATGCCATCACGGCGGTTGCGTGAAGAGATTGCCGCGGGTACACCGCTCTGGGATTCTGAACCGCAATCCGCATGTCTGGCTTTGCCAACATGGGGCTCCATTCCGTTGCCGTCCTCGAGATTGCTGATCGAAGATGAAAGCATCACGGAGGTCGGAGAGGCTACCAATGAACACTGGTTGATCTCAGGTTTGTGGCTTCCGGCCGCCAAAGCGTTTGGCGTGTTGATCAATCTTCCTGAAGACACACCATCGGGAAATTTCCGGTTGGGGTCTGATCTGAAGTACTGGCGCACGGTATCCAACCTCGTGCTTGAAACGCTGGCGTTACAAAAATTGATCCCATCCCTGGAACCGGCTGATATGATGGGGCAGAGTTTTATTGCCCGATGGCGGCCGGTACTTGATGGTGATATTGATGAGCGGCGGCTGCGCGTTTTGGCTGAAGGCATGCCGTCTATCTGCCGGGCCGAGCCGTTGGATGCTGAAGCGGTCATACGGCACAATTATCCCTCCGCCCGTAAGGCAGTCGACTCCTTTATGGAATGCATGTGTGACGGCCTGATGCGCGCGTGGACGCGCTCCAAGGCGCCAAAGGTGATGCCCGGCGAAGATGACCCGGCGCTCACCTGGATATTGTCATTGTTCCAGGAAGATGCCGGAGTCAAAGCCAGTTCGGCACAGCTTCAGGCGCTGGAGAGCGGCTTACGCGCCTGGAAACGCAGCCTTTCGGCAGCCGGTGATAATACCAGCCGTGTTTGTTTTACATTGGTCTCACCCGAGCAGGAACCCGGCAAGCCCGATGCGAAAGTCTGGCGGTTGGATTATGGACTTCAAGCCCGTGATGACCTGTCGATCCAATTATCCGCCAGCCAAATTTGGGAAAATGGCATATCTTCCATTCCTGAATATGCCACACGGTTCCGTCAACCGCAGGAAAAACTATTAACCGGATTGGGGTATGCCGCCCGGCTGTTCCAACCCATACTTCCCAGCCTGGAGACAAGCAAACCAGCCGGGGCGGATCTGGATACCACCGAAGCGTACCGCTTCTTGCGTGAAGCAGCCCCGCTAATGGAAGAAGCCGGTTTCAAAATAACACCGCCTCCCTGGTGGGACAGCAAAGGCGCCCGCCTGGCAGTGCGGTTGCGGTTGGAACCGGATAAAACGGATATCGTTCCCCGAACCACATCGGGCAAAATGGGGCTGGATCAACTGGTTCGTTTTACCTGGGAGTTATCTCTTGGTGGAGAGCGGATCACACGTGAAGAATTCGAGCGGCTCGCCGGACTCCGGTCACCGCTGGTACAGATCCGAGGCCAGTGGGTCCAATTAGAATCTGAACAGCTTGACGCGGCATCCAAATTCTGGAGCCGCCAGCAGCAAACCGGTTCCATGAACCTGGTGCAGGCAGCCCTGTATTCGTTGGGCGGTGAGGAAGCCTCTGACGGATTGCCCGTGGACGAAGTTATCGTTGACGGCTGGGTTCGCGAATGGCTGCAGCAATTGGAAGATCAGGGCCGGTTGATCATGCTGGAGCAACCGGATGGATTGAAAGGCACCCTGCGCCCGTATCAGCGGTTGGGGTATTCATGGCTCACATTCTTCCGTAATTACGGAATGGGGGCATGCCTCGCGGATGATATGGGTCTGGGCAAGACGATCCAGGCGCTTTCGGTGTTATTAAAAGAAAAAGAGACCAACGGATCGCTGCCCGGACCGGTCTTGCTGATCTGCCCTACGTCAGTCGTCACCAACTGGGAACGCGAAGTACGAAAATTCGCCCCTACATTGACAACCCATGTGCACCAGGGTGCCGGTCGATTGCGTAATTCTGAACTTGTTGACCGGATCAAGCATGTTGATCTGGTATTGAGCAGCTATGCTGTTGTGCGGCAGGATGCTGAAACCATACAATCTGTCGCGTGGTGGTCCGTCATTCTGGACGAAGCGCAGAATATCAAGAATTCCGGCGCGAAACAAACACAGGCCATCCGCAAGCTGCAGGCCAGCTACCGCCTGGCACTCACCGGTACACCCGTTGAAAACCGTTTGAGCGAATTGTGGTCAATTATGCAATTCCTCAACCCGGGTTATCTCGGATCACAGGATAACTTCCGGCGGTATTACGGCCTTCCGATTGAAAAATTCGGTGACAAAGAAGCCGCCGGCCGGCTGCGGAAACTGGTTTCACCTTTCATTTTACGCCGGTTGAAATCTGATCCCGCTGTTATCCAGGATCTTCCTGAAAAGATCGAAGTTAAGGATTATGTAAATCTCAGTCACGAACAGGCTGATCTGTATAAGTCTGTTGTGGATGATGTGATGGGGCGGGTGCAGGCATCCACCGGTATTGAACGCCGAGGCCAAATCCTCAGCCTGTTGACCCAGTTAAAACAAATATGTAACCATCCGGTTCAATGGGAAAAGAAAGACGCGGAATCGATCCCGGCGGACGAT